>CAMDBP010000004.1 GCA_945889315.1 Chitinophaga pinensis
CCCTTTTAACTTATCCTCCAGCTGATTAATTTCATCGCGTAATCTAGCTGCTTCCATAAAGTCCATTTCTTTGGCTGCTTTTAACATTTGTATTTTAGTGTTTTCAATTGCTTTCTTAACACCATCTGCACTCATGTATTGCATCACAGGATCTGCGGCTATACTCATTTCGTTATCGCGTCGTTGGTACGGATTCGTCACCCGTTCTAAAGCTGATTTATCTTTATGGTCAAAAACAGATTCTGTACTTCTGATACTAGTTTGAGGAGTGATACCATGTTCCTCATTGTATTTCATTTGTACAAGTCGTCTGCGCTCGGTTTCCTCTATGGTGCGTCGCATGCTTTCTGTTATTTTATCCGCATACATTATTACCTTACCATTTACATTTCGAGCAGCTCGCCCTACGGTTTGCACTAAACTTCTTTCGCTTCGCAAAAAGCCCTCTTTGTCAGCATCCAAAATTGCGACTAAACTCACTTCTGGTAAGTCCAAACCTTCTCGTAATAAATTCACCCCAATAAGCACATCAATGTCCCCTGCTCGCAATCTGTCCAGTATTTCTACCCTATCGAGTGTTTTTACTTCCGAGTGAATGTAGGTTGCCGATATTCCCAAATTTCGAATGTATTTATCCAATTCTTCCGCCATCCGTTTCGTAAGAGTTGTTACTAGAACGCGATCACCCATTTGTATGCGTTCATCTATTTGTTCAAGTAAATCGTCTACTTGATTTACGCAAGGCCTTACTTCTATTACGGGGTCCAACAGTCCTGTCGGACGTATTACTTGTTCTACTATCACACCCTCACTTTTGTCAATTTCATAATCTGCGGGCGTAGCGCTTACATACACTACTTGATTGGTTACAGATTCAAATTCCTCAAACTTAAGTGGCCTATTATCCATAGCGGCAGGAAGTCTGAATCCATAATCTACTAGGTTCACTTTTCTACTTCTATCTCCCCCATACATAGCCCTAACTTGGGGTAGAGTCACATGACTTTCATCCACGATCATTAGAAAATCATCCGGAAAATAATCTATAAGACAGAATGGTCGTTGTCCTTGCTCTCTGCCGTCCATATATCTACTATAGTTTTCTATCCCACTGCAATAACCCAATTCACGCATCATTTCCAAATCAAACTCGGTCCGTTCTTGGAGGCGTTTTGCTTCTAATGATTTGCCTATCCTCTTAAAATATTCTACTTGCGCCACCATGTCATCTTGTATATGAATAATGGCTTGATTCAGTCTATCTTTAGGTGTTACAAAAAGTTGGGCCGGAAAAATTGCTGCATTTTCCATCACTTCTATGCGCTGACCCGTCATGGGGTCTATAGTTTCAATATCTTCTATTTCATTCCCAAAAAAACCAATTCGCAAGGCTACATCATCATAGGCTAAAAACACATCTACCGTATCTCCTTTTACCCTAAAGGTCCCTCTTTTAAAATCTGCAGTTGTCCTGGAATAAAGACTTGAGACTAACGCCTGCAAAAGTGTATTCCTCGCTATTTTTTGTCCTCGTTCTATACGTATAATATTATCCTCAAAGTCGTTTGGATTTCCCGCACCATAAATACAACTTACCGATGCAACCACAATCACATCTCTTCGGCCGCTTTGCAAAGCCGAGCTTGTTTGCAAACGCATTTTTTCAATCTCTTCATTGATATTTAGATCTTTTTCAATGAAGGTATTACTGCTAGGTATAAATGCTTCTGGCTGATAGTAATCATAGTAAGACACAAAATATTGTACCGAATTATTGGGGAAAAAGTGCTTGAATTCGCCATACAACTGCGCAACCAATGTCTTATTATGACTTACAATTAAGGTTGGTTTTTGTGTTTGTTGTATAACATTTGCCATGGTAAAGGTTTTACCGCTGCCTGTTACCCCTAAGAGGGTTTGAGCGGGCAGTCCTTCATTCACCCCCTGCACCAGTTTTTTTATTGCAGCAGGCTGATCTCCTGTCGGCTGAAAGGGGGATTTTAATTCAAATGGCATAACTGCAAAGGTACATTTTTAGTTGCTCGGAAGATTATGCCCATAAAGTATATTAAATAAAACGTAATGGTTACCACTACACCATTATCCCTTACCAAATCTTAGCATCGTGTTAAGATTTATAACAGTCAACACTTTGTGCATTTTTAGATTTACACTTAGTCTAAAAACACCTCTTCTGTGGTCTTACTTCCACCCAAAAGCATACTGTACATTTTTCCCTTGTAATTCAACTGCACCATATTTTTTTGATTAGGGAAAACCATCTGTAATAGCGTACTCGCCACCGTTACTGATTTTAATTTTCGTTTGTATTTTATAGGTTTGAAATGAATCACTACTTCAGCAAATGTCACCTCTACTACATCTACCTCTAAGAGCTGCTTTTGCTGATTAAATAAGAGAGATGTATTCTTGTTTATATACTTGTTTAACAGCATTTTATGATCTTCTATTGAAGTGCTTTCTAACTTAATTTCAGCGACTGAAAAAGAAGTGAGTACTCCTTCTAAGTGCTCTGTGTCCGTTCGCCAAGACACTTCAAATTGATTATTTTTTTCATTAAACGTAAGATTCATCCATGAAGTGTGAAAGTCGTGCTGAGGAACGAGTACAGAGCAGAGTAATGATACAATAAAATAAAACATATAATACCCACAAATATAAGGGCTTATAACGGAGAACGGTATATCCTAATTGGCAAAACCGAACCGAAAGCGTGGGTTTAAATCCAGTATGAATTCCCCTCAACGAGGCTTCTCACTATTCGGTCTGTTTTTGGGAAACAAAAAACATAAACTATTCCTTCCATGGGAATTTCAGGTATAATAAATTACTTTTGACCAAGTTACAAATGCATAGACTTTTCAGCATATTAATTTTTTGTACAGCCTTAGTGTGCAAGGCGCAAATCGTTGATAATTGCATCGATGAAAATCGGGTAAATCCTTACTACCAATGCAACAACTCTGAGTTTTATCCAGTTTGCGGATGCAATAATATAACCTACAGAAATAATTGCGAAATGACCAATGTAGCTGGACTAAATACAAACCAAAGCACCTACACAGGTGTATGTCAAAATGATTTATTCTTTGCTTTCATTTCACCCAATCCCGTGCGCAATAATTTGACATTGGCAATACAACTTGCAAACCGAGTTTCAGGTAACGGAACACTTCAGATAATCAATACTTTCGGGAATGTCGTATTTACAGAATTACTGAATTCACTCAGCTTTATTCCGTTTCAACGAACATACGATGTGAGCTACTTGGAGCCCGGATTATACCTCATGGTTATTCAAGTTCAAGGAGTTTATACCGTTAAGAAATTTATTAAACACAATTATTAATGAGATTACACACCATCCATACCGGAAATTTTATGCTAGACGGCGGGGCCATGTTCGGCACTGTACCCAAAAGTATGTGGCAACATATAAATCCTGCCGATGAAAACAATATGTGCAATTGGGCAATGAGATGTCTCTTGATAGAGGATGGCAACCGTTTGATCCTAATTGACAACGGCATGGGCGAAAAACAAAGTGAAAAATTCTTTGGATATTACTACCTGAATGGTCTTCACTCGCTTAAAAAATCACTAAATGAAGCAGGTGTAGATTTTGGAGATATTACAGATGTAGTGCTAACCCACCTACATTTTGATCACTGCGGCGGTAGTGTAAAATGGAATTTCATGAAAGATGCATATGAACTCACGTTCCCTAAGGCCAACTACTGGGTTCATCCTGCACACTGGGAGCATGCTATTCATCCTAATCCACGCGAAAAAGCATCCTTTTTACGCGAAAATATTTTACCAATTCAAGAATTGGGAAACCTCTGTTTTATTGGAGAAGACCTCAAAATATCTGAAAATATAAGTGGAATACTAGCTCAAGGACACACAGAATCCATGTTTTGCCCCAAAATAAACATCAACGGAGAAACTTTGGTTTTTATGGCAGATATGATACCTAGCTGTGGGCACATTAAACCCAATTATGTTATGGGTTATGATATACGTCCGCTGGATACCATGAAAGAAAGAGAGTCCTTCCTAATAGATGCTGTTAAAAATGACTATACGCTATTCTTTGAGCATGACCTCAACATAGATTGTGGCAAAGTAAATCTTACAGAAAAAGGGTACGCTCTTGGTGAATCTGGAATGTTAACCGACTTTTTTAAATAACACTATTATGCAAAATAGAATAACATCACTATTCGGCATAAAATATCCAATTATTCAAGGGGGAATGATATGGTGCAGCGGATGGAAACTTGCAAGCGCTGTTAGTAATGCTGGGGGTTTAGGGATTATAGGAGCTGGAAGTATGTATCCAGAGATACTCAAAAAACATATTCAAAAATGTAAACTCGCTACGAAAAAGCCTTTCGGGGTAAACCTTCCGCTTTTGTACCCTGATATTGATAAACACATAGCCACTATTTTAGAAGAAAAAGTGCCTATTGTTTTTACCTCTGCAGGAAATCCAGGAGTATGGACAGAAACTCTTAAAGCCGCTGGTATTATTGTCGTACATGTGGTGAGCAACGAAAAGTTTGCGCTCAAAGCAGAGGCATGTGGCGTTGACGCGATTGTGGCAGAAGGATTTGAAGCCGGAGGGCACAATGGAAGAGAAGAAACAACGACACTCGTTCTTATTCCACAAATTACAAGTGCTGTAAAAATTCCAGTTATGGCAGCCGGCGGTATAGGAACAGGCAAAACAATGCTAGCAGCAATGGCGCTTGGGGCAGAAGGAGTTCAAGTGGGGAGTAGATTTGTTACAAGCATAGAAAGCAGTGCACATACTAACTTTAAAAATATGATTCTTCAAGCAAAAGAAGGATCTACACAGCTAAGTTTAAAACAGCTAACCCCAGTTCGAATGTTGAAAAATAAGTTCTGGGAGGACGTAGTACGCGCCGAATCAAACTGTGCTTCAAAAGAAGATCTAGCTACATTATTGGGCAGAGCTCGCGCTAAAAAAGGAATGTTTGAGGGTGATTTAGTGGAGGGAGAACTAGAAATAGGCCAAATAAGTGGATATATTAATGCGATTAAACCCGCTGGGGACATCATCGTTGAAATGGTAAACGAATACAATGTTGCACTGAGTAACCTTGCTCATAAACCGTTGGAAGAATAAAAAAAGTGATTGACCGCCTAAAGCAATATCTCATAAAAGGTGAAGGTGACATGCTTGACTATAAGCAAGAAATTACTAGTGCCCACAAAATTGCAAAAACAATGGTGAGCTTTGCAAATCATAAAGGTGGTATATTATTGGTAGGTGTGCGCGACAATAGAACAATTGCTGGCATACAAACTGAGGATGAGAAATATATGCTAGATCTTGCCGCATCTTTTTATTGTAAACCAGAAATAAGCTTAGAAATAACTGAGCATCAGATAGGTGATAAAGTAGTACTTGAATGCAATGTACCCGAAGGTGACAAAAAACCTTATTATGCTAAAGGGGAAGATGAAAAATGGTGGGTTTATATTCGAAATAAAGACAAGAGTTTGCTCGCCAGCAAAATAGTGGTGGATGTTCTCAAACGACAAGCAAGCAATCGTGGCACCATGATTAGTTACGGAAAGAACGAGGAAACATTGCTTAAATTCCTCGAAGAAAACGAAAGAATCAACCTTCAAGAATTCCGAAAAATGGTCAATATCTCCAAATGGCGTGCAGCCAAAATACTCGTTAATTTAATTAGCGCGGGGGTTATAAGGAATCACACCCATGAAAAAACAGAATTTTATACACGAGCTTAAAAGAGCCAAAATTGACATCTCAAAAAAAAATGAATCCTTTTTTTCGTTAAAATTAGTATTTTTGCTTGCTAGTCTGTGGTTTAGAACATAAAATTTTTACTTTAAAATGCTCAAAAGAAACATAAAATCAGTATTATGGGTAACCTTGTTACTCTGCTTAGGCACACTAAATGCGAATGCACAAAAACGTTGGTTTAGAACAAGCGCATTAGAATTTGGTTTGATTGGTGGATTTTCCCATTATTCGGGGGAGCTAACTCCAGCTTATTTTGATGCCAGAGGCTTGAAACCCAGCGCAGGAATTATTACAAGATATACACCCAACAGCTTGGTCACTTTCAGACTAAGTGCTCAATATGGAAAACTAGAAGGGGATGATAAGTGGAGCGGTGAGACTGAAACCCAAGCAAGAAACTTGAATTTTCAATCAGACATTTGGGATTTTACGGGAGCTGCGGAATTTAACTTTAACTACATTGATTTTAGACAAAAAACAGGCGTTATTCCTTATGCTTTTATTGGAGCTAGTGTATTTAAATTTAACCCTAAAGCTGTTTTTAATTATAACCCCAATTTACAGTTATCCCAATACCTAGGCTCTTCATACGATAATCTAGCAAGTCGAGATGGAGAGTTAGTTGAATTGCAACCCTTAGGTACAGAAGGACAAGAAACAACAGAATTCAACGATCGTAAACGATACGCGCTTACGCAAGTTGCCATTCCGATAGGAGCAGGATTTAAATTTAAAGTAAGTCACAACTGGATGATTGGAGTAGAATACGGGGCAAGAATAACGTTCACCGATTACTTAGATGACGTAAGTGATTCGTATGTAGACCCAAGCAGGCTACAAGCTCAATACGGGCCAATGTCTGCAGCAATGTCCATAAGAAGCGAAACATACGATGAAACAAAAATCGAAGGTTCCCCGAGAGGAGACGCTAAAAAAAATGATATGTATGGAATATTTGGTGTTACAATCATGTATCGCATATATGGGAATAAGCCTGCTTGCCCAACTTTTTTATAACGCTTCAATCATTTAATCGCTACCTAAGGTAACATCTTAGTTAATTTTGCGTATTAATAGCAATACCCAAAACACATTGCAGAAACTTAGCTTAATATTTACATTCATAGTATGCGCTTTAGCATCTCGTGCTCAGTCTTTTGAGATTGGTGGAATGTTAGGCGGATCAAACTATCATGGCGATTTAGCGTATCACATCGTCCCCAGAGAAACAAATGCCTCAGGAGGAATTTTTGGAAGAATAAATTTTAATGAATTCTGGACCATGCGTCCTACCCTATCTTACCTTCGAATATCAGGTGCTGATAGTAATTTTAGCGAGTACAAGCTCCGAAATTTAAGTTTCAGAAATGCCATTTACGAAATTTCCAATGTGATGGAACTAAACTTTCGTCCATTTAGCAATGAAAGAATTCATGGCAAAACGACGGTTTACGCACTAGCAGGTATTGCTGGTTTTTATCATACGCCAAAAGCCTTTTATAATAATCAATGGGTTGAGTTAAAACCGTTGCGCACAGAAACCAAAGGATATAAGACCTTTCAATTAGCCATACCCATGGGAGCTGGTGTTAAGCATGCCGTAACTGAAAACATTATAATAGGCTTTGAAGCAGCCTGGCGTAAAACATTTACAGATCATTTAGATGATGTTAGTACGGTTTACCCATCTTTGCCCCCAAATAGTCGAACGTTAAGCGATAGATCTTGGGAAGTTTCGGAAGATGGACTATCCAAAGCAAGCCAAGGTGATATGCGCGGAGATCCGAATCTAAAAGATTGGTATTTCCAGACAGCGTTTACCCTTTCGTATCGATTCACTCCCATTAAATGTCCATTTTAATCACGTAGACAATGAGTAAAGACCAAATAAATCTAAATAAATTACCAAAACATATAGCCATCATCATGGACGGAAATGGCAGATGGGCCAAAGAAAAAGGTAAATTTAGAATATTCGGGCATCAAAACGGGGTAAAAGCAGTAAGAGAGGTTTCTGAAGGCTGCGCAGAACTTGGAGTGGAGTACTTAACCTTGTATGCATTCAGTACTGAAAATTGGAGTCGTCCAAAAATTGAGGTAAATGCGCTGATGACGCTCCTTGTAAAAACGATAAAAAGCGAAACACAAACCCTCATGAAAAATGGCATTAAACTAGATGCTATTGGCGACAGAACCACACTCCCCGCAGAATGCCTTAAAGAACTTGATGAGGCTATAAATGCGACTAAAGACAATACCCGAATGACCTTAATCCTGGCGTTAAGTTACAGTGCGAAATGGGATATTGTAAATGCAACACGCACCATAGCTCAAAAGGCATTGAATGGTGAAATAGCTATTGAAGACGTGAACGAAGAATTAATAGATCGCACCCTAACCACACACAAATATCCACATCCTGAATTAATGATACGAACAAGCGGTGAACTCAGGATTAGTAATTTTTTGTTGTGGGAAATCGCTTACAGCGAATTGTATTTTACCACTGTACTTTGGCCTGACTATAGAAAAGAACAACTTTACGAAGCTATTCTAGAATATCAAAGTAGAGAAAGAAGATTTGGTAAAACGAGCGAGCAATTAGTATAAAAAGAAAACGAAAAATGAAGAGAATAAGCCTAATAGCTTTTATACTTATCCATCTATGCTCCTATGGGCAAATGTTAGATAACCCGTCAAGCACTATAACTATAGACTACGAAAACCCTCAAAAATTTGAAATCGCAGAAATAACGATTACAGGAAACAACTTTACGGATGCCAACATAATTATCATTATGTCTGGACTCAAGGTGGGACAAACAGTGACGTTACCAGGAGAAGAAACACGAGAGGCATTAGAAAATCTGTGGAAACAAAAACTTTTTAGTGACATAGAGTTAGGATTATCTAAAGTTGACGGAATAAAATTATCACTGGTTATAGCGGTAAAGGAAAGACCTCGATTGTCTAAATATTCAATTAAAGGTCTAAAAAAAGGCGAAACGAATAATATACGTGACGAAATTACTTTAGATAAAAATCAATTAATTACAGAAGACTTGGTTAATAAAACCAATCGTGAAATTGAAGCATACTTTTTCGACAAAGGGTTTTACGGCATTAAAACTACTTTTATAAATGAAGCAGATCCAGAAAAACCCAATTACGAAATACTGCGTATCGACATCAACAAAGGAAAAAAAGTAAAGGTTCAAAATATAATTTTTGAAGGAAATGCGAATATAGAAGATGCGAAATTACGTAAGCTTCTTAAGCCTAAACGTATGTACAAAAAAATCAACGTTTTTGCTTCTTCCAAATATGTGGCTGAAACTTACGAAGAATCTAGACCCGCCATATTAGCAAAGTATAGCTCATTAGGTTATAGAGATGCATATCTACTATATGATACTGTAGAGCAGATTAGTCCTGACCGAGTAAATCTTAGAATAGGCATTAGTGAAGGGAAAAAATATTACTTCAGATACATAACCTGGACAGGTAATACCAAGTATAGAACCTCTTTATTAGATACCTTACTAGGTATAAAAAAAGGTGATGTTTATGATCAATCTCGTTTAGACAATAAACTCTTTATGAGCGAAAATGGATTTGACGTTTCTAGTTTGTATATGGATGACGGGTATCTTTTCTTTAACATTAACCCTATTGAAGTGCTTGTCGAGAATGACAGTATAGATTTGGAAATGAGAATATATGAAGGCAAACAAGCTACCGTTAATAGAGTTACTATAATTGGAAACGACAAAACTAGTGATTTTGTGGCATTGCGAGTTATTCGTACCAGACCCGGCGATAAATTTAGCAGATCGGATATACAGAGAAGTATGCGCGAATTAGCCCAAATGGGCTTCTTTGATCCAGAAGGTCTTGATGTAAATCCTAAACCTAATCCACAAAATGGAACAGTTGACATAGAATATAAAGTAGCTGAAAAACCAAGTGACCAAATAGAGGCGTCTGGCGGATGGGGTGGCTTTGGCGGATTTGTTGGAACTTTAGGCCTTACCTTAAATAATTTTAGCTCTCGAAAGATGCTACAAAAAGGTGGTTGGAATCCCATTCCAGCTGGAGATGGTCAAAAACTATCCTTAAGAGCTCAGAGTAATGGACCGCAATTTCAAGGTTACAACTTCTCTTTTACAGAGCCTTGGTTAGGAGGTAAAAAACCAAATTCACTGAGCATTAGCTTATTTCACAATGTGCAATCTACGTTTAGTTTTGCTAAAGACAGACCAAAGTTTACAACATCAGGTGGCAGTATTGGATTTGGAAAACAATTAAAGTTTCCTGACGATTATTTCTCTTTTAGCACTTCTTTGACGTACCAAAGATATGGATTACACGATTGGAACAACTTTGGTGCTGCTGAACTTGGTTTTACCAATGGTTATGCAAATAATCTTAGTATCTCCACTATATTGGGACGTAACAGCACCAACCACCCGATTTATCCTACAGAAGGAAGTTCGTTTTCTGCAAGCATACAATTCACTCCTCCCTATTCACTTATCAATCCTAAGGAAGATTACGCAAAACTCACAGCACAAGAAAAGTTTAAATGGGTAGAGCTAGTAAAAACAAAATTTTCTGGACAATGGTATATTGGCTTTCCTGCCAATGCCAAAAGACAAGTTGTTGTCGCTCCAGCGTATAGATTTGGAGCGGTTGCCCCATGGAATAAAAAAATAGGTTACTCTCCTTTCGAATTATTTAGAGTAGGTGGAAGTGGCTTATCTAACTTTGTTTTATATGGTACAGATATAGTGGCACAAAGAGGTTACGATGAAGGAAAAATAAGTGACCCTCAGTTCGGACAAAGCGCCTTACCAATTTATAGCAAATATAGTATTGAAATAAGATATCCTTTAACAGTTGGTCAGTCAAGTACCATATATGTTCAAACCTTTTTAGAGGCAGGAAACGCATATAACAGTTTCCAAGATTTCAACCCATTTGAAGTGCGAAGAGCGGGCGGAGTAGGTGTTAGATTATTTCTCCCTATGTTTGGCTTATTAGGGGTCGATTACGCTTGGCCTATGGATGCATCAAAATATGATCAAAAAGGTATTTTTCACTTTTTTATCGGTCAACAATTTTAGGTTGTACTCATGCAATAGTTCCTAATTTCACTCAAGGGTTTTGTGCAAAATGAGACTTCATTCCCTCTTTTTAATTGCGATGTATACTATAAGTTATGGTCAAGACACCATTAACTATAACCTCTTGGTAACCAATAAAATAGGTGAAAGTATACCTGTCAACTACAAATCGTCTGTAACTGGTGCCAAGATGACTGCCTACTTACAGGACGGAAAATGGCTCGCGGTAGACTCTCTGAATAACGTCCTTATCGAAGCACATTACTCTGCAAATAAAAAAAAACAGAGTACTACAAAAGATGGTCTAGAAATTTTCCTTGATCCTATTCTAGGAGACACCATTCTAATACGTGAGTTTGACAAAGGGCGGCTCAAGCAACAACTTGCTTACCGCCCAGCTATCATCGTCTATGGTAATACCATTTTCCATTGTTACTTAGATTTTGCCTCCTACACAATTGCCGAATACACACGCGACTATTCTGGAAAGGGAGATTTTACTTCTATTTGGAAATCCACGATGGAGGATCCTAAACAAATTTTGAAAAACCCCGAGTACTTGCGTCAAGAAGCCGAATACGGGGATCCTACACTCATACAACCCGCTACGTATAGCACTAAGGCACAGTACAACTATGTAAACAATCCTGAGTTTGAAGTGCATCCTAAGGCTCAGTTTTCTATCATGTCCTTTACCAACCAAATGGAGTATTGGAGCATTGCTTCTGAATCTCCTGATTTATATATTTCTCCAGAATCAGCTTTAAGCGGGAGTTCATTTGTGGGATTCAGGGTTTTTAGTTTGAAAAAAGACATTGAATACCTTCAAAATGAATTAAAACAACCATTAGCAAAAGATTCAATTTACTGTTTTAGCGCCTATTTGCGGCTCTCCTCTGGCAGTAAATACGCGTCCAACGCTTTTGGGTTTTTACTCTCAGTAGAGCCGCAGCAAATTAACACAGATCAACTTTTACGCATTAAGCCTAGTAAGCATCTAAATACGCAAATACTTAACTACAAAACACGCTGGATGAAATTACAGTGTACGTATAAAGCTCAAGGTGGAGAAAAATATTTAGTAATTGGAAGTTTTCAAAATCATAAGGAATTGCAACTAGTAGAGGTACCCGGTCAAGTTGTTGAAAGCTACTACTATATGGATGATGTAAGTCTTGTTCCTATGGATAAAGAAGAAAATTGTGCCTGTAATTTTGCGGATAAGAGAAAGGAGCCTATTCAAGAACTGATTTTTGAGGATGAAAATCATACTAAATTTGATACACTTAAAGTAGGTCAAAAAATAGTCTTAGAGAATATTCATTTTGAAAATGACGAGGCCGAATTACTTTTAGAATCTTACAAAGCACTTTATGATGTTTTATTCTATCTTACAGAGAATATCAAAGTTAAGGTAGAAATATCTGGTCACACTAGCTGTATCGGTGGAACTAACCACAATTTAAGATTGAGCTCAAAACGATCCGAAGCAGTTAAAAAATTTTTAAGTCTTAATGGTATTGCTGATGATCGAATAGAAACGGTTGGTTTTGGTGCTCAATTTCCGATAGCTAGTAACGAAACGGAGGCTGGACAAAAAGAAAATAGACGCGTAGAATTTAAGATACTCGCGAAATAGTATGCTTATTTGCGCTGTTTGTAAACAGGAACCGTGCTGCAAGGCTCCCCAAACATTAGTGACTTTACCACTGGCACTAGCTTACTGGTTAATAGTACATAAGCGTGATTGCTAATCGCTCGATTTCCACATCCTTTAATAACAACTCTTTTGTCTAAATAATCCTCTGCACGTATAACTGAAAGCTCTCTTTCTACAATCATAGCATTGAGCTGGGCAGGTGCGCAAAAATATACACTAGAGCTGTAGTCTTGCAAAGCAGAGGCAACCAGCATATACGCCCATGTAGGAACTACTGCATCTGCAGAGCAGTGTATTGCAACATCACAATCTCTATAGATTGACCAATCGGCTTCTTTAATCCAGGCTCTAAAATCAGCTTCCTTTAAGATTAAACCTTGGAAAAGTTGTGCAGCGATATCAATAGACTTAGCATCACGGTTAGGTATAAAATCCTCTAAGTCTATGGATATAATTCCGCTTTGAGCTACTCTATTTATGATACCCTCTTCTTCCATTATTCTCCTACCGTACTTATTTTCAACGCATTCGTTTTCCCGTTTTCCGATACAGGCATCGCTGCAGTATTTATGACCACATCACCATCTACCAATAAGCCTTCTCCTTTTAAAATTCCTATAACTTCTTTAATAGTATGATCCGTATTTGTCATGCCATCATAAAAGAAGGCTCTAACATTCCAAACTAAACTCAGTCTAGCAAGTAAATGTTTATTCCCTGTAAAAATAAAGATATCGCAATTAGGTCTTCCACTTGCAATTTTATAGGCAGTATAACCACTCTGTGTCATCGATATAATCGCTTTGGCATTTAAACCTTCGCTCATATTAACTGAAGAATAGCAAATCCTATCTGAAATAAAAGAAGGTGATGAGGGATCTGGTTTCTTAAATTTATTATAAATATTCCAACCTAACTCGGTGCTTCCTAGAATTTTTTCTACAGCTTCAACGGCTTTCAGGGGATACTCCCCAACAGAAGTTTCCGCACTAAGCATTACCGCATCAGCCCCATCCATAACGGCATTTGCCACATCACTTGTTTCTGCGCGCGTCGGCGTTGGAGAGGTAATCATACTTTCCATCATTTGAGTAGCGATGATTACAGGTGTAGATGCATCGATACAAAGGGATACAATTTTCTTTTGTATCATAGGAACTTGCTCCATAGGCATTTCCACGCCTAAATCTCCTCGTGCAATCATTATTGCATCCGTTAAAGCTATTATCGCTTCAATGTTTTTAACCGCTTGCGGCTTTTCTATTTTGGCTACAATGTGAGCTTGGCAATCATTCGCATTTAATATTTCCCTAAGTTCAATGATATCCTGCGCTTCCCTTACGAAAGATAGCGCTACCCAATCCAGTTTGTGCTCCATTATAAACTCGAGATCTTTCCTGTCTTTAGGAGTGAGACAAGCAACTGACATATCAGAAGAAGGTAAATTGAACCCTTTATTTGAACTCAAATACCCGCCGTTTATGACTATAGCTTCAACCGTATTTTCATCTACTCTTTTAGTGAATTCGAGTTCAAGTTTCCCATCGTCTAGTAATACCCTTTCACCCACTTTAACATCACGTGCTAGCGTGGAATATTTAACATAAATGGTACTCCCAGAACTTACAGTTGCTTCCGTCGTCAGTGTCATGGTAGCGCCGGTCTCAAGCCACATTTGGTTATTTTCTACTTTCCCTATTCTAAGTTTAGGACCTTGTAAGTCCCCTAGAATGGCCACATTTGTTCCCAGTTCAGCATTTGCTTCTCTGATATTTTTTACTACTTGTAAGTGCGTATCCCAATCTCCATGTGAAAAATTGATACGACAAACATCAAGCCCAGCTTTTATTAATTGTTTTAGCATAGGAACGCTCGATGAAGCAGGGCCCATGGTGGCAATAATTTTGGTCTTGTTGTATTTTATTTTTTTACTCATTGCAATTGGCTAAAATTCAATATTTCTCTCTGTTGTGGTTTGTCAAGTGCAAAGCAAAGAGATATTCCCTTAAGTTTTGCAAATAACTTAATGATTTCCGGATTTAATTCTTCATCACCAATTGCACAGAGTAAATAATCCACCTTTTTATAACGGGGGTAGAAAAGAGATTTCGTGCCTTTATTCCTGATTGCTAAAAACTGTGTTTGATCCTCTAAATAGGTTATCAAGAAACTTGCATGTGCGCTTTTATCCAAATAACCTTCTACATCCTCATAAAATTCTACTAAAAAATCTGGATGACATTCTATCTCAAATCCTAATCTAATATGACGTAAAGCAGTTGAAACACCATATATAATTGGGTATTCAAGCTCTAATTCGTCGAGTGTAAATTGGTTGCTCATGTAGGGTATAAAATACAAGTGCAAGTTTAATGTAAATTAATGTTGTAGTTTTTATGTAAAAAATAGTTCTTTGCAGCACTTTAATAAATAAAAATCATGTCTGAAATAGCAGAAAAAGTAATCGCAATCATCGTAGATAAGTTAGGCGTAGAAGAATCAGAAGTAACTACTGAAGCAAGTTTCACTAATGATCTTGGTGCCGACTCTCTTGATACCGTAGAGTTAATCATGGAATTCGAAAAAGAATTTAACATTGCAATACCTGACGAACAAGCAGAAAAAATTGCTACCGTTGGTGACGCAGTTAGCTATATTACTGCAAACGTATAATCCCATTAACCCAAAACCATAGCGAATGCAACTCAAGCGAGTAGTAGTCACAGGAATAGGCGCTCTTACACCAATAGGCAATACTGCCCAAGAATATTGGAGTGCTCTATCTAAAGGAACAAGCGGTGCTGCACCCATCACGCGTTTTGATGCTGAAAAGTTCAAAACGAGATTTGCGTGCGAACTGAAAAACTTTAGCATTGACGACCACTTAGACCGCAAAGAAGCACGCAAAATGGATCCATTTACCCAATATGCTATGGTAGCAGCTGATGAGGCTGTTATGGATAGCGGTATTATGGACACTGAATTTATACCTGAAGAAATTGGTGTAATATGGGGTTCTGGAATTGGTGGACTAACAACATTATCTGTAGAGCTTGGGGATTTTGCTAGAGGAGATGGTACTCCTCGGTTTAATCCCTTTTTTATTCCTAAAATGATTGGGGATATAGCTCCTGGATATATTTCCATTAAATATGGTTTTAGAGGGCCTAATTTTGGAACTATCTCTGCATGCGCTTCATCCAATAACGCTATAATTGATGCGTTTAATTATATTAGGTTGGGTATGGCAAGAGCAATCGTTACTGGCGGTTCTGAATCTTGTGTTACGGAATCTGCCATAGGTGGTTTCAATAGTATGAAAGCGCTATCTGAACGCAATGACGACCCAAGCACTGCATCACGCCCCTTTGATAAGGATCGAGATGGTTTTGTGCTAGGCGAAGGTGCCGCGTCTCTTATCCTAGAAGAATATGAGAGTGCAAAAGCTAGAGGCGCAAAAATATACGGAGAAATTTTAGGCGCTGGAATGACCGCAGATGCTTACCACATCACAGCTCCACACCCGGAAGGCTTAGGAGCTCAAAATGTTATGAAAATAGCGCTTAGAGATGCTGGATTAGCGCCTGACCAATTAGACTATGTCAATGTGCACGGAACTTCAACACCATTGGGTGATGTAAGTGAGAGTAAAGCCATACTTAATGTATTTGGGGAACACGCATACACGCTAAATATTAGTTCTACAAAATCCATGACAGGACACCTCTTAGGTGCTGCTGGCGCAGTAGAAGCATTAGCTTGTCTTAGTGCTATTAACACCGGAATCGTTCCTCCAACGATCAATCATTTTACCGATGATGATCAGTTTGATTCCAAACTCAATTTTACGTTTAATACTGCTCAACATAGAGAAGTCAAATATGCATTAAGTAATACCTTCGGTTTTGGAGGACATAATGCCTCTGTTATAATGGGTAAATGCGAGTAATACTGTGTTCGGCAGTATTTTAAAATTATACTATTCTTATTTTTCCAATAATAAAGAAACCTATGTGCTTTTATATAGGGTCTTAGGGTACTGTCCCTCCAATATAGGAATATACAGACAAGCCTTTTTACACAACTCTGTTGCTCAAATAAAAGAAGGCATTCCAACAAAACTTAACAACGAGAGGCTAGAATTTTTAGGTGACGCTATACTAGATGCTATCATAGCAGAAATGCTCTTTAAAAAATTCCCATTTAGAGGAGAAGGTTTCCTTACTGAAATGAGAAGTAAATCCGTAAGCAGGAAAAAACTAGCGCAAATTGCTATTGATATGGGATTGCACAATTTACTTGTGTTTGACCAAGCAATTAGTAAAAACCAAACTGCCATCCGAACCATAGGAGGAAACGCCTTAGAAGCCCTTATTGGTGCAATATACTTAGATAAGGGATATGAGTTTACACATCAATTTATTCGAACCAAAATTATCGGAGTACACCTAGATTTTGACGAGCTGAAAGATGTTACAGAAAACTTTAAGAGCCTGCTAAACCAATATGCTCAAAAGGAGAAAAAAGAGCTTGAATACAGAATTTTGAATACCGAGCCTGAAAGTAAGATCAGAACTTACATTATCGGTGTCCATTTTGATGGTTCAGAAATTGCAAAAGCTCGCGCTAAATCCAAAAAAGTAGCAGAACAATTAGCGAGTGAGAAAGCTTGCCAAGTACTGCATCTCCTATGAGTATACACTCTTGTTTATAGCGTATGCTTCGTGCGTGCGATCTTAACCCGTTCTGCAATACTGTCAAGACCAATTAGTTCCATCATTTCAAAGATAGGCGGACCACCAGCTTGGCCGCTAATTGCCCAACGTAAAGGCTGCATTAAGGTGCCCTTATTCAAACCGCAATCATCCGCATAAGACTGTAAGTGTTGTTCCATGGCTGAGGAAGTAGTGAATTTGTTAACCAGCAAGTCATTTATATAATTGTGAATATGATTCGCCACTTCTGGATTCCATTTTTTATGTTGCACTCCTTCGTCATACGTGGTTGGAAGTGTAAAAAAGTATTCACCTAACGGTAGAATTTCATTAGCAAAACTCACTTTTTCTTTAAGCATATCCAGTACTTTTAACAGATATTCTTGACCATTTGCAGTGTGCATTGGCTCTAAATCATCCTCTATCAAAGCCAAGAGTTCGTCTGATGTGGCAGACAAAAGATATTGATGATTGTACCACTTTGCTTTATCAATATCAAATTTAGCCCCACTTTTTGACACCCGCTCAAGGCTAAAAGCTTTCACTAATTCATCTATTGTAAATAACTCCTTATTATCCGCAGGATGCCAACCTAACATGGCCAGCAGATTAACTACAGCGTTAGGCATAAAACCTGATTCTCTATATCCGCTACTTTTTTCACCATCTGCAGCATACCACTCTAAAGGGAATACCGGTATTCCCAGTTTGTCCCCATCTCTTTTACTTAATTTCCCTTTACCGTCAGGTCTGAGTATAAGCGGTAAATGTGCAAACTGAGGCATTTTATCTTCCCAGCCTAAATACTTGTAGAGCATAACATGTAACGGTGCCGATGGTAACCATTCTTCGCCTCTAATCACATGGCTAACATCCATCTTATAATCATCCACAATATTGGCCAAGTGATACGTTGGTAGGCCGTCTCCTTTTAATAATACCTTATCATCTAACTGACTGCTGTTAAAAACAATCCAACCTCTTATGATATCATGAAAGCGAATTTCTTCATTTCGAGGTAATTTAATTCTCACTACATAGTCATCACCGTTTTGTAATTTATCCTTTACTTCGTCGCTGCTTAGCGTCAAAGAATTCTTCATACTCATTCTAGAAATAGCATCATACTTGGCTGCCATATTGTTAGCCATCAGTCTTTCTTTCATGGCATTTATTTCATCGGGAGTATCAAATGCATAATACGCCTTGTCCTCGCTTACCAATTGATGAGCATATGAGGCATATATATCCATACGTTCGCTTTGCTTATAAGGTCCATAGTCCCCGCCCTCTCGCACACCTTCATCTACCTTGAGTCCAAGCCAAGCTAGACTTTCATTTATATACTCTTCCGCCCCAGGTACAAACCTTTTTTGATCCGTATCTTCTATTCGAAGTAAAAATTTTCCCCCATGTTGCTTGGCAAATAGATAATTATATAATGCTGTTCTAACGCCACCTATATGCAATGGCCCGGTAGGACTAGGTGCAAATCTTACTCTAACTGGTCTTTCGCTCACTTTTACTGCTTTTTAAAGCCACAAAAATAGACCCATTTATTGCAAATTAACCTTCTATTTTTAGTCCAATTTACAACGATGTTGTTCTGTTAGCAGGGACAAAGGTATCTGATAGCCAATTTAAACCTTTTTACTTACGTAGCTAGTTAAGCATCTTTAAACCTAGTTTCACACGATACTCTAAAGATTCCGTATATTCCTTATTGTTTTTTAAACTTAACGCTCTATCAAAAAACTTTTTAGCCATTTTTTTATCCCTTTTACTTGCGTAATATTCCCCCAGATAAATACTTGCATACGATCCATAATACTCGTCACTATGAATAGCGTATAAGGAGCTTGCTTCATAAAATTTCATCGCAAGTTCTATATGACCTAGCTTTTCACTAATACGTCCTCTTCTGTAACAATACTCTGCTTTTTGATTGCTATTCGGTAATTCTTTTAATTCAATCTTAGCGATTACCGCTGCTGCCTTGTTGTAATACCCCCCATCATATAGTAATCGTGCCCGCAATAATTCTTTGTTCGGCCATGGCTTCTTTCCGTATCGGTTGGCCAATTTATCATCTTCATTAATAGAAACTCCTTTCGTTTCTATTAATTCTTTATATAACTCAGCTTGTTTTCTATCCCCTGATAAAAAATAATACCAACTCATTTTTTGAAGGTTGCTTTTTATATAATTTTTTCCTCTATACTGATCTTTAAATTTTTTAAACTCGAGAATTGCTGTCGGATCATCTTTATTCAATTTAGCGGTACCAAGTAAGAAATTCAACATGACACATGACTCATATTCTGTATCATTCGGTCGATTAAGCAGAAGATTGAATGCGATCTCATTTTTATTTAGCTTAAGCGCCATATTGCTTCTAAAAAAAGTACTTAATAAACTAGTTTTGTAGTCCTTCGTGGAGCGTAAAGTCTCTATCCAGGCTTTATCTGATTGCTTGGCTACGTGATACAAGGCAAATGAATATAAGTATGATGCTTCTTTTGCACAACTCTGATATTTAGGAGTTTTATCCCCGTGGTGTGCTATAGACTGCAATAGGCTTAATCCTTCTTCAAGATCGCCCTTAATCCCTAAAAAATTTACTATCCAAGCGTAATTATCGGGTACTGTAGAAAGGTATACCTTAAGAACACCTCTCGTTTTATTATTGGGTAAAAATGTGGGAAATTTTGCATGATTTTCCTCAATAAGAGTATGTGCTCTGTGTATATCTCTGGCAGCACTATATACTTCGTCAAACTTCGCTTTCAGGGTAGCTGAATAGAAGTAAATGTCTGCCAAGGCATACTTCTTATGTGGCTCATTATCATTTAATTGTTGAATTTGTTTAATAGCACGTTGCTGTACCAGTACATACGATTTGTAATCGGCGGCATCTTCACTCATAAAAGCTTTAAGGTAAGCGTTAAAATGAAGAAGGTAGTGAGCAGCGCAATTATTTTGGTTTGCGATTAATTCTCGAGTTAGCGTTAATCTTGCTTTATCTAATTTAAGCTCAAAATTGTATTTTTGAGCATCTACTAAATTTGGATTTAGATGAAAATAAGGTGGTGGTGCTCCATGAGCACCGAAGTTTAGAAATGTAAATAATAAAGCTAAAAGCGAAACCGCAATTTTATTTCTTACGAACTGCTCGTCTTTTTGGTTTTTCTTCTGCTTCTTCCACATGCTCATCTATGCCAGCCATACGAGCGTCTATTTGAATACGACCACACGCTTCGCAAATTACAATTTTTTTAGCCTGTCTAATATCTGATTGCAATTGTGGTGGAATTTTAGCAAAGCAACCTCCACAAGCTGCTCTTAAGATTGGAGCCACTGCAATACCATTTCTGAAATTTAAGCGAATACGATCGTATGCTTTGATAATTTTTTCGTCAATAGTTGCTTTTGCTTTTTCTCTCTCTTCTGTAATTTGAGCTTCTTCTTTCTCTGTTTCAGCAGTAATTTCTCCTAGCTCACTTTTTTTATTTTCGAGATCTTTCTCACGCTCATCCAAACGTGCTTGTACTTCATTTATCAAATCTCGTTTTAAAACCAGTGTACGCTCTACATCTCCAATTTTCTTTTCGGCTGATAAAATGGTAAGGTCTTGAATTTCAATTTCCTTGTTTAAGGCATCAAACTCACGATTATTCTTCACATCGTTAAGCTGTGCTTTATACTTTCTAATTGCTTCAGTAGATGTCTTTATTTGCTCTCTATTTGCAAAAATTTGAGCATCAAAAGTTTCTAATTCAGAGCTGAAATTTTCTAATCTTGTTCTTAAACCTATAAGCTCATCTTCTAAATCTGAAACTTCCATAGGCAACTCACCTCTTACGGCCCTAAGTTGATCTAGACGAGAATCAATAGTTTGAAGTTTATAAAGCTGCTCAAGTTTTTGTGCGATTGTTTTTACTGCCATTTATATAAAATACTTTACTGGATTAGTGTTAACTGCCGTTTTAAGGACCGCAAAGGTAGTAAATTTTTCCCTTAATATATCATATAAAAGGTCAATTGTAAACTTTTCGCTTTCATAATGGCCAATATCACATATCATAAGACTATCCTCTGCGTCAAAAAACTCATGATACTTAAAATCTGAAGTAACGTAAACATCTGCTCCAGATGACTTTGCTTGTGGTAATAAAAATGCTCCTGAGCCACCGCAAATCGCTATTTTTTTAATTGATTTACTAAATTTGGTATACTTAATTACTTCCAAATTCATAGACGATTTAAGGTGTGTTAAGAAATCATGTATGGACAACTCATCCTGCAATTCTCCAATCATTCCGCTTCCGATATTCTCGTCTGAATTAAGCAAAGCATACATCTCATAAGCTACTTCTTCGTAAGGATGGGCTACTTTTAATGCCTCAAGCACCTTGTTTAATTGATGCTTATGCAGCAACACTTCAATCTTTTCCTCATTTTCGGTATGCCTTATCCCTATTTCACCTACAAATGGATTTGCGCCAATGCCTGCTTTAAAAGTACCCTTTCCCATGGTGGAAAATGAACATTCACTATATCTGCCTATATTACCGGCACCACTTTTAAAAAGAGCAGCTTTTATTGCTTCAGCACTATTTACGGGGCAATACGTCACCAATTTAAGCAATTCTTCTGTACGCGGAACTAAAACTCGTGTATTAACCAGACCCAGCCTTTCAGCAATTTTACTATTTACTCCATGGTTATAAATATTATCTAAATTAGTGTGAATGGCATAAATAGCCACATCATTTTTTATGGCAAGCTGCACCGTACGCTGCACATAATTCGCATTATTAAAACGCTTTAAACCACTAAAGATTATCGGATGATGCGCAACTACAAGATTACAATTTTGAGCGATAGCCTCATGTATTGAAGCCTCAATGCAATCTAGGCTAATCAATATCCCTGTTATTTCTGCGCCCACATCTCCTACTAGAAGACCACTATTATCATAATTCTCCTGTAAACCAGGTGGCGCAATTTCTTCTAAGTAATTAATAATATTAGAGATGAGCATAGGGCAAATGTAATGTTTACCAATACTATTTACGCGAAGAAAAAATCAATTCTTAAGCAATGTATCGGTTTTATCCTACCCTGGAAAGCAGCACTTTTCTTGGTCATAGAGTTAATTTAACGTAGAAGAAACACTTTCAACCAACGTAACACACTTTCAATCCTCCACGTAATCTGTTTTAACTTTCTTTGCACTTATTAAAAAGCTGCAAACCATATTATTATTACCATTTGCCCTGCCGTATTGGGCGGCGACTACTTTGCGAAATTTATTTTATGATACTGGCGTTTTCAAATCCACTTCACTTGAGATACCAATTCTGTCTGTAGGCAATATAGCCGTTGGAGGAAGCGGGAAAACACCGATAGTAGAATTTTTAATTCGCGAACTGAAAAATGACTATACTATTGCCGTACTTAGCCGTGGTTACGGTCGTAAAACCGACGGATTTGTATGGGTAGAGGCCAATCTGTCTCCTGAAAAAACGGGTGATGAACCGCTTCAAATTAAAACAAAATATAACCATATAGCCGTAGCTGTTTGTGAAGACCGAGTGGCGGGTGCAAGGCGTATTTTAGCAGAAAAGCCCGAAATAAATCTCATCATTCTTGATGACGCCTTTCAACATCGAGCAATTAAACCTTCTTTACAATTACTACTTTCTGTCTACTCAAAACCTTTTTTTTACGATTTGCTGCTTCCCGCTGGCAGACTTCGAGAGCGAAGAAATGGAGCCCAACGAGCTGATGCTATTATTTTCACCAAGTGCAATGAGAACTACACGCCTTTATCTTGGGAAAACAAGACCATTTTTTATTCTAAAATTGTTTATCAAAATCCGACTATAGATAATATGGTTTACGGTTTTAGTGGGCTAGCAGACAATTCTACGTTTAAAAATCATCTTACTGTAAATTATAATCTTGCAGGATTTAAAGCATACCCAGACCACTACTCTTTCAAGCAAAAAGATTTAGACGATTTAATCACGCTGGCAGGAAGTGCTACGTTGGTTTGCACCGAAAAAGATTGGATCAAAATCAAGCATTTGAACGGCCAGGAAAGCGTTAAGCACATCACTATTTTTCATACCATAGAAGGAGCTTCAGACTTTGTTCCTTGGCTAAAGAAACACCTCAATTGAAAGCTAAAAAACACTTCGGACAGCATTTTCTCACGAGCAATGAAACTGCACAAACCATTGTAAATGGTTTAGGCGATATCAGCACACAAGATGTGCTCGAAATAGGTCCAGGCATGGGCATTATTACTCAGTTTATGGTGACTTCGGCTAAGCGATTTCAAGCGGTGGAGATTGATCCAGAAGCTGCTACATATTTAGAGCAACACTTCGAAAAGATTGAACTCATAAAAGCTGATTTTTTAAAAATTAATATCCGAGATTATTACCAAGATCAGTTCAGCTTAATCGGTAATTTTCCGTACAATATTTCGTCTCAAATTGTGTTCAAAATAATTGAAAACTCGTCGCAAATAGAACGTTGGGTTGGAATGTTTCAATTGGAGATGGGCATACGACTCGTTGCACTACCCAAAGACAAAAAAGATTATGGTATATTGAGTGTTTTAGTTCCTTTTTATTACTCGGTAGAAACCATTATGACGTTACCTCCTAGTGCTTTTAATCCGCCACCAAAAGTCAATAGTATTGTGGTAAAGGCTACCCGAAGGAACCATGAGTTTAGAGCAGACCCGGTACTTATTAAACACGTTGTAAAAACTGCGTTCGGGCAACGAAGAAAAACCCTGAGCAATAGTCTTTCCCAAATTATACCAAAAGAAGTGTTTAAAACACATCCTTTTAGTACCTTGCGACCCGAAAACCTTACTCATCTTGAATTTGAAGAGTTATGCGTTTTTATAGCATCAAATGTCATTAATTGAGATTACAAAGCAGTCTTTAGCGGAGCTCATTGAGTTAATTAATGCTAAAAACCAGGAAGAACTTCTACCTGTATTGGAGAAGCTATATCCTCCCGACATTGCAGAGCTATTTGATGAATTAAGCCTCGAACAAGCCGTATATTTAGCTTCCTTGCTGGAACCACAAAAAAAAGTGGACGTCTTCACTGAACTAGATGACGAAAATAAGTTAACCTTTCTTAGAGGATACGAAACAGAAGACATAGCCAACACCTTTTTTGCGTACATGGACTCTGATGACGCAGCAGATATTCTTAACGCCATGGATACCCAAAAAGGCAAGGAAATCTTACGAAAAATAGCCGACAAAGAACACAGTAAAAATATTGCGTCATTACTTAAATTCCCTGAGAATACGGCTGGATCCCTTATGGCCAAAGAGCTTATAAAAGTGCGTGAAAATTGGACGGTTAAGCAATGTACAGAGGAGATTAGAAAGCAAGCAGAGGAAGTTGATAATGTATACAGCGCCTATGTAGTAGACGAGTTTGATGAACTCATAGGCTGGATATCCTTGAAACGCATACTACTATCAAAAGAAAGCCAAAAAATTACGGCTATTTTTAATGACAATGTCATTAGCGAAACTACATATACTTCGGGAGAAGAAGTTGCTGCTACCATGCAAAAATATGATCTGGTAGCATTACCTATTGTGGACGCCTTTAACAGACTTGTGGGTCGTGTAACGTTTGATGACGTGCTAGATTACGTAAAAGACGAAGCAGAAAAGGATTACCAGATGCTTTCTGGGATCTCCGAAAGTGTGGAGAGTACAGACTCTGTAATGCTAAATACAAGAGCCAGATTACCTTGGCTTATTGTTGGATTAGCTGGAGGTATAGCCAGTTCGTTAGTCATAGGAAATTTTGAAGCTGAATTAGCAAAAAATGTTCAATTAGCCCTTTTTATGCCACTTATTATGGCAATGGCGGGTAACGTTGGCGTACAATCTAGTTCTATCATGGTACAAGGACTTGCCAATAACTCTATCACCAATAGTGGACTTTGGTCTAAACTCGCCAAAGAATTAGCCGTAGCACTTATTAATGGTTTAGTTTGTTCTGCCTTACTTATGGGTTATGGATTTATTTCAGGGAATAATCATGAAATAATGATGACGGTAAGTTTGGCTTTAGTAGCGGTAATCTTACTGGCTGCCATTGTTGGCACAAGCGTTCCTTTAGCCTTAGATCGACTAAAAATTGATCCTGCTCTGGCCACAGGGCCATTTATTACAACGAGTAACGATCTGCTGGGGTTGCTCATGTATTTCCTTATTGGCTATGCCATTCTAGGATAACCACTTTTTTGTTATGAAAACACTTTCCTTTATTATTTTAGTTCTAACCACCAGCCTTGTTAATGGCCAGTATACTAATTTGGTACTCGAAGGCGGAGGCATGAAAGGCTTGGCTTATGCCGGGGCTTTTGAAGTACTCGATAGCCTAGGTATTTCAGAAAATATAGGGAAAATAGCAGGCAGCAGTTCCGGCGCTATGAATGGATTAATGTTTGCCTTAGGATACACCGGAAAAGAGATAACATATATCAATTTAAATACCAATTTTGGTAAATATAATCAAGTTGGGATTCCGCTTATTGGTGGTCTAATCCGACTAAAAAAGACCTACGGCTTTTATAAACCAGACCGTTTTATAGAAGATTTAGGGAAAATAATGCAGGCTAAAGGGTATTCACCGGATCTTACTTTTGAGCAACTTTATCAAGCAAAAACAGAAGGAAAACCCGTAAAACTACTTTATATCGCGGGTTCAAACCTTACTGATCAAAAGGCGGAAATATTTTGCTATGAAAATTATCCCAAAATGCGCTTGTTAGATGCTGTGCGCATAACGATTAGTATTCCCGTTTATTTTGAAGCTTCCTTTATGCAACCAGATGGTCATCTCATTGAAAAGAAAGATGCAGACAGCACCACCAAGGTCATGGTAGACGGAGGTATCCTAAACAACTATCCTTTTTTTGTCTTTGATACCCTTGTAACGTTAGATAATGACAACCACAGCTACTATAAATGCAATAGAAAAACACTAGGCATAAAACTAGAAACAGACGACTCTAAGGAAGAAATAGCCCCACATAGCATTGCAACAACTAAAGATTTCATGTCAGCTTCAGGACAAATTAGTCGTGAGTATCTAAATCGCAGACACCTTGGTGGTCAGCAAAAAGCACAAACTATCTTTATAAATACGCGCAACCTAAATCCAAAGGTTAGAAGAATTAAAAAATCGATTATTCAAGACGTAATGAATTACGGAAAAGATGCTACCATCGATTTTTTTAAATCTCAAGCGCTTTATTGAGCAACTTGTGAAATAATAGTCATTTCAAAGAAATAGTATCCCTAAGAAAGGCATTCGATAATTTTGAGAAAGACAGGTCTAAATTATTTTTTAACAGTCAGCTTTTTAGTCACTTTCTGACCATCAGCTGCTAAGGTGTAAAAATAAACGCCTTCTGGTATTTCAGTCACGTTAATAGTGTACGTGCCTGAGCGAGGAACTTTTTGTACGTAAATAACCTCTCCAAGTATATTAGAAAGTGTAATGGTAGCTTCAGAATAATTAAACTCTACATCTACAAAAGTCCTTTCCTTAGCAGGATTAGGGTAATTCTGCCCTATCTTAGGTACATCATCTGCAAAGGCTAAAACCCCAGCAAGTAGTACCGTTAACGCTATGGAAACTAATCTCTTCATTTTAAGATAGTACAAAAATACGCAAAATACAATCCTATTTAGCGTTTAACTAAATAAATATGTGTAAAAGCCCCAAATAGTGAATGGTATTTGAGACAATATATATATCACACTTTTACTTTATAGCTCATCTCACCACGGTCTATTTCTAAGTTGGAAAAGAAATTGTTGCTAAACAGCGATCCAGTACCTAATCCATGATGCAAGGTTATGGGATACGTGCTCACCCATTGCGCTATTGCATTAAGTCCAACATTACCTTCTAATGCCGAAGTAGCCCACCATTTTACACTTGCTTTTTGAGCTTTATATATCCATTCATCTGCAACGGATACCCCTCCTATTAAATTTGGTTTCAGTATCAGGTACTGAGGCTGGATTTTTTGAAGCACTTTATTCCCATCTTGTTGTACATTTATACCAATAAGTTCCTCATCCAAAGCAATATCGACGGCTGACTCACGGCACAATTTTCCGATATCATCCCATTGTCCTGCAGCGATGGGCTGCTCTATGCTGTGCAGTGTAAATCTGCTCAAGTCTTTGAGTTGCTGCATGGCTTCGTTGGGGTGAAAAGCGCCATTTGCATCCACTCGTATGGTAATTTTATCGGCCCCATATTCCATGCGTATTTTCTCGAGCATTCTGCATTCCGCATCAAAATCCAATGCACCCACTTTAAACTTAATTACTGAAAATCCATCCTTAATTTTGGTAATTGCCTCATCGTACATTTCCTCAATCTCGTTCATCCAGATCAAACCATTTATAGGCAGCGTCTTTTTACCATCTGTAAACGGTGTGCGATATATTCTTCCTTGCGCATCCGCTTTTAGATTAAGCAGCGCCGTTTCTATTCCAAAACGAATACTTGGAAACGAATTTAAGTCAAGTGCATTAAGATCTCCAGCAACACAAAATTCCTCTAATTTTTGACGAAGTATTTTTTCATAATTGGTAACATCATCAATGCTCAAGAGAGATAATGGAGCAGATTCTCCCACACCGCTTAAGCCTGTTTCTAGTTCTATTAACTCAATTAAAAAAATAGCACGATGCGTAAAAACATTACGCGATGTTTTGGCTGGCTTTACAAACGCTAAGGTATGCTGGGTTATAGTGAACGCATACATATTAATAAAAGAGTCTTATGACAAAAAGCAAAACAATCAATAAGCTTCCCAACGATAGAAGTTTTAATTGCTCATTATAATCACCTGCGATTTCAGCATTATATAATCTCCTGATATGCATAAAACCTAAAATCACCATAGCAATAGGCGCTAGACTTAGATAATATTCCGAAATATGGTGACCAGTAAAGCCTAAAAAAGCTATGGTCATTAATACGGATTGATAAACAAGAGCACCCTCCAATCCTAAATGAGCCGCTATGGTTATTTTATGAGTAAGTATATCCTTATCTAAATCTCTTATATTATTTACATTGAGAACACCTACGCAAAGAGCACCGTAGGCAATGGCTGGCAACCACAGTACAGCCGTTATTTCTTGCTTAAACAGATAAGCTGTTCCTAATACCCCAACTAAGCCGAAAAAAATAAACACAAACACATCTCCCAAACCATGATAGCCATAGGCTCTTTTGCCCATAGTATATGAAACTGCAGCAATTATACTTGCCGTTCCTAGGCCTAAAAATTTAATCCAATTCACCCAATCGCTTCCAAACGATATGTATAATAAATAAGTTCCTGAAGCAAAAGAAAGTACCGCAAAAACAATTATCGCAGTAAGCATGGCTTTAGGCGTAATTTGACCACTTGATAATTGGCGGTCGGCACGGTGTTTATCCGTTCCTCGCCTAAAATCCCCGTAATCATTAGCTAAGTTACTCAATATTTGGAGTAAAATAGCTGTAAGCGAAGCCATTAGAAAAATATTTAATTCGAATTCTAGCGTATAATCTTGCGTACTATCATGCAATCTGCTACCTAAAATAATTGCCCCAAGAGCAAGAGGTAGTGTTTTAAGACGAAAAGCTGCGATCCATGCATTCATTATTAACGACAAAGGTAATGTGCTAAAAATTGAAACTGTGATGCTTTTTATCTTTCGTTAGTTCTATGCACTAAAAAGGATACGGCTACTTACCTCACCCACAGATTATTACTCACATCCGTATCCGCCGTTTCTAGATTTGGATCAAGAGTTATTTTATTTACTGCTTTATTGGTTATTAGCACCTTGCTAACCGTTTCAGTTAATCGCTCGTTTTGCATTTTCCAGATTTCTGCAGGAATTCGTATTTCTTCTGTTGTACCGTCTGCGTACTCCAATTTAAAGATAACGGGCATTACCAATCCGCCTATCATTTTCAAATCTACTTGGTAAAAATAATTGCTTTCATTTAAGAATTCTTTACGGGTATCCGTGATATTATTTTTCGCCATTTCATAAGCTTTAGCAGGATATTCTGCATTGGCTATGCTTTGTAATATTGGGTCAAACTGGCCTACTTTGATTTGCGCTTCTACCATTTTCTTTGCTTTATCTTTTGATGTACCCGCTTTTGGTTGGTTAAATTTCACCGTAAACTCTTTGACATCAGTTACCGCAACATCGCAATGGTCATTGGTATAAAACCATCCCCTCCAAAACCAATCTAAATCTACCGCACTGGCATCTTCCATGGTTCTGAATAAGTCTGCAGGACTTGGGTGTTTAAACATCCATCTGTTGGCATACGTCTTAAATGCATAATCAAAAAGCTCAGGTCCCATTACCGTCTCACGCAAAATGTTTAATGCTGTACATGGCTTTCCATAAGCATTATTTCCAAACTGATGAATACTTTCAGAATTAGTCATAATGGGTGAGATGTAACGTTTGTCCCCACCCATATAAGGTACTATATTTTTGGCAGGTCCTCGTTGACTCGGAAACGGTTTCCCTGTTTCGTCGGTCCAAGCGCGCTCAGTTTGATACTGTAAGAAGGTATTTAAACCTTCATCCATCCAAGTCCATTGACGTTCATCTGAATTAATAATCATTGGGAAGTAATTGTGACCTACTTCGTGAATAATCACCAAGATTGTTCTGTACTTATTCTCATCACTAAACTTGCCTTCCGCGTCTGTTCTTCCTCCGTTAAAACAGATCATAGGGTACTCCATTCCAATACTTTTTCCATTGATAGAATACGCTACTGGATAAGGGTAATCAAACGTATACTTAGAATAGGTTTCCAACGTTAAAACAATCGCTTTGGTGCTGTACATTTCCCACATAGGATTTCCTTCTTTCGGGTAAAGCGACATGGCCAATACGGTTCTATCTCCAAACTTCACTCCTTGAGCATCCCAGATAAACTTGCGGCTGGCACACCATCCATAGTCACGCACATTTTCTGCCTTAAAATGCCATGTTTTCGTTTCTAAAGAGTGCGTTTTTTCGTTGGCCATGGCCTCTTCTTGCGTCACAACAACAAGTGGCTTATCGCTGGTTTTAGCTTGCTCCAATCTAGCCATTTGAGCGGCGGTCAATACATCGCTCATGTTCTGAATTTCTCCTGTACCTCCTACTATCATATCGCTAGGTACGGTGAGTTTTACATCATAATTACCAAAAGGTAGCGTAAACTCGCCTCTGCCTAAAAATTGTTTGTTTTGCCATCCTGTAACGTCACTATAAACCGCCATTCTTGGGAAAAACTGGGCGATAGTATACAAGTAATTATTTTCTTCCTTAAAATACTCGTAACCACTTCTACCACCTATTTCCATTCGGTCGTTTATATTATACCACCACTTGATATTTAATTTTACAGATTCTCCTGCCTTTAGAGTCTTTTTAAGGTTGACACGCATCATGGTGTGATTCACCTTTACTTCGTAATCGTTGCCGTTAGCATCTTTCACATAATCGATATTAAACCCTCCTGGGAAATTATGAAACATATTAAAATACTCATACAAGCTTACCCCATTTTTGAGATCACCTTCCTCAATTTGATTGGACATAGACGTAATACTTCGCTCGTTTTGGTCTAGCTGTATCCATACGTATTGCAATTCATCAGGTGATGCATTATTGTAGGTGATTTCCTCTGTTCCATATACGCGTTGGTTTTCGTCATCTAAGCGAATATCCATTGTGTAATCCGCAGTATTTTGCCAGTACTGGTGTCCAGGGGCTCCACTCGCTGTGCGATAAACATTGGGGGTAGGCAACTCGTTATCCAATTGACGGAATTTGTTCTGATCCGTTGCATTTTGGTAACTTGGTTCAGCAACGACTACTTTTGTTTTTTTATTAGAATGTTGCGCTAACGTGTTGAGGCTAAAAAAAGTGCACGCTGCTGCGAGTAGTATAATAATCTTCTTCATTATAAAGAAGCAAAGAAAAGGAAAAGAACACATATTCTGAGGATAAAAATAGATGCTAAGTCAACATGATCAAGAAACACATTTCACCTACATGGGTTTTGCCAAATGTATCTTAGTGATTCGGTCATATTTCTATTTCTTTGCACATACCTAGTTCATGAAAAAATACCTGATTATTTCTTTAGTATTCATCTCGGCCTGCGTATCCACACAGCAAATATCTTGGAAAACAGGAGTATCTGAAGCTGCCATTAAGATACCTGATGGTGCACAAACCATTACCGTGCTTGACAGAGTACAGATTCAATATCACTATAACAATACAGACAGTAAGGTCCTAAACCCCAATGTTTATGACATTCAATATGGGGCATTAAATGGGTTTAGAAGCAGTATAAGGAGTAAAGCATACTTAACTCTACAAACCAGTATTCAAAAATTTAAACATGTTGCCAATGGCGAATTCCCTTCTGCGCTGAACATGTCAGAGCTAACTCAACTAGCCTCGGGAAGCGACATAGTTGTCTCACTTGAGATGTTAGACCAAGAAATAAGAGATAGTTACACCCTAGAAATACGTAGAGAAAGTTTGGGGAACAATACCTATAAAGAAGTAGACTATTACGTAGGCAAACGAAACATTACCCTGAAACTAGGATGGCGATTGTACGATTGTAAAACAGGAGAACAACTAGACGAGTGGGTTCAAGAAGAAAATTATTTTTATGAAGCAGAATCGCGAGAGCGAATACGCACTACTAGTATTCTTGAAGCTAACTACCGAACAGAACTGACCAAGATAGGCAATAGACATGGTGCAAATTACGCTTCTCGTGTGTCGCCAACTGCTCAACTAATATTCACCAATATTTATGCAAATGGAAACGACTACTTAGTAAGAGGTGCCTCCTTAGCTCGAATAAATAATTGGGATGACGCAGAAACACTTTGGATTAGAGGCACACAAACCGAGAATAAACCGAAGAAATTAGCAATGCTTTTTCATAATCTAGCTATAAACGAAGTACGAAAAGGTGACCAAAAACAAGCGGAAGAATATGCAGACCGAGCAGCTAAACTGCATCCATTAGGCGTTAATACGCAGAACGAAATCGGAAAATAAATTGATATTTTAGTTAAAATCGGCATTTCCAACCTTGTCCGACACCAAACGAGGGAGTATGAATTGAATCACACTCCCTCGTTTATAGTAAAGATTAGTTGATTTTTGACTTACGCCATACCACCGAGCCCAACTCTGTGGCTAGCATCACCGGTATCTACTAAATCTGTTAAGCTCATTTCTAGCGCTTTGCGACTTAAACCTGTCATCCTTGGATTGAATTGGTGTAACCTTCTCATTTGATTACCAATAATTTCAGATGCGTCTTTTAAGATAGCTACATCGTCTACTTCACCTTTTTCACTCATTAAGAATGCAAAGGTTCTAGCCATACCGCAATTGGCGATAAAGTCAGGGACCACAGCCATATTTGCATCAGCGTACATTGATATTTCGCCCATAAAGATTTCTAGGTCAGCAAACGGAACATTCGCACCGCAGCTTATTACCTCACACTGCCCATCAATAAGGCGTGTTACTTGTTCTTTGGTTACCAGTCTACTTGCTGCTCCAGGAACAAAAATTTCAGCACCTAAATCCCAGATTTGTGCACTTACCTCTTCAAAACTTTGGAAACCTTCCGTATTTGAATTTAATTTATTGCCATCGCGGTTATTAAACATGGCTATGATTTCATCCAGACCATAACCTGTTTTATTGATTAATCCACCGTCACGGTCGATAATTCCCACGATTTTTACACCGTGTTTTGCTAGATAAAATGCAGCAGCAGCACTCACATTTCCCCATCCTTGAATGATAGCCGTTTTGTGATTCATTGTGCCGCCCCAAAGTTCATAATAATGTCTTACCCCTTCACTTACACCCCAACCTGTAATCATATCGGCTATCGTATATTTCTTAATTACATCAGGAGTAAATCGCTCATCAACAATAGGTAACAAAACACCACTTTGAAGTCTTGTAATCGCTTGAAGTTTTTCTACTTTGCTGTAGTTTTTATAATACCCATTTACTACTCCTTCTTGAGGATGCAAAACACCAAGTTCTGCAGTCATAGGAATTACTTCATGTATTTCGTCTACGTTTAGGTCTCCACCAGTACCATAGTAGTTGCGCAACATTGGAGCTACTGCTGCATACCATCTTTTAAGCACGCCTTCCTTACGCGGATCTGCAGGATCAAAATTAATACCCGACTTTGCACCTCCAATAGGAGGCCCTGCCACGGTAAACTTTACTTCCATGGTTTTAGCAAGCGACTCCACTTCGCGTTTATCTAAACCCTTACGCATCCGTGTGCCGCCACCGGCAGCGCCGTTTCTAAGAGAGTTAATTACTACCCATCCTTCCGCTTCTGTTTCTGAGTCTTTCCACTCAAAAACGATTTCAGGGTGCTTATTTTCAAATTTTTTTAATAAATTTTCCATTATAATAGTTTAGAGAAATCTCCATAAAGGCTTCCAGATACTGAACTTTTTGTTGCTCCGGTAGCCACGTTAAATACATTTACTTTATTCTGCACGCGTAAAATTCCGAGCAAGGCAAATGCTAATGCTTCTTTAAAATCCACTATTGCATCATTTGGAACAATTACTTCTGCATCGGTATGACTGCGTATATGTGATATCAATGCTTTATTAAATGCCCCTCCTCCAGTAATGTATACCTTTTTGCCACTGGAATCGCCGCTGCTTAAGTCATCTATACTTTGACCTATTTGCTGAGCTATATGATCAACAAGCGTTTTCATTTTGTCTTCTTTGCTTGCTTCGCTGCTTCGTACTCTATCCCAAAAATGGGTACTTATCCATTCTCTACCCAGAGATTTAGGAGGCTCATCGCTGTAGTATTCTACACTATTTAGCTCTTCCAGTAACTCATAATCTATAAGTCCACGTTCTGCTATTTCGCCATCTTTATCAAATTCTTGATCAAATTCTCGCGCGATTCTGTTTAGTACAATATTGCAAGGCCCTACATCATAAGCTACTCTGCTTCCATTGATATCTGCACTAATATTAGCAAAGCCACCTAAGTTCAAGCACATATCATATTCCCCAAATAGCATTTGATCTGCCACCCCTACCAGAGGAGCGCCTTCGCCTCCCAAAATAACATCTAAAGCGCGAAAATTAGTCACCGTAGGAATACCTGTAAATGCATATATACTATTTCCGTCACCTATTTGAACCGTAAGATTATTTTCAGGTTGATGAAAAACAGTATGCCCGTGAGAAGCAATAAGATCTGCTTTCAAGTCATTTTCGGCTAAAAACGATTGGATACCTTCGCCAATAAACTGTCCGTAGAATCTATCCGTTTTGTGAAATACCAACGAATTTTGATGACGTAGTTTAGAAAGTCTAAGTCTCCATTTTTCTCCATAGGTTATGGTTGTTGCCGCATTTATGGAATAATTCCATTTACCCTCGCTTAATTCTTCAAGAGTTACATGAGCGATATCTAACCCATCCATAGACGTACCGCTCATTACGCCTACTACATTATATTTTCTCATTTTCTCTAAAACTTTAATTTTAAGTGTTTGATTTTATAAAATCCCTCCCCTCTAATACTACATTAGATTTCGAACACAAAAGTAGAATTAATTGGCACATCTGCAAAGCCCAATTAACGCTGGTTGATTAAATACTTGATTACGTACATTAAAATCAATTATACAGGCAAAACACATAATTTTGTTCAACCAATGAGACAAATCCTAGGATTACTTTTTATAGGTGTTTTTTCACGACTTGTGGGCCAAGACACCACAGTTTTTGTGAACGAAGCACAATTTGGAATTAGCTCTTTTATTACCTTATCGCCGTTTACCGATTACAACAAATCACCTGTGGGAGTTGGTGCAGACTTATTTTATAACCACCCCTTTAAGTCAGATTACATACAGGGAAAAATCGGCTATAAACGTTACCAGTATGTGTTTGATAACCGTAAGTCGGTAATAGAAGACATACATCTTGTACTTTCTTACCAATACACCATACCCAAAGCAACAGGTGTATGCGTAACTGCAGGATACTCTCCCGGGTTTGTCTTTAACGCTACCAACAGATTTATGGGTAAGCAAGATTCCATTGCCACTGTAAACTATACCAAACAGCTAAAAAATAGACTTTGTCATGGATTATACCTTGGTGTATCCTTGCAAAGTAAGAGCAACAGCTCTTTTGATATTGGGTATTCGCATATCCTAAATAAAACAATTACCAATGGGTTTTACGACGCTATACCAAACCATATTACCTTTGCCTATACCGTCAATTTTAATAATAAAGGAAAAGCGAATGTAAATATAGCGCAGGCTCGGTCAACACTTATCAAACTCAAAAACGACACCTTATATTTTATAAATAAAAGCTGTGCTACTGATTTTAGCAACGCTCAACTTGACTCACTCCTTGCCGCCAACTATAAATACTCTGCCTATAAAGTACTTGACGAGCAATACATAAATGCCACCAGCAAACAATCCAATGTGCTTCATTTTGCAATTATTGGTAATCATTATGCTGGATATGGTGACCCATTGACCACCGGTGTTTACTTGTTAGACGGGGAATTAAAAAGTACCGAATTTCCTTATCCATACCACACCACAAATCCTAAAAACGGAAATGGGTTCTCCAAATGTATTGGCAGTCTAGAAAATGCCGCGGCACTTATCCGCGTTTTTAATAACCGATTAAATTACGAGCCCCTTTCACCCATAAATCCTTTACATTAAAACGTTATCCTTAATTTATATATTCGCAGTCATGAAAAAATTGATTTTACTTACACTTGTCGTGTTACCTTTTGTAAGTGCCAAAGCGCAACATTCTCACACATCTATGAAAAACTCCATTGACAGCATGAGTTATGCCGTTGGTTTAAATATAGCTTCAAGCTTAGTAAACGGAGGAATAGATACCTTAAACATGAATCTATTTATGGAGGCTATACAAGATGTGATGGTATACAATCACGCCAATATGGAAGGACAAGTTGCCAATCAAGTAATCAATGAATATGTAAGCAAAGCACAAGCAGAAAAAACGAAATTAGCAACTGCTGAAGGTGAAGCCTTTTTACGCGCAAATGCAGCAAAGCCAGGAGTAAAAAGTACTCCAAGTGGTTTACAATACAAGATCATTACCAAAGGAAATGGCCCTATGCCAGTTGACGGTCAGCAAGTAACTACCCACTACAGTGGCACACTAGTTAATGGTAAAAAATTTGACAGTAGTTACGACCGCGGTGAGCCGGCTACTTTTGGGGTAAACCAAGTAATAAAAGGCTGGACAGAAGCATTAAAAATGATGCCAGTAGGTTCCAAATGGGAGCTTTATATTCCGTATGATTTGGCTTATGGCGACCGAGCAATGGGAGCTAATATCCCAGCTTATTCTACGTTGATATTTACCATAGAGTTGATAGATATAGCACAGTAGATTTTTTATTACACCAACTCCATCAGCTCAGCCACACTAACTACTTGCACATCTTCGGTAAGCGGATAGCCGCGAAGAACGGGTGCTACAATGTAGTTTTTGGGTGTTTCCAAATCTTGTTTGGCCGTGGTAAACGACTTGGTTGTACTTGGTGTGCTACTCAACTTTACTTCTATGCTTATTGCAGGTTTTCCGCCTTCGGTAATTACAAAATCCATCTCCGTTCCGTCAGCAGTTCTATAAAAATAAATTTGGCTAGCATCTACTTTAGTTAGCAACTGATTAAGAACATAATTTTCGAATGATGCACCCACAATTGGATGCCCAAGTAGCTTGTCATAGGACTTTATATCGAGCAGTGAATGCAATATTCCAGTGTCTAAAACATATACAATTGGGGATTTTACCAATCGTTTTTTGCCGTTGGTGTGATACGGTTTTACCAAGTAAATGAGAAATGCTGCTTCCATAAAATCGAGGTAATGCCGCACCGTGGGTGCTGACAAACCAATGGATTTTGCAATGGTGGAAATGTTGAGCAATTGTCCGTTTTGGTACGCAATTATTTCCCAAAGCCTTCTAAGAGTTACGGGATTGGCATTAAGCCCGAGCATGGGTAAATCCCGCTCCAAATAGCTACGAACAAAACTGCCACGCCAAAGCAGAGCTTGTTCATCGTCATTGGCCAGAAACGAATTAGGAAAACCTCCTCTAAACCATAATTTATCGTGCAAATCGGCACCTACTTCCTGCAAACTAAACGGATACATTTGGTGGTAAGCCACTCTGCCGGCTAAGGTTTCGGAGCTGTCGCGTATGAGCTCCGGTGATGCCGAACCCAACAAGATAAAACGAGCAGGAACACGGTGTTGGTCTATAAGCGAACGAAGAATAGGAAACAACGCTTTTTCACGTTGCACTTCGTCTAGTATCACGCATTTATCTTGATGTTGTTTAAGGAATAGTTCTGGATTTTGCAACTGAGCTCTGTCCGATGGGAGTTCTAAATCCAAGTATATGGCTTCTCTGCCGAGTTGGCCAATGAGCTCCTTAGCTAAGGTAGTTTTGCCAATTTGGCGAGCACCCACGAGTACCACAGCAGGAAACTGCACGAGCAATTTTTTAACTGTAATTAGCGAATTTCGTATGATTGGATCATCCAACATCCCCGCAAATATAAAATTATATTTTTAATATGCGGTAATATTTATAATTATCCCCGTAAATTAAAAGTATTTGTTTTGATTTGCGGGGATAATTTATATTTCTATTTGTTCAAGAAACTCTCCCAGCTTTTGTAGTACACGCCTGCATCTGTGCCTACGACTACTTTGTCACCTATAGCAAACACAAAAAGCACTTTATCTTTCGTGCTATATATTGATAACCAAATGTCCCAAAAATTATTAAAAAAAGGCAAGCCTCTCTACTCGCCTTTTTTAGGTATTTCTGTGTTCGTGTCCCCACGAACACATCGCTCTAGTTCGTGTGGATGCGAATTCCTTCTACGCCACCCTAAAAACAATACTTGTTTTCAGCAATGAGCAAAGCGGCTACTTTTCTACGTAATGCTATGGTGTCGGTAAGCGGGTATTTTGTAAATCGCTTAATCCCCATATGCATCATTACTAGCATATCGTCTTTTGCAAACGCGCTAATTGCGTGCTTACCCGAAAGATAGCAACGTTCCATAGCATCATTCACATAACATTTAGTCATCGTAATTTGACCTGCTGTTGCCTCCTCTCCTTGTTGTTCTATCAGTTTCTCGGTACGCAAAATGGTACTTTCTGCCGTAAATACATCCAAGGCCATGTCTGCCAAGTTCATAAGTATTTCTTGTTGCTTTTCCAACTCCATCATGTACTTCTGAGCTGCTGCTCCTGCAGCCATAAGTATTGCTTTTTTGGCTTGACGAACCGCTTTTTTGTCCTCATACAAAGGACTTCCGTCTCCATCATCTCCAAAGTCTGGAATTTCCATCAATTCTTCTTGTATTTTCATGGCAGGTCCCATTAAGTCGATTTCACCTTTCATTGCTTTCTTCAGAAGTTGACCCACTGCAAGCATTCTATTAATCTCGTTGGTTCCTTCGAAAATACGGTTGATACGTGCGTCTCGGTACATACTTGCTACGGGATATTCCTCTGAATAACCAGTCCCTCCAAAAATCTGAACTGCCTCATCAACCACGTAGTCTAGTGTTTCTGAACCTAATATTTTTAACAGTGCGCACTCAATACTGTACTCTTCTGCTGCAATTAACTTCCCTTCCACTTTGGTTTTTCCTTCTGCGACAAGTTCAGCTATTTTATCGGTTATTAATCCCGAAACTCTATACGTTGCGCTATCGGTAGCATACGTTTTTATAGCCATTTCTGCTAGCTTATGCTGTATAGCACCAAAACTACTTATAGCAACACCAAACTGCTTGCGTTCATTGGCATAATTGGTCGCTATATCTATGCTTTTTTTACTACCACCCATAACCATCGCGCACAGTTTATATCTTCCTATGTTAAGCACATTGAAAGCTATCTTATGTCCTTTTCCAATTTCGCCTAGCAGATTAGATTTGGGTACACGTACGTTATCCAAAAAGACTTGTCGTGTGCTACTTCCTTTAATACCGAGCTTTACTTCTTCATCTCCTAAGCTTAAACCAGGAGTTCCTTTTTCTATGATGAAAGCGGTAAACTTATCGCCATCTACCTGTGCGAAAACCGTAAAAATATCTGCAAATCCCGCATTCGTAATCCACATTTTTTGACCGTTAATAACCCATTCATCTCCATCCAATACCGCTTTAGATTTAGCCGCTAAAGCGTCACTTCCACTGTCTGGTTCTGTAAGACAATAGGATGCTTTAATCGTTCCGTCGCCTAGTCCGGGAAGATATTTTTTCTTCTGTTCCTCGGTACCGTAATATAAGATGGGAAGTGTACCTATGCCCATGTGTGCTGCCAGAGCCACACTAAAACTTTGTGTTTTACCTAGCTCCTCGCTGAGTACCGACTCCGTATTGAAGTCTACTGACATACCCCCAAATTCTTCGGGTAAAGCCGCACTTAAAATACCAAGTTCTGCTATTTTATGCATTAACTCTGGCACCAAGTCTGGATTTTCCAATTGCTTATCAATTTTTTCACGTAGGGGAGTAACTTCTTTTTCCAAAAAATCTCGTGTCATATCACGAAACATTTTTTGTTCTTCATTTACTTGCTCGGGTATGAATGTGCTTTGGGCAGTTTGCTCTTTAATAAGGAATTCACCTCCTTTTAGGTTGTTATTTAACATAAGATGTAGGATTTATGATATAGGATTTAAGACTTAGGATTATTTGTCGAGTGTGTTTATTAATTTAAAAATTGCATTATCGATACGTATCAGTTTTTCAATTATCACATCAACTGATTCTTGGTTTGTTATTTCTAGTTTTGCAGCAACGTAGAGAAGTGTGATTACCTCGGCAATGCTCCCTATAGAGATGTATAAAAAACGAATAAAATCAGGGTTTGTTCCACGAGCAGATCCTTCGGCAATATTGGATGGAATAGACACTCCCGCACGTTGCATCTGAGAAATGATGCCATACTTTTCTTCTTTGGGATACTTCGCTGCTTCTTTGTATATTTCAACAACTAGATCAATCGCTTCTTCCCAAACTTTTAATTTCCCGAAATTATGATTCGTTCTACTCATTATTTTTTCATTGAATTATGATTTTAGATAATTAACATCGGTTAAAACAGTCCTATATCATACATCTTAAATCCACTATAGCCTTTCATAAATCGCTGCTATTCCTTGTCCTCCGCCAATACACGCTGTTACCATGCCATATTTTTGGTTTCTAAGTTTCATTTCTTCGAGTATTTGTACAGTGAGTTTTGCTCCGGTACAGCCCAATGGATGTCCTAAACTGATTGCTCCACCGTTTACGTTTACGATGTCTGGATTAAGATCTAAACCACGCATAACAGCCAAACTTTGTGAAGCAAATGCCTCATTCAATTCTATTTGATCAATATCATTTAGTGAAAGACCGGCTTTAGACAACGCTTTGGGAATAGCCTCCATAGGACCAATTCCCATGTATCGTGGGTTTACACCTACAGATACTTGACTCACCAACCTAGCTTTAGGCTCTAAGCCTAAATCCTTAACCATTTTCTCACTCATTACCAGCACAAAACTGGCACCGTCACTGGTTTGAGAACTATTACCGGCAGTTACCGTTCCGTTATTTTTAAAGGCGGGTTTTAACCTTGCCAAAGCCTCTAGCGTGGTATCGGCTCTCGGACCCTCGTCGGTATCTACTATGTAGCTAGAAGTAACACGCTTATTTGTTGCCGGATCGAAATCTACTTGCTCTACTTCAAACGGTACAATTTGATTTTTAAATTTACCTTCGGCGAGTGCTTTTAAGGCTTTTTGGTGAGAACCCAGTGCAAATGTATCCTGATCTTCGCGGCTGATAGTATACTTATCTGCAACCTCTTCTGCGGTAAGCCCCATTCCTAAGAAATAATCACCGTGATCTTTAGCAATATTGTAATTAGGCACTGTTTTATAACCTACTGTGGGTACTAAACTCATGCTTTCTGTTCCACCAGCTATAATACAATCTGCGAGTCCTGCTTTAATTTTTGCAACGGCCATTGCAATAGTTTCTATACCGCTACCGCAATATCTATTCACCGAAACACCTGGAACCTCCATGGGTAGTTTACTTCGCACCCCAATCCAGCGGCCCATTTGTAAACCTTGCTCTGCTTCGGGTACTGCATTCCCTACAATTATATCTTCAACTACACTCGGATCAAATCCGGGAGTATGGTCAATTAAATGGTTAATTACAGCTGCTCCCAAATCTACTGGGCTGGTAAATCTAAATCCACCTCTTCCTGCTTTCCCGACCGCGGTTCTATATCCGTTTATGATGTATGCTTCTGCCATTTTTTTTATTTTATGAATGATTTAGGATGTATGATATAAGATTTATAACTTCTCTTTTTTCAGCTTTATGTATGTTTATCTTATTCATTTTTCTGTCTTATATCTTATATCCTGGGTCTTATATCAGTTTCTAAGTGGTTTCCCAGTCTTTAAAATATGCTGTATTCTTTCCAATGTTTTTCGTTCGCCAAGTAAGCTTAAAAACGCTTCTCTTTCTAGGTTTAATAGGTATTGCTCGGTCACTTTGGTAGCCTGAGTTAGATCTCCCCCGGCCATCACAAAGGCTAATTTTTTACCTATGAGCATGTCGTGCTGACTAGCATAACCGCTAATTCCAAAGGCTTCTACACCAGAATATAATGCTCCAAGTGCCGTTCTGCCTAGCACCAAAATATCATCTCGTTGTGGTTTTTGAACGTATCCATCGTGGTGCAGTTCAAGTACCTTTCTTTTGGCTTCCGTAATAACACGACCGCCATTTACCACCACTTCATCCTTATCGTGATGCATCACCCCGATTTCAAAAGCCTCGTGTCCCGAGGTAGCCACTTTTGCAGTTGCAATAGTTTGAAAACGCTCAATTAAGGTAGGTAACTGTGGGTCACCTGCATAGAAACTATCGCTTGTACGGACCACAAATTCTTTCGTTCCGCCACCGCCAGGTATAAGTCCTGCACCAGCTTCCACTAATCCAATATAGGTTTCAGCTGCAGCAATCGCTGAATCGGCGTGTAATGTCATTTCACAACCTCCGCCCAGGGTTAGTCCGTGAGGAGCCACAACCACAGGAATACTGCTGTATCTTAGGCGCATAACGGTATTTTGAAAATATTTAATGGCCATATTTAGCTCATCAAACTCCTGCTCTATAGCCAACATAAGCATCATCGCTAAGTTAGCTCCAGCTGAGAAGTTGGGTGCATCATTGCCAATAACCAAACCTTTCCATCCTTGTGTTTCTGCAATGTCAATCGACTTATTAAGAGCTGCTAACGTGCCGCTTCCTATGGCATTCATTTTTGAATGAAACTCTAAACATAAAACACCATCACCTATGTCGTGCAAGGTCGCCTCTTTGTTGGTATATACTGGCTCAGGCGTTCTGAAGTTATCTAATACAATAAACGCTTCAGTACCTGGAATTACTTCATATTCTGCTTTGAGAATATTATAGTATTTGCGTTTACCATATTCTGATTTGTAAAACGTAGTGTTCCCTTTTGCTTTGAAATCTAAAATCCATTGTGGAACTAAATATCCAGCCTTTTCTATGTTGGCTAATACTTTATCAAAGCCAATTAAATCCCAAGTCTCAAAAGGTCCCACTTCCCAACCAAATCCAGCACGAAGTGCATCATCTATTTGGTATAAATCATCTGCTATTTCAGGAATACGATTAGCCGAATAAGCGGCAATAGCTGTAATTATATCGTGATAAAAATCAGCAGCAGGATCACCCCCGCTGTATAATATTCCTAGTTTACTGCTTAGCCTGTTGGCTCCTCTTGCTTTCCCGATACTGTCAAATCGAGGCTTGTCTTGAGCATTGTATTCTAGCGTCGTTAGATTAAGTGATTCGATTACGGTATTACCATCCGCATCTTTCCCTTTCTTATAAAACCCTTGGCCTGTTTTATCTCCAAGCCAATTATTCTCCAACATTTTTTCTAAAAACGAAGGAATGGTAAACCATTCTTTCATTTCGTCAGCAGGACAGTTTTGTCCTACACCGTTTGCTACTTTAACCAAGGTATCCAAGCCAACCAAATCAGATGTTCTGAACGTTGCAGACTTGGGTCTACCTGAAACAGGACCTGTAACACTGTCAATCGCTTCAATGCTTAGACCATGCTTACCCATCATTTTAAAGATTGCCATGATACTAAAAACCCCAATTCTATTCGCGATAAATGCCGGTGTGTCCTTTGCCTTTACCGTAGTTTTGCCTAGAAAAAGATCACCGTAATGCAAGAAGAAGTCTACTACCTCAGGCTTGGTTTTGGACGAAGGGATAATTTCTAGAAGCTTAAGATAACGAGGCGGATTGAAAAAGTGTGTACCACAGAAATGTGCCGCAAAATCTTCACTTCTACCAGTCAACATCATCTCTATAGGTATACCTGACGTATTGGAGGTAATTAACGTACCTGGTTTACGGTATTCCTCTACTTTAGTAAAGAGATCTATTTTAAGATCCAATCTTTCGATAATCACCTCTATCACCCAGTCACATTCTTTTATCTTATGCAGGTCATCATCCAAGTTCCCGGTTTTTATTCGCTTTGCAAAATCCTTAATGTAAATGGGACTTGGGTTACTTTTCAGTGACGATAATAATGCAGCTTGTGCTACTTTAGCATCTATACCGGCTTCACTTTCTTTTGAATGGGGAAAGTTTTTAAGGTCGAGTAGGAGCACGTCCAAACCAATATTAGCAAAGTGGCACGCTATACGGCTACCCATAACTCCTGAGCCTAGTACGGCTATTTTTCTTATTTTCCTCGTATCCATTATTTGTATACTTTTTGTCTTTCTAATTCTTTGTATTCCTTTAGCAATCGCTCATTGGTTCGGTGAAGATAGTTTACATCATCCAATAATTTCATCATCAAAACAGACCCTTCTATCTCTGCCACCATAAATTCAGCTTTTTCTTTAGCATCTGCCTCATCCAACACAAATGAATACAAGTATTTCATTGTGTTTATCCATTCTTGAAAGAAGCTTTTAATAACCTGCGTAAAGGCAGGAACGCTGTTTTTGGTTTCTAAACCAATATTAACCAAGAAATCTCCACCCTCTTCAAAAACAAATATCTCTTCTGCGCGCAAAGCCAATTCTTTTAGCCTCTGGTAAGGTTGGAGTGTTTCATCAAACGCTTTATTAAATACCCTAGAAACATAATGGTCTTTAAGTGCGGTTAATACTTCAAGCATAAGCGATTCTTTACTTTCTATGTAATGGTACATACTACCCTTTAGCAAACCATTTGCTTTAGCGAGATCATTCATAGACGTGCCATTGTACCCCATCGTTTTAAATACAGATAGAGAATTCCGGAGTAACGTTTTACGATCTAACTTTGGTTTTGCCATTAATTTATGTTCCAAACATAGGACTAACTTTTTTATGTACCAAACGATTGGTAGATTATTTTTTAATACATCTTATATATGGTCCCTTCTTCTAGCGCTCAGTTTTCCTTTTTGAATACAGAATTGCATAATTCTTCATGATCCCTGCGTAAACCTCTTTGTCACTATATATTCTCATTGCTCTTTAAAAAACATCCTATAACGAGTGGATGTTGCATGTTTTGACTCGGCAAGTCATGATCGAAGCCAATTTTAATAATTACATCTGTATGATTACATTTGCGACAATATATAAAGACTAAAACATATGGCATATTTCTTCACTTCAGAGTCCGTTTCAGAAGGACACCCAGATAAAGTAGCAGATCAAATATCTGATGCGCTTATAGATCACTTTTTAGCATTTGACCCAACCAGTAAAGTAGCATGTGAAACTTTAGTTACTACGGGTCAAGTTGTATTAGCTGGAGAAGTAAAATCAAATACGTATTTAGACGTTCAGAAAATAGCACGCGAAACCATCAATAAAATTGGTTACACCAAAAGTGAGTACATGTTTGATGGCAACTCTTGTGGTGTATTTAGTGCCATACACGAGCAGTCGCCTGACATTAATCAAGGTGTAGAGCGTAAAAATCCTGAAGACCAGGGAGCTGGAGATCAAGGAATGATGTTTGGGTATGCAACCAACGAAACGGAGAGCTTTATGCCACTTCCGCTTGAGCTTAGCCATCTATTACTCAAGGAACTTGCAGAGCTTAGACGCGAAAACAATGAAATAAAGTACCTAAGACCGGATAGCAAATCTCAAGTAACCATAAAGTACGACGATAACAATAAACCAATAGCTATTGACGCGATTGTTATCTCAACACAACACGACGATTTTGATTCAGAAGAAGTAATGCTTGCTAAAATTAAAGCCGATGTTATTTCTATTTTAATCCCACGTGTAAAAGCTTTATTACCAGCTGAAACCCAATCACTTTTTACTAATGAGATTACGTATCACGTTAATCCAACTGGCATATTTGTTATAGGTGGACCACACGGAGACACCGGATTAACAGGACGTAAAATTATAGTTGATACGTATGGTGGAAAAGGTGCACATGGTGGAGGTGCTTTCTCTGGTAAAGATCCGAGCAAAGTGGACAGAAGCGCAGCTTACGCCACAAGACACGTTGCAAAAAACTTAGTCGCTGCAGGAGTTGCAGATGAAGTTTTAGTACAGGTAGCCTACGCAATTGGTGTTGCCAAACCCATGGGATTGTATGTGAACACCTATGGAACTTCGAAAGTAAACATGACTGATGGCGAAATTGCGGAAGTGTTATTGACTATGCCTAAGTTTGATATGAGACCTTATTTTATCGAGCAAAGATTTAATTTACGGACTCCAATATACTCCGAAACTGCCGCTTACGGCCACATGGGACGAACAACTGAGACGGTAACTAAGACATTCAAAGACGGCGGAGGAAACATCAAAAGTATAGAGGTGAAACTTTTCCCGTGGGAAGAATTAAATGTTGTAGCAGATCTTAAACAGACCTTTAGTTTATAGGTCTGTCTTTATCTAAATTTACTTATTAAATATAGAATATGTGTGGAATTGTAGCGTATTACGGACCAAATCAGGCCTATGACTTCTTAATTAAAGGATTACAACGACTTGAATATAGAGGATATGATAGTGCAGGAATAGCCTTGTTAGATGGTGATCTTAAGATTTATAAAAACAAAGGAAAGGTTTCTGAGCTAGAAGCTACCGCTGCGGGTCAAGACATTCGAGGGACTAGAGGTATAGGTCACACCCGTTGGGCCACCCATGGTGAACCAAACACTGCCAATGCGCATCCACACTTATCGCAAAGTGGTGATATTGCTATAATTCATAACGGAATTATTGAGAATTACGCCACGCTCAAAAAAGTACTTGTACAACGAGGTCATACCTTTATGAGTGACACCGATACGGAAGTGCTTATTCACCTTATTGAAGAAATAAAGATCAACGAAAAAGTTGATTTATTAGAGGCAGTACGATTAGCTTTAAACGAGGTAATTGGAGCATACGCTATCGTTTTATTGAGTAAAAATGATCCAAACACATTAATTGCTGCACGTAAAGGAAGTCCGCTTGTAGTAGGAATAAGCGATACTAAGGGAGAGTTTTTCTTAGCAAGTGATGCCACTCCAATCGTGGAATACACCAAGACCGTAACCTACATTGATGATAATGAAATTGTTTCTATACACGATGGGGAGATGACCATTAAAACTATTGACAATGTTTACAAATCGGCATTTATACAGCAGCTAGAAATTAGCCTTGATGTTTTAGAAAAAAGTGGTTATGAGCATTTTATGCTTAAAGAAATTTTTGAGCAACCTAAATCTATCTACGATTCTATGCGTGGACGATTTGATCCCGTTAATTTAACTTTCGCTATGCGAAGCTTAGAGGAATACGCAAGTAAAATAAAAAACTTAGATAGAATCATCATCGTTGCTTGCGGAACTTCATGGCACGCAGGCTTAGTGGGAGAATACCTTATCGAAGAATTTGGAAGAATTCCCGTTGAAGTAGAATATGCTTCGGAGTTTAGATATAGAAACCCCGTAATTTCTGAAAAGGATTTAGTAATCGCTATATCTCAAAGTGGTGAAACTGCAGATACTCTAGCTGCATTAGAATTAGCCAAAGAAAAAGGAGCAACTATATACGGCATTTGTAATGTTGTAGGCAGTAGCATTCCTCGTTTAACACATGCTGGAGCGTATACCCACGCTGGTCCTGAAATAGGAGTCGCATCTACCAAAGCATTTACTGCCCAAGTAACGGTACTTACTCTTTTAGCATTAGGCATTGCCGAAATTAGAGGCACCATTTCTCGTGAACGACTTAGAGAAATGTTTGCAGAACTAGATACTATACCTAAAAAAGTAGAAACTTTATTAGCGAGTTGCCACGAAAAATGTAAAGAAATTGCCGCTATTTATAAAGATTCACCTAATTGCCTTTATTTAGGAAGAGGTTATAACTTTCCTGTGGCATTAGAAGGAGCCCTAAAACTGAAGGAAATATCGTATATACATGCAGAAGGTTACCCGGCTGCAGAGATGAAGCACGGACCCATTGCACTTATTGATGAAGAGATGCCTGTCGTTGTAATCGCAACTAAGCGTAACTACTACGAAAAAGTAGTAAGTAATATTCAAGAAGTAAAAGCACGTAAAGGAAAAATTATAGCTATAGTAACAGAAGGCGACGAAAAAGTCGCTGAAATCGCAGATCATTTCATTGAAATACCAGACACAGAAGATTGCCTTACTCCTATCTTAGCTACCATACCATTGCAATTACTTTCTTACTATATAGCAGTAATGCGCGGTTGTAATGTAGATCAGCCTCGAAATTTGGCTAAATCGGTTACGGTGGAGTAGTTTCGAACGGGTACTGAGTTGATTACCCTGGGCTAAAACTTATGGTCTAAGTATGCCTTCGTCTATTGAATAACGAAGGTATATTTTTCGAAAAAGAGACCCATTAACGGTTCCTTTGAATTACTAACAGAATATTCTGTTAGGTCTGACACATCCCAAACACGAGAAGAATCAGATGATGCAATTGTACAACTGTATAAAGAATTCAAAACATTATATTCTATAGCTGAGTTGCTATTTAATCCGTGGCGCGCATTTGGTATCCCTGAAATAATCGAGCTGGGAATTGTATCCAGATAGGAGTTCCCGCCAATACTCCAGCTTACGTATAAATCCATGTCAGTTTCGTTTACCAACATGAAATCATACACATAAGAATTGTCTTTCTCACAGGACGTAAGAAGAATTCAAATTGATAAGAAGATAGATAAAAGAATAACTTTTCTCATGTATGCAAATATAGTGACGCATTGTAGATTTTGCCCTTGATCATTATTGCTTGACAAGGGTATCAAGTTCTAAAAACGGATAGACAATTTAAAGGATCCCGTTCCTTTAATCCACTAGATTATACATAACATAAATAATCTATCATCTGAACCTTTGATGAATTTTCATCTTAGTAAATTTAAGCCTAAACTTGCAACCATAAAAAGAATTCTTATTTGCTAGAATGCACATTAAAAAATCAGTATACGAAAGAGCGCTGCTAGACATATTTAAAGCTAGGGCAATGGCTAAAATCTATGACGATAATAGGCAAATTACCAGCTATGTGCACAGTACTTCTAAAGGACATGAAGCAATTCAGCTAGCCACAGCATATCAATTAAAAGAGATTGACTGGGTGGCGCCTTATTATCGAGATGAATCTATATTGTTGGGTATTGGCATGACACCCTATCAGCTTATGCTACAACTTTTGGCTAAAGGAGACGATCCGTTTTCCGGTGGTCGTACGTACTATTCTCATCCGTCATTATTAGATGCAGACAAACCTAAAATTGCACATCAGAGCAGTGCTACGGGTATGCAAGCTATTCCTACTACGGGCATAGCGCATGGGCTTCAGTATCTTAAAAACAATAAACTGAATGAGATTGGCACCAATGGCTCTATCGTAGTATGCTCTATAGGAGATGGATCTATGACAGAAGGGGAAGTTTCTGAAGCGCTTCAAATGGCTGCTTTGCATCAACTCCCTATTCTCTATTTGGTTCAAGACAATGACTGGGGTATAAGTGCTAGTGGCGCCGAAATGCGTGCTATGAATGCGTACGAGTTTGCGGCTGGCTTTAAAGGAATACGAAGAACACAAGTTGACGGCAGTAATTTTGAAGAAAGTTATGCTGAAATGAGCAAGGCGGTTAAGTGGGTTCGCATGAACCAAAAACCCATGCTTGTGCACGCCAAAGTGCCTTTACTTGGCCACCATACTAGCGGTGTACGAAGCGAATGGTATAGGGATGATTTAGAAGAAGATCAAAAGGAAGATCCTCTTGCATTTTTAATCGAGCAAGCCAAAATTAAAGGTATTAGACCCTATAAAATAGAGGAACTTCAGGCAACAGCCGAACAAGAAGTTTTAAGTGATTTTGAACGAGCAAAAGCAGCCAGTGCTCCTGCACTTGACACCGTAACGGATTTTGTATTAGCACAAACAACCGTAACAGCAGAATTAGGCGATAGACACCCACTAAATGCAGAAACGATCATTATGGTTGATGCTGCATTGCACGCTGTTGACGAGATTCTTGCGGACCACCCTGAAGCCTTACTTTATGGTCAAGACGTAGGTCACCGACTAGGAGGTGTATTCAGAGAAGCTGCTACACTTGCGCAAAAACATGGAAAACACCGCGTGTTTAACACCCCAATACAAGAAGCCTATATTATAGGTTCTACGGCCGGAATGAGTGCCGTAGGTTGTAAACCTATTGTAGAAGTACAATTTGCAGATTATATCTGGCCAGGAATCAATCAGTTGGTAACCGAATTGTCTAAGAGCAGTTATTTAAGTGGCGGTAAATTCCCAGTACAAGCCGTGATACGCGTGCCTACTGGCGCCTACGGCGGTGGCGGACCTTATCACAGTGGCACAAATGAATCTTCTATTTTGCCTATAAAAGGCATAAAAATAGTGTACCCAAGCAACGCTGCAGATATGAAAGGGCTTATGAAAGCTGCTTTTTACGACCCGAATCCCGTGGTAATGTTTGAGCACAAAGGACTATATTGGAGTAAAGTGCCTGGGACAGAAGGTGCTAAATCGCCTGAACCAAGTAAGGATTACATTATCCCTTTGGGCAAAGCACGTATACATCAAGAAGCAAGTGAGGAAGCGTTAGAAAATGGTGAATCACTTACAATTATAACCTACGGTATGGGTGTTTGGTGGGCTACTAATGCTTCAAAATCATTCCCCGGTCAGGTAGAGATAGTTGATTTAAGAACGTTAAGTCCTTGTGATAATGACGCTATATATGCTAGTGTAAAGCGTCATGGAAAGGTGATTGTACTTACAGAAGAAACGCTTAACAATTCGTTTGCACAAGCCATTGCCGGTAGAATTCAAGAGCACTGTTTTCAGCAGTTAGATGCTCCCGTAAAATGTTTAGGTTCGCTCGATTTACCAGCCGTTCCTCTTAACGTAGATTTGGAAAAAGAAATGCTTCCGAATGCGGATAAAGTAGCGCGTGCAATAGCTGATTTATTAAGCTACTAAATTACCAAGAAAATGAAATAGGCTTTAGGCCGATACTGTGTTTATTTAGCGCCTAGTACAGTTGCTTTTATATTTTCAAGCATGTTACTGGTCAGCTTTTCCAGATTGTATTTTTCACTCCAATTCCAGTCTGCTCGCGCTTTGCTATCGTCTATACTTTGCGGCCAGCTATTGGCAATCTTTTGTCTTTGATCAGGTTGGTAGGTTATGGTAAAATCAGGAATGTGTTTTTTGATTTCAGCCGTAAGTTCCTCAGGATTGAACGATACACCCGCTATATTATAGCTGCTCCGTATCTGTATAATATTAGATGGAGCTTCCACAATCTCTAAGGTAGCTCTTACCGCATCTTCCATATGCATCATAGGCAAGGTTGTGTCTCCACTCAAAAAGCACTCATACGTGCTTGTTTTTAGTGCCTGATGAAAAATATCTACCGCGTAATCTGTTGTGCCGCCACCTGGCAGTGATTTCCAACCAATAAGACCCGGATATCGGATACTTCTAACATCTAGTCCATATCGGTTATAATAATATTCGCAGTAACGCTCTCCAGCTAACTTAGTAATCCCGTAGACTGTACTCGGTTCTAAGATTGTACTTTGAGGTGTATTTACTCTTGGAGTTGTAGGTCCAAAAACAGCAATAGAGCTTGGCCAGAATATTCGTTTAACTCCGTATTCTAGACAGGCATCAAAAATATTAAAAGTGCCGTCCATATTGAGCTCCCAACCAAATTTAGGATTAGCTTCTGCTGTGGCAGAAAGTAAAGCAGCTAAATGATAGACCACTGTTGGTTTGTATTTAGCGAACACTTCTGCTATCTTTTTTTTGTCGAGAACATCGAGTGTCTCAAAAATGCCATTAGCAAAAACAGGATGGTCAGATTTGCGAATATCACTTGATATCACATTGCTTTCACCATGAATATTCTGCAAATTTTCTACCAGCTCGGTGCCCACTTGGCCACAAGCTCCTAATACGAGTATAGTTTCAGCCATTGCTAATTTTGGATGCGAAAGTATAAAATACTATTCAACTTAATGCCACTTCTTTTCGCCTGCGGGTATATTCACTTTTAGGTGATTTTCATACGGCGGAATAGGGCACGAGTATTCTGAATTATACGCACAATACGGGTTGTAGCAGTAATTAAAATCAATGATAGGTTCCTTTAAATCAGCCAGTTTAAAGTCTAAATATCTTCCTCCTCCATAAGTTTCATTACCATTGGTCAGATCTTTAAAAGGGCAAAATAAGTAATCTGGCATTTCTACACTTTGATATAACGTAAGCGAGTGCGCTACACCATCCATTTCGAAACGTAAACTACCATATGTTCGATACTCTGGAAGTCTATCGGTATTGGTCTTCATTTGGAATACTTTACCATCTTCTATTTTAGTAAAAACCGCTGGGATTTTATAATTTTCGTTTGGCTCATAAAAATGCAGGTGACCCAATGCCGAGACATCTTTTTTAGACAAGACACCATTGGAACCACTCAAAAAAATGGCACTTATACTATCTTGGTAATTGACTATTTTTTTACCATAGTCATCCAGTATTTTCGGCGATTCCTCCACCACAACCTCGCCGTTTTGCCATTTGCTTGGAGAATTACACGCTGACATAGCAAAAAGTGCTATCGCTATTAGTTTGTTTTTCATAAATTCTGAAAATAGTGATTTAATCGGTTATGCCTTCTAGCATAAACAGGAATGCAAACTCTTTAGCGGTTTCTTTAAGTGCTTCAAATCGACCACTTGCTCCGCCATGTCCGGTTTCCATATTGCAATCCATGATCAACATATTAGTATCTGTTTTCATGTCGCGTAACTTAGCAATCCATTTGGCAGGTTCCCAATACTGCACTTGACTATCGTGCAAGCCTGTGGTAATGAACATATTCGGGTATTCTTTAGCTTCTATATTATCGTAAGGCGAATAGCTTTTTATGTAATGGTAATATTCCTCTTCATTCGGATTTCCCCATTCGTCATACTCTCCGGTGGTAAGTGGTATTGTTTCGTCTAGCATAGTGGTTACCACATCTACAAATGGGACTTGTGCAATCACTCCATTCCAAAGTTCCGGTCTAAAATTTACTACTGCACCCATTAGCAATCCTCCGGCACTTCCGCCTTCTGCATATAAATGTTTTGGGGTAGTCCATTTTTCAGCTATTAGGTAATCAGCACAATCAATAAAATCAAAAAAGGTATTCAATTTTGCCAACAGTTTACCGTTTTCATACCACATTCTACCTAAGTCTTCGCCGCCGCGTATATGCGCTATTACGTATACAAACCCTCTGTCCAACAAACTAAGTCTTACCGAACTAAAATAGGGATCTAACGAGTGACCGTAAGAACCATATGCATATAAAAGTAACGGAGCTCCTTTGCTGTTTTCTTTTGTCTCTTCCGCACTAGATTTTTTGTATACTAAGCTCATGGGCACTTTTTCGCCATCTCTTGCCGTAACCCACAATCGTTTGCTGTCGTACAAACTCTCATCGTACCCGCCTACTACTTCTTGCTGCTTAAGAAGCACTTTATCTCGGGTATTCATATTATAATCATATACCGAGCTAGGAGTTGTCATGCTTGTATATCCAAATCGCAAAATCTCACTGTCAAAATCAGGATTGGTACTGGTCCAGCAATCATATGTTTCAGAATCAAACTGCATATAATGCTCCTCTTGCGTTTTCTGATTGATAACTCGAAGGTGATTTTGACCGTTACGGCGTTCTTCAATTACCATAAAACTGCTAAAAACCTCTTGTCCTTCCAGCAAGGTATCTTCACGATGAGCTATAACCTCTACCCAGTTTTTCCTTTCGGTAAGTAACTCAGCCGTTTCCATCAATTTAAAATTATGAGCATCCCAGTTGGTCATTACATACCATTTATTTTCAAAATGACTGATACTATACTCCATTCCGCGTACACGCTTTTGGAATATTTTAAAGGTATCTTGGGGATTTGTGGCTAAGATAAACTGATATTCAGATGTGATACTCGCTCCCGAACTGATGATAATATATTTTTCGCTTTTGCTTTTATAAACACCGCAATTAAACGTATCGTCCTTTTCTACAAATCGAACTATTTCTTCTTTTGTAACCACGTTATACGACATAACCTTGGCAGATCGCAGGGTGGTTTCGTCTTTCATGGTATAAAAAATAGTTTGACTGTCTTCCGCCCAACAAGCTCCGCCAGTAGTTCCAGGTATATTTAAATCTAGAATTTCACCGGTTTCCGTGTTCTTCATTTTAAGGGTATATATTCTACGACTCACCGTATCTTCTCCGTACACCATGTATTTTTCATCAGGACTTAGACTCAAACCACCTACGTTGTAGTATTTATGTCCTTCGGCCATCACATTTACATCCATAAGAATCTGTTCTTTATTCTCCATGCTGTCCTTCTTACGACAGTATATTGGGTATTGAGACTCTTCTGTAAATCTTGTGTAGTACCAATATCCTTTTTTCTTATACGGTACAGACTCGTCATCTTTTTTTATGCGGCCTACTATTTCTTCATATAATTTTTCTTGCAATGGTTCAGTAGGTTTTAGTACCTCTTTGCAATACTCATTTTCGGCGTTTAAGTAGTCAATAACTTCTTGGTTTTCACGATCTCTAAGCCAGTAGTAATTATCTATTCGCACGTCTCCATGTATATTGTGCTCTTTGGGTATCTTCTTTGCCTTTGGTGCTTGCATGGTGCAATGATACATGATGATTTTAGATTGAACTATCCAACAAGAGAACTGATTTTCCGTTCTTTAATTATTACACTTTATAGTATTTACCTAAAAATGCTACATTTGAATATATATACCTATATGACAACATTTTACAAACTTGCCCTTAGCCTTATTTTAGTTGCGTTCACCACGTTATCTACAGCACAAACTACTATCTACGTAAGCCCATCGGGAAGCAACGGTAATGACGGAAGCCAAGCAGCTCCTTTTCAAACCATACAGTTTGCTCTAAGCCAAATGACCACCGCTACTACCATTGAAATTATGGCAGGAACCTACACCGAGTATTTGTACTTAGACGGGAAAGCAGGCACAGCAACAGAACCTAATGTCATAAAGCCTTTTGGAAATGATGCCGTGATTGTAGACGGAGGTGGTATTTCTGCGAGCTCAGGAGACGCCTTGCTTTTTATCTCTAATTCAGCATTCCTTACCTTAGAAAACATCACGTTTAAAAACATAATAAGTAACTATGTTGCTGGGATTAATATTAACTCGAACTGCCAAAATATTACGTTAAATAACTGCAAAATCAAAGGCGTGCACTTTTCGAATAATCCTGCTGAAAACGTGACCTCATTTAAAAAAGCCTATCCACTAGTTGTGTTAGGAGTGAGTGCTACAAATGCCAATCGCAATATTGTTATTCTTAACTGTGAAATCGCAGATTGTAGAACAGGATATAGCGAAGGATTAACTATTTCTGGAAATGTAGATAGCTTTTTAATCGAAGGTAACTCTGTACACGATATTACCAATATAGGCATAATGGCGTCGGGCCACTATGGAATTTGCTCAGATCCAACATTAGACATCTCTAGAAATGGAGTTATCAGAAATAACGAGGTGTATAATTGTAAATCTCCAATTGCCACCGCTGGAGGAATTTATATAGACGGCAGCACCTTGATTAGCGTACAAAACAATATATGTCGAGATGGCCAAGTTGGTTTTAGCATTGGCTGTGAAAAAAAGGGAAAAGAAACGTCATTTGTCCAACTTATTAATAACGTAGGCTATGGCAATAGCCGAGCGGGTATTGTAGTTGGTGGATTCTCCTACCCAACGACTACTGGGAAAGTAATAAACTGCGTGGTTTCAGGAAATACCTTATACGATAATGACAAAGACAACACATGGACAGGTGAGCTCAATATGACGTATTGCGAAAACGTAATCGTAAAAAACAATATTTTTTACGCTACAAACCCGTATAACGTAATGTCTTTTTACAAGAAAGATAATGGAACAGGAAATGTGTTGGATTACAACTTGTATTACTCTACAGGTGGAAACGAAACCAGTATTTACGGCTATAATGATGCGGATATTAAAACGCTCGAAGCCTTCAAAACAACTTCGAATTTTGAGGAACATTCTTACTTTGCCAATCCGTACTTTAAAAATGAAATGACCTATGATTTTCATTTAGTTGACTCATCCAATGCTGCAAATGCGGGCGACCCAAGCTATGCCGCGGTTGGCGAGGTTGACATGGATGGCAACACGCGCGTATTGCGCACCATTATAGATTGCGGAGCATATGAATCCCCATACTCACTGGGTATTAAACAATCTGCACTAAACACTCTAGCTGTACACCCAAATCCTACGTCTGGAATACTTCATATACCGGCAGGTGCATATAGCAGCTATACAATCACGAATGCGCTAGGTCAATTAATGGAACAAAACACTTTATCTGGCAATACCATTGATTTATCCAACCTAAAAAGTGATGTTTATATACTTACGATAAAGTCTGAACATAAAACGTACACAAGCAGAATTATAAAACGATAATTTTTTAAGCCTGAATTACCACAATGCCATTAAGAGTAACTTTCCCTAAAGCAGTATCCTATTTTTTCGCAAGCTGTATGCTATTTACGAGCTGCGTAAGTTCCACCGTTATTCGTTCATATCCAAATGGTGCAGATCTAAGAATTGACGGAGTCGACGTAGGCAAGACACCGTATCGATACGAAGACACTAAAATAACCTTTAGTACCACTGACATTCGACTTAGCGCAGAAGGTTATCGTACCTTAAATACCAGCATAAGTAAAGATGAAGAAGTAGATGTAGGACCTGCAGTTGCTGGTTTTTTTGTCCTAATTCCATGGCTTTGGGTTATGAAATACAAAAGTAATTACACGTTTGATTTAAAACCCGAAACGCCCGCTATCACTCCACCTTTAAAAGCACCCACGAGCGTCGATGCACCTGCAATCAGTTCAAAATCGGATAGACTGAGAGAATTAAAGTCGTTGCTTGACGAAGGTTTAATCACCCAAACGGATTACGATCTTCAGAAGAAGAAAATTTTAGAGGAACAATAGTTTTATCGTACTAGTAGGGTTTATAAAAATGTTAACCCAATGGGTACATCTGTAATCCAACCGGTTATACTGTAACGGCGTGCAAAAACGGGAAGCACTTCATGCTCCGTTTCAGAAGTAAAAATAACGAAGCTACCCTGATGAGGTTCTACCTTTACTTCACCTTGATCGGTGTATATCATAAGCTCACCTCCATCTCCTTTTTGCCAATCGGTAAGGTATAGTATTATGGTAAAAAAACGATGCTGCTGTTTAGCAAATCTATCGCGATGTTTTCTGTAGTAACTGCCTTTTTCGTAAATGGCAAACATTAGCTCCTTGTCCTTGAGTGGCAAAAAAAAATGTCGATTTAACAGTGAGATAAGGCCATCAATATGAGAGGAGTAAGAAGCTAATATAGGATTACTTGAAGGTTCTTCTATCCAAAGAATAGAGTCTTTACGTATCTCTTCATTTATGCTAAAGGATGCACCTTTTCCAATACCCGCTTTTTTAAACTGATCTTGATCGTAGCGTATCTCCATGAGTGCTCGCAAGGCTGCCGCATCGGTTACATTAATGATATTCCTGTGAATATAATATCCGTGCTGCTCTATACCAGAAAGCATTTCATTTAAAACGCCTTCCTCCACCAAAAATGGTTTCAATAAATAATGAGCTTAATGCCTCGAAGGTAATTTAAATTACGGCAGTTCTGTCTATTCATCTTCACCTAAATATTTAAAACGGTGATACCCAAGAAATGGTCATAACTTTGCGTTAATAAAATGCTTTACTACACCACGCATTTAAGCACACCTGATGCAGAATGGGTCACCTTTATACATGGTGCTGGCGGCAGCAGTGGTATTTGGTTTAAGCAAATTAGAGCTTTCCAGAAACACTTTAATGTATTGCTTATAGACTTACGTGGTCACGGAAAAAGTAAAAAGCCGATTTACGAGCAATTAAAACACTATCAGTTTGACACTATAGGCGATGAAGTAATAGAAGTGCTCAATCACTTACACATAAAAAATACGCATTGGGTAGGCATTTCGTTGGGTACTATTGTTATCCGGGAAATCACTGAACGTTTTCCTGAGCGCACCTTGACCATGATAATGGGTGGCGCCATTATGAAGCTTAACCTACGAGGTCAAGTATTAATGAGACTTGGTTCTATGCTCAAATCTGTTGTGCCTTACTTGGTGCTTTACAGATTTTTTGCGCATATTATCATGCCTAAAAAAAGCCATAGAGAAAGCCGAAATTTATTTATAAATGAGGCTAAAAAACTCTACCAACAAGAGTTTAAAAGATGGTTTACGCTGGTGGCAGAGATTAATCCATTGCTAAAGTATTTTAGATTTAAGGATAGTGGAATACGCACATTGTATATTATGGGTGCTGAAGACCACATGTTCTTACCCAGTATTTCCAAAATAGTACAAGACCACGCTAGCTCTCGTTTGGTTGTTTTACCTAGTTGCGGTCATGTCGTAAATGTAGAGCAACCACAGCGGTTTAATGAGATTGCTGTGAATTTTCTAAAAGGTCGTTAAAATTTTTACACGTTTTCTTGTTGTGAAGTTCTACCTTTTTTGAGAAATGAATAAAGGCAAGATTTATCCTACTATTGCATTGTGAGTAATACCTTGTATCTAGTACCCAATTTTATTGGTGAGTTTAATAAAGAATACCTCCCAAAACGAACATTGGACCACACCTATCAGCTAACACACTTTATTGTTGAGAAAGAGAAAACGGCTCGTGCATTTCTCAAAGCAATTGAACATCCTACACCTCAGAATGATTTTGTATTTATTGAACTAGACAAACACAATGATTACGCAGGTTTTAAGGCATTTTTTAACACACACATTACTACACAAAGCATAGGAGTAATTTCCGAAGCAGGATTACCTGCTATTGCGGATCCGGGCAGCGAAGTAGTCAAATATGCTCATTCAAAAGGTGTGACTGTTGTGCCCTTATCGGGCAGTTCATCTATCTTTTTGGCACTTATGGCTAGTGGTATGGATGGCCAGCATTTTCAGTTTAACGGTTATTTGCCGATAGATGCTCGAGACAGAATGATTGCCTTAAAAGATATGGAAATTCGCTCCCGAAAAGTAACTCAACTCTTTATGGAAGCACCGTATCGAAACAATCAATTTCTAGAGTTTTTAATCAAAAACTTACAAAAAGACACCCAATTATGTGTTGCTGTGGATATAGAAAAAGAAGGTGAAGAAACCATTATTTCCAAACCCGTTAAGGATTGGAAAGTGAACGAGCTGGAACTTCACAAGAAGCCTGCTATTTTTATCATAGGATAAGGTCGATTTCAGTTATTCCAGAACGGTTAGTGTTCCGTTATTATAATGCCTTACCCTATCTGCACCTATGGCATTCACAACATAAAAATAGCATCCAGATGGCACTCTCTTCCCTCGGTAAGTTCCATCCCATGGTTGCATACATTCATCTGTTTCAAATATTTTCTCCCCCCACCGGGTATACACTTCGAAGTGGAATTGTGAGATATATAATCCTCTTATCCTATAAACGTCATTTAAACCATCACCATTAGGTGACATCGCATTAGGCGCAAATAGTGCAGAACTGCTGCCAGTACAATTAGAATTGGAATAGCTACTTAAGCCGTCTTGCGATAATGCAACTACTTGATAACAGGCCTCACTCGCACATTCAATATCACCTGTTTTGTCAAGATAGGTAGTATCTAATTTACCCGTAACGGTAGCTATTAAAACGGATACTTCATTATCTTTCTTAAATACCTGGTATTGTTCAAATTTAGTATCCCAAATTCTTTCTTGAGTCCAAGTAAGTAAAGGATAAAGTGAGAGGTCATTTTCTACTTTCAAGTAAATGGAGTTTACTGCACTAGATGGAGCACTTATGCCTCCACACTCATCCACCTGTCTTACTTTATAGGAATAGCTTCGTTGTTGCGTATTAACCGAATTATCTAGATAAGACAACACGATAGGGCTACTAATAACGTCCGTAACTTCTCCTGTTCGAAGAATTTCTAATCCCGAAATCGGGATTAAAGCGCTAGAGCTAGGTTCAATACTCAGCTCAATCTGGTTTCCTGTATTAACCGTGACATTACTAAGTTTCACGGGCTTTGTGGTATAATTCCAAACAGGCTTTATATGACACGTATCACTGTACGAAACATCGAATCCATAGGCTGCTACTTTGTAGTGTTGCGCTGCATCACAATTTAGATGCTCTGTATCTGTATAGCTTAAACTGTCTGCGGGCACCTTAGCTAAAAGCTCATAACCAGCATCTCCTTCGCGATATATGTCATATCCATCTATTTTTTTCCATCCAGCATACGCATTCCAACGAACAATTCTGGACATAGGAGCACTTTGACCAAAAGTATTAATAGTACAATGTTCGTCAAGCGCACTAATATCTGGAGCTTCACACCTGTTGGTTCCTACCAATTTTAAACATACCGAGAATTTTTGTGGATTTAAGCCAATTAAAGTACCCGTAGTGTTAGTTACGTTTGATGACTCCCAAATCTTAGTGCTCGCAGCATTGTATAATTCGTATTTTTCAAATAAACCTGTGGTGTCTTTCACTAAATTGAAAAACACTTCGTTATTTTCTCCGACTGACAAATAACGTAAGGTTGCATTTGATTTATTTTGGGGTCCAACTACTTTAATAATGGCTTCCTTGGTTATAGAATCTTTACAACCTGCCTTATTTATAACGTTTAGCTTGAGATCAAAAGCCCCTTCGTCGACTATCTTGAAAGTAGTATTTTTTGAGGACCCAATTACATTTCCTGACACGCTATACGAATAACTCAATATAGAAGTGTCTGAATTGCTTAAGTCTGTTGTTTTTATAGTGTCACCTATACAGTAATACGCTTGATCTATCCTAAAATCCGCCTCTATTTTATATAACTTTATTGTTTCTTCGATGCTATCCTTACAGCCTGCGCTATCCACTACCGTAAGTTTGGCTCTTACATCTGTACTTCCTGTATTATACTTAACCTTGTTTAGCGCTGTAATCTTATTTCCATCAATGTCCCATGTTCTCTGCGTAATCTTTTGACTAGCCGATGTGCTGTCGTACAGCGTGAGCATATCATTTACACAACGTGATTCTCCTAAAAAACGAGCTACTGGACTTTTGTACACAAGGATTGGATCTGAATTGTCTATTGGGTACTTACAATTGCTAGAATCCGACACGAGTACTTTTACCTTATAACTGCCAGCATTGTCATACCTGTAGCTTATCGTATCACCCAACAAAACCGATCCGTCACCCATGTCCCACTCAAATTTCACTGCATTTCCTTTTGTTACCAAGCCCAAAAAAGTATCATTACTACACAGCGTGTTTTGGCCAAACACGAGCTCTACAATCGCTCCTTTTATTCGAACAAATGAATCTAGGACCACGCTATCAATACATCCGCGTTCGTCGGTAATTTTTAGCGCTATTTTATAGTTAGAAGGCTCCGTAAAAATGCGAGTTGGGTTGGGGGCGCTCGAAAAGAATTTATTGTCAATTCGCCATTCGTGCGCAACAATTTTTCCAAATAAACTACTTGATTCATCTTTGAAATTAACTTGTAACGGTGCACATGGAGCGATAGGATTGCTACTTGAAAAATCAGCATAAATAGCTGGCTTGGGTTTGTTTACAATCAAAAATTGCGTAGTGTTACAACCGGTGGTGTTAAGTACGGTCAAAAAAACAGTATCTGCTTTATTGTTCAGAAGCATTTGTTGTTTAAATACAGGAGAACTACTATAATTTGTACTCCCTTTATATCTAAACTGATAACCCGTAACCTTCCGAAGTTGATCTGAACTTACATCCATTTTAAACGTAAACTGAGATACGTTACAACTAATAATACTATCTGTATAGGAGGAGGTGAATGTAACTCCATTATGTGCTAGGTTAAATTGTTGTGTTGATTCACAGCTATCCAAGTCGGCAAGTATATTAACCTTAATCACCTTGCTGGATGGATCTTTTAATCCAGATATGGTGTACTTGGTCACAACAGAGTTCGAAGGAATTGTGTCGCCATCTATAACCCACCTCCGTATGTTATTCGTATCATTCCAAAAGCTATCAATTAGTGTCAAAACCTTAGGAAAACATCCGAATGATTGGCCTACTTTGCTATCTAATCTAGATCCTATTACATTTATTACCGTATCTAATTCAATTGAGCAGCCACCATTAGCATAACCAACGAGCTTTACACGTACGGCTCCCCCTTGGGATTTTAAAGTATACAGAGACGGTAATTGATGCTGTGTATTTATTCCATTTAAGTACCACTTTATAGAAACTATATTTTCTTTAAAACGTTCTACTAAAATGGGCGCTGGGGCGCACACACCCGCATCTACAAACCAACTTAACTTTGCGCTGTCCTTCACTTTAATCATTTGAATAAGTGAGTCTTTACAGCCAGATGTTCGGTTATAGGTCCACAATTTAAGATTATCCAAGTTGGAAAAAGTATATGTAAATGTGGTGTCAGAACTTAGAAAAACATCGTTTAACGAATAGCTAAAACTATCTACTTCTTTTAAAATACCTAAAACCTTTTTTTGACTTGTAATACACGAATCTTCTTGCAAAGAAAATGATCCATAAGGCCCTTTAAGATTAATCGCATTTTTATCTAATACAGAGTCAGAACAGCCATAATGAGATACGATATGTAGCACATCGAAATCACCAGGAAAATCTTTCATTTGTGCGTCGAACGATTTGGTTACAGCAGATTGATTTGCAATCTTCCATCTAAAAGCATTCGGTTTATTGGGAGCCTTGGACGTATTGGTTAGGTATAATGACTCTCCTACACAAATGGTATCCTGTTCTAAAGCGTAAGCAGCGACTGGTTTATTGCCCCCTCCTATAGTATTTACAATATTAAAGGTACACCCAGATTTATCCTTTATCTTGATGGGCAAACCGTAATATCCAGTGTCTACAATACGTAATGTAGGCGGCGAAAATCCCTGATATTTAGATAAGCCAAATTCCGTGAAATCCCAAAAAATAGAATCTATTGCCCAAATTCCTTTTGCTGTTAAATAAGGTTTATAATTAAACGGAACACAAGCGCCAGTGTCAGCACTTGGACTAAATCTGCCAAAAGACTGATAAATCGTATCGACATAGGTAACTTCACAACCGGCATCATTCATTTGATAAAGCGATATATAATGTTCACCTTCTTTATTAAAAACATTAAGCGATCGCACATCAAATCTATTTTGACTATTATCAATTCTCCAGAAAAATGAATCTATCCCCGTAGAGTCAAAAGTACTTATTACTAATGGTTGTTCACCACATATAGCACTTGGATTTTGTATCGTATTTTTAGGTAAATAGTTTATGTTTACTTCTTTTGTTTTAGTGCCAGTGCACTGACCGTTGGTTACCTCAAGTTTAATGTTTTGTTTGCCGGCAGGCAGCTTTTTGGTTACTTTTTCTCCAGTAACCGATGTTTTATTATCAAAAGTCCATTGGTAAACAGTACTGCTCGTTAATCTTGGAACGATGTATTCTTCCAGTTCGAAAAGACTTCCCTCACAAATGGTATCTGGTAATGTAAAATCAACAACCAGAGGTGCGATTTCAACTTTGTTACTTTGGGTGAGGCTATCTGAGCAACCGGAAGTGTGCTTTGCCACTAATTTTACATCATACTTACCCGCTGCAGTATAGGTATGACTGGGAGAATAGGTCGTTGACGTTTGACCATCACCAAATATCCATTTAAAACTGGTGTTAGCGCTTGGCGTGTAGTTAGTTACATTTATAGTTATTGGAGCCTTACACGCTCGATTGTCTGGAAACGAATAGTTTACTTGCGGTTTTTCTTTGATTTCGATATAGTTTGTTTTGACCGTATCCCATGAGCAGCCAAACGTATCTGTAACAAAGAGTTTGATGGTATAAAAGGACGAATTCGTATATTGATGAAAAGCGCTTTTTTGAGGCGAAGTATAACCATCACCAAAATCCCAAAGCCATGTTTTCAATGGACCACTTCCTGCTGAACTTGCGTCTGTAAATTGAATATTTTCGCGTTCACAAATGCGTTGAGCACTCACATTGAAATTAACCTTAGGTAACTTATAGATCGTAATTTGCTTGCTAACGCTGGTTGAAACACCCGCTCCATCAACTGCGGTAAGGGTTACATTAAATATCCCTGGTCGGTCATAAATAGTTGAAGCATCTATGAAATTGGAAGAGTTCCCATTTCCAAAAGTCCATGAAAATGATTTTGCCGAACCTGTTGATGTATTTGTAAAATTAATGGTGGCAGGAGGACAAGCAGAAAAGGTATTCGGTGTAAAGTCAGGCACCACCTGTGCTTGAGTGTACGTCACGCACATTATCGCCACGAAAAGAGCAAGTAATTTACACGCTAATCTCATCTGCACAGGTTATAAAAATAGACGCTCACGAAACATCCTCAAAATTACCGTAAAACTACAAAAAAAATAAGAATCGCTAAAGTGCTACTGAAACCAATAAATAAACTTAACTACCAATGCTCTATTTTTAACAATTAAATTTGAAGCTACGTAGTTTTCTGAGTAAACAAGATACAAATCTGACAATGGACGATAGCGCCATTGTAATCTGGAATTGATATTGAAATTATTCGCTTGCGTATTGTACTGAAAAAAAGTAGTGAAGAAAACTGCTTTGGTAAATGACATTTCAGCGGTAGCTCCAATAAGTGATATATCCACGGTCTTATCTAAATGTGGCATATCAATACTATTATAATTATAGGATAGACCGAAGGTTCCCCATGGCTGCCAACGATAGTTTAAATCTAACTTCGCATTTGTTCGTTGTCCGCTATAATACTCTCCCACCATAAGATCGGCTTCCCAGTTAAACGGTTTGCGTAAGTTTGATATATAGCTCAACGCAAGATTAGTATAAGAATAGCCCCCTGATGCAATAGCAGAATCTCCTGTAAACGAAACATCGGTATCAAAAAAAAGCTTGGTGTACCATTGGTTGTAATACGCAATAAGGTTACTTGTATTCTTAAACTGAACCTCGTATCCATATCTTACTTGATTATCGGTAAGAGCATAGGCGTTATCCATATATCTATCCATATACACACTTGGACCATGGTAAATTAGATTGGCTGATTTCTTTGGATAAAAATTATACCGCAACAAAGGCTCTAAGCGCCAAAATCCATGGCGTTCTATCGTAAACAGTTGTGGATTATAGCGTTCTATTCTTGGCACAAAACCTACGGCTGCATTATAATTTTTGCCGACGTACTCATGATTCCACATAGCCCTAAAACTAGGGGTTGAAAAAGTGTACCATGATGCGTGTGCGTAACTATCTGCGGGTTTATCAAAGGTGAAACTCTTATGAAAAAAAACTTTACCTCTATGGTTTCTATCTGCCGAAGCAAAATTATAATCTACTCCAAGAAGTCTGTTGAATGCGGACTTATCAAATTCTCGGTTCTCTATACTTGATCTGTTTACGCCTATAACACCAATATTTGAACTTGCTCCTAGTTGCCTTTGCAATGCAGCTACACTGAAATTTTGACCAAGACCTGCGGTGCCGCCATCGGTTTGCATAGTCATTGCCCCTACTCGCCAGTTATCTCCAACTTTACCACTTAGCCTCGCCCCGCCCAGAATAGGAATCGTACCCCCATCTTTAAGGCCTATTTTTCGACTGAAAAAAGGCCGTATCTGACTAAAACCGAAGTTAGCAAACAAGTCGCCATTTTCTATGAAAAAATTTCTTCTTTCTGGAAAAAATAAACTAAATCTGCTAAGGTTGGTCTGCTGCCTATCTACCTCAACTTGAGAAAAATCGGGGTTTACCGTAAGATCTAATTGCAAACTTGAACTAATAGCTATCTTGGCATCTACACCCCCATTCACTATGGGTTTAGGCTCTGTAGCTGCTGCATAATCTTTACTCAATCCTCCGCTAACGTAGGGAATTATAGCTACATATTTTTTGGGTTTTTCGAGCGGCTTATCCCAAATAAGTTTACCACAGTAGTTTAGCGTTGCTATGTTAAAATTACGTGGAACTGCCGCCCATGCGGAACTCTCATTTCTCTTTAAATCATTTCGGGTAAAATTGATACTCCACTCCTTACTACCTTCGGCAAATCGAAGACTATTAAAAGGTATTGAAATCTCTACCAACCACTTTCCTTCTGCTTGACTTACAGCAGAGTACCAAAGGTTGTCCCAAGCTGTTGTAATGCCAAAGTCTCCCCCATTTTCAATACTTCCTTCGCGCTGTACTCCCTTCGGACTCACTGCAAAACTAAAACCATTGGTCTTATCATTGGAAGGATTAAAAATAACAGAGAATGCATCCGTTCGCGGATACGAAAAATCTCGTTTCAAGCTTTGTATAATGTACTCACCCGGAATCTCATCATAACAAACTGCAGCAATGTATAGGTTCTTATCGTCATACGTAAGCATTACCTCCGTCTTACTTTTGGCAAAAGCCGTATCGATTGGCGTACTGATAAAAAAATCTTTCGCCTTTTCTGCCTGTTGCCAGACGGTCTCGTTTAAAATACCGTCTACTGTAATAGCTTGCTCTGTTTTTTGAATGTGGAGCACAGGTTCTGGTTTTTGGCCAAAACTGAGCATTACACGGAATATCAAAACTAAACAAATAAGATATCTCAAAGCGGGTGTCAAACCTACGAAATAGTATATAATTTAAAGACGCGATATTGCAAAAAAGCTAAGATTACTATCTCACTATTAATGTTTCACTTAAGCCAGCGACACTTAATACAAACTTACCTGGCTCCACTTGCCATATCATGTCTTTATTCACAAACGCTAAATCCTTTACGGGTATCTTGAGGTTATAATCAACAGAAGTTCCCGCTGCAATAAATTTTTTATCAAATGCTCTTAAGCGCTTTACCGATGGGGTTACACTTGCCACCATATCTGCTACATATATCAGTGCGGCTTCTTTACCGTCTATAATCCCTGTATTTGTTACCGTAAATGAGACATTAATTGTATCTGCCTCATTTAACTCTTTTTTAGCCACAACCAAATTACTGTATGTAAAATTTGAATAGCTTAAACCATATCCAAATTCCCATTGCGGATTAAATGCGTTATATCCAAAAGTAGGATCTAATCTGTCTGTATACTTGTGATCATATGTGAGTAGATCGTTGGTATACCGGGGATACGTCACCGGTAACTTACCACTTGGATTAACTTTACCATACAGAATATCTGCTAACGCTCTAGTCCCATTTTCTGAAGGCTGATACGCCATGATTATAGCTGCGCACAAGGGTTCTACCTCGCGCACGATCCGCGTTCTGTTTTCTACCAAGACCAACACTATTTTCTTCCCGGTTTTTGCCAAACGCTTTATATAGTCAATCTGTGCTTGTTCTAAATCTAACGAATGAATGTCTCCTACTTTTTCTGTACTAGGCAATTCGCCCATGCACGCCACAATTATTTCCGCATTTTGCGTTATACTTATCGCATTTTCTATATCAGTTGGTGCATTTATACCTGATCCTTCTGCATAAAATACATTCGGACTTATCACTTTTATAGCTTCAAGTATTGTAAGTTTGGTTTCATCATTCCATTTGGATTCTGTTCCTTGCCAGGTGCGTGTCCATGCACCATTTACTAGCGTTAATGCATTAGCCATAGGTCCTGTTACCATAACCTTATTATCTAACTTAAGCGGCAAGATACTTCCTTCATTTTTTAGTAACGTAATAGACTCTGCAGCGACGTTATAACTAGCTTGAACAAAACTATCTGAAGCTACCAATGGATATGCGTGCGTAGCAGGAGAATAAGGCTCTTCAAATAAATTAAGTCTATACTTCATTCGCAAGATCCTAGAAACTGCTTCATCTATTCTGCTCATGGGCACTTCTCCTTCTTCTACAAGTTGTACGAGCAAATCAGAAAACTGATAATCATTAGGAACCATACTCATATCAATTCCTGCATTGATAGCAATTTTAACCGCTTCTTTTAGGTTAGTAGCAACACGATGCGGATGCTCTAATTTCATTATATCTTCCCAGTCGGTAACTGCAACACCATCAAAACCTAGTTCTTCTCGAAGCAACTTAGTCAAAATTACAGGATTAGCGTGTACTGGCAAACCGTTTATCTCACCTGAGTTTATCATTACGCTGAGTGCTCCAGCGTCTATTGCAGCTTTGAACGATGGTAAGAAATATTCTCGCATCATACGCTCATCCATGTACACAGCAGTTCTGTCTTTGCCGGTATAAGGCATGCTGTAGCCCAAAAAATGTTTTAAACAGGCAGAAACTTTTTCTGGATCACCGGCTGTCTCTCCTTGATATCCTCTTATAGCAGCAAGTCCCATTGTTTTGCATGTGTAAACATCCTCACCGTAGGTTTCAAATACTCTGCTCCAAAGAGGCTGACGTGCAACATCTAAAACAGGTGAAAAATTCCAGGGAATACCACAAGCTCTCGTCTCATATGCCGTAATACTTGCACCTTGCTCTACAAGTCCAAGATTAAAGGTAGCCGCTTGAGCAAGAGGCTGTGGAAACAAAGTGCCATTTAATAAATAATTAGCTCCGTGTATCGCATCTATTCCATACAAAACAGGGATTTTAGCCTTGGTTTCTGTTAGTGCGATTCGTTGTATTTCAGATACAATTTGATTCCAATATTCTTTGCTGTACGCATGTCCTCCCACATTCAAAATTGATCCTACTCCATATTCCACTATGGCTTTTCTAAGTTTAACAGAATCCAATTCGTTAGGCTCTTTTAAATTGTATACCTCACCTACAGAAATCATATCTAGATTAAGCTGAGTCATTTGTCCTACTTTGTCTTTTAATGAGAGCGTAGCAAGCGTTTCAGAAACTTTTGATTCTAATGCGGTTTCTGAACTTCCCGTAGTTATACTTTTTTGACAAGCCATTCCCAAGAAAAGTATGGCCAAAAGAGCTAGTTTATTCATCCTGTTTTTTTGATTTTGTGTTATTACTATTTAACTTTTTTAATGTGCAAAGCAGATAATTAGAGCTCAAAAGCAAAACCTTCATTTCGAAGCGCACGATATCTACCCTCATCAAACTTATATAATTTAGCCGGTCGATGCCAAACATTTTCTTGCACTTCGCCCAAGGCGATTAGCAAATCCATTGCTAGTATTTTTTTTCTAAAATTTGGTTTATCAAACTTGTAACCCAATAATGCTTCATATAATTCTTGTAATTCTGAGAGTGTAAATTTTAGGGGTAGCAACTCAAAGCCTACTGGTCTATATCGAACCCTATGCTGTAGCGTTTTAATGCCCTTTTCCAAAATATTTTTATGGTCAAACGCTAACTCCGGCAACTCACGAATATCAAACCATTGGATAGATTTAGCCCATGAAGAAGCAACTGGATGATAATTATTGGTTTTCACCAAAGAGTAATAACCTACAGTAGCTACTCTGCCGGCAGGATGCCTATCTACGGAGCCGAAAGTGTAGAATTGCTCCATAAAAATATCCTTTAAACCTGTTAGTTTATTCAGCACTGAATTGGCAGCAAATTCTAAGTCCTCATTTGGACTAACTAAGTCTCCAGGAAGCGCCCAGCTGCCTTTATAAGGATCAGCATCACGTTCTATGAGAAGCACACGAACCTGCCCTTCTTGGTATCCAAAAACAACACAGTCAACCGATAATCCAAATTGGAAAACATCATTAAACGGAACATTATTTTCAGATATGAAATACTTATTGGGTTGACTCATTCAAGCTGCTATATTAGTTAATTCGAGTCAAAATTAAATGAAATTTTTACTTATAGTATTTTTTACTTTAAGTTTTTTTATGTTATTTTGGAACATCATAACACAATAATAACATGAAAAAAATCATTACTTTAATTCTAACTGCACTCACTTTTGTGGGTTTTGCTCAGAACCCTACCACTTCGGCAGGAACTCCTTCTCAGGCTTCTACGGATGTGATTTCTATTTTTAGCGACTCGTACACCGATGTTTCTGGCACAGATTTTTATCCAAATTGGGGTCAATCTACACAGTACGCTGCATTTGCAGTAGGTACAGACAACATGATTAAGTACTCTAACTTAAACTATCAAGGTATTCAGTTTGGATCTGCGCAAAATGCAAGTGCAAAAGGGTATCTACACATGGACATTTGGACTGCAACTTCATTTGATTTAGACATCTTCTGTATCAGTCAAACTCCTCAAAACGAGAAAAAAGTGACTAAAACTTTAGCGGCAAATCAGTGGAATAGCATTGACATTGACTTAGCAGATTACATCTCTCAAGGTCTTTCTGTGGCTAGTCTTTACCAATTCAAATTTGACGATTTGGGTAGAACTGGTAGCACCATCTTTTTAGATAACGTATATTTCTATGGTTCACCGGCAGCTACTGAGCCAAGCGTTGCTGATGCTACTCCTACTTATGTTGCTGACGACGTTATTTCTTTATTTAGTGACGCATATACTAACGTAAATGTGGATACTTGGAGAACAGGATGGTCTTCTGCAACTCTAGATGCTTTTGCTATTAGTGGCGATAACATCAAAAAATACAGCAGCTTGGACTTCGTTGGAGTTGAGGCA
>CAMDBP010000005.1 GCA_945889315.1 Chitinophaga pinensis
GTCACTGATCGTAAGATTGCTAAATTTAAGTTCAGTGGTAACTACAATAGTAACAAACGCCAAGATACCCTAATATTTACCAAAGGCGGAACCTACATCATAGAGCATATTATAAATAATGCCCCTAACAACTGTCCTACCTCCTATTACGATACCTTAATTGTACCTCCTTTGCTTGAAGCAGATCTGTCGATAGGAGCTGATACTTTCTTATGCGCAGGTTCTGATCTACTATTTAGACCTACCATCTCTAATTACACCCCTCCGCTTACCTACCAATGGAGTACCATGGGCGTAACCAATAATGGTAATTTCTTAAATAATGCTACCTCCAATGCAAGTGATGACAAAGACACCTTTAGGCTTTATATACCTAACGTCCAATACGATACCGCTGTCTCTGTATTTATAAGTGATGGTATAGGTTGTACTGCAACAGATAGTGTGCAGGTATTCCTCAAAGCTAACCCTTTGGCCATTTTACCCGCCGATGTTCGGATATGTACCTACGAGGATTTAGACCTAATTCCCGATCTTAGCACTGCTTACTGGGTAGATCCCATAAAGGGGGATACTCTTGCGCAAGGAGATACCCTCGCTAAGGAATGGTTCTTTAATGGTTCCACTTTCTCCTTTAGTATTGCCGATAGTGTCAACATTCATATCGCAGGGCAATACGTGCTCAAAGTAGTCGATAGTCTTAAATGTTCTGACACTGACACCTTCAATCTTTTCGTGAACGATACCGTTACAGCCTTAGCTGGCCCCGATAAAACATACTGCTTTAAAGATACAATAACACTCATCGCTGGGGGTATTGACACCGCCGGAACTGGGAAAAGTGGACTCTACGTCTGGAAAGAATTCTCACCCAATAGCATAACTCTGGGTACTAAAAATATCTACAAACAAGCAGCTAGCACCGATAAACAATTTAAACTAGAACTGTTTATGACCCAATCCGGTAAGCAATGCTTTGACGCTGATACGGTCAAAATATCCGTAAATCAATTACCTGTTATCAAACTCACAGGACCCAAGGACCTCTGCTGTGATTACGGTGTTATACTCATGAACTCTGATGTGATAACCCCAGCTGGTGTCCCGGCTACAGGGGGATGGAGTGTTAACTCATACCCATACCTAATGAAAAACAACACATTCTACACCGATAGTGCTTGTGCCATCATTGACCCAACTATCCGTTTTATTGACGTGTATGCCGTATACACCTATACCGAGCCTAGCACCACTTGTGTCAACAAAGACTCTATTAAAATACGCATTAACAGCTTACCTAATATTATCCTTACTCCTAAAACATACTGCCAAGATAAATTGGAAGTAGACTTAGATGCAGATATCGTACTAAGCCCCGCCAACACTAGCCTAGGAACACCTTCTTGGAGATGCCTAGACTCTAATTCTACAGCCAATAACTTTACCAATAAAATGCTCCTCAATAAAGGAACTAAATTTAATCCTAAGTTTTGGCTTAAAGTAGACGAAGCTAGCTATACCATTCAAAATCCAGACGGTACAGATACCGTGGTACTTGAATTTAGCTTTATCAACCCTTTTGGATGTAGAAATAAAGATACCGTAAATATTATCATAGCTAAAGTCCCTAAAATAACCTTCTCTAAAAATAGAGACTTATGCTGGGATGAAGGTAAAATATCTCTTGATTCACTCACAGGGGTAAACCTAAGCGACGGAATATGGTCTTGCCAAGATATTGCTGGATTTAGAAAATGCAGTGAACTAGGTGGCATAACTGGCGATACCATAAACACACGTAGTAGTACTCAACTAGCTAATGCATCTGTAACTCCTAACCAATGGAAATTAAGATACGATCATACCGCTTCTGGTTGTCCTGCATTTAATGAAATCAATATCCGTATTAATCCTCTGCCCAAAATTATTCTGACTAAACTTAGTCCTGATAAATTATGTGAAACCACTGCAGACATATCATTAAACGCTAAAGCTAGTCCTAACCCTACAGGAGGTGTTTGGTCTACTATAGATCCTACCGCACTTATTGGCGGTAATACTTATAGCCCAACTAAAGCAACTATCAAAGGTTCCTACGTGCCTATTTACTATAGATACACCTCACCATCTACGGGATGTAAAAATATAGACTCTATTAAAATACAAATTGATCCTAAACCTATCATCTATATCCCTAACAATCAGGAATTCTGTAGAACAGCTAACGAAATGACTAAAGTCCTTACCATGCCCGTTACAGCTGACTTTAGCTCCGGTGTAACTTGGGGGGTTGTGCCTAACAAACCTAGCTCTAGCAGAACTACACTGGGCGCAGATCCTAAAGTAGGTACCGTTACACTCGCACTGCAAAACAACAACTCTGATACCTTTAGAATGTATACCAACGCAGGAGGTTTAGGTGCTTGTAGTAGCGACTTCGGTAACTTCCAAATTATCGTTCATCCTATACCAGATGCAAGCATTACCAATGATAATCCCAACGGATGTAATCCTGTAACTGCTAACTTTGGAGTGAACATAACCAACAGCATAGATCCTACAACGGTAACTTATAACTGGAACATAGCCGGGACCATAGAAACCACCCCTAATCCTTCTGCCACATTTAACACCAATGGTGCTAAAAATATATCAGTAAGAGTAACCTCTCTACAAGGTTGTGACACCACCTTAACTGAAACCGTGGAAGTATACCCTATTCCCGTTGCTTTATTTGAGCCAACTCCTAATAACTATACCACAGCTGCGCTGCCTAGATTTACCTTTAACAACAAAAGCACAGTACCCAATTTACTTAATGCAACTATTACTAAATGGCAATGGGATTTTGGAGACTTACTTACCAGCAGCGATACATCTACTGAAACAAATCCTACTTACTACTATAGAACAGATACCGGTACTTACATCGTAAAAGTACGCGTAACTACAAACCATGGCTGTACTGATGAGTTTGAGTATCCTGTTATCATTGGTCCAGACCTAATCGTTTTTATACCTAACGCTTTTACACCTGACCTTTCAGGACCTACTCAAAATGAAGGATTTAGTGCTATCATCAGTGGAGAACTACAAATGGAACTCAATATCTTTAACCGATGGGGGGAAATACTATTCCAAACCACCGAAGTAGTATCTGAATTACAAAACGGAACTATCGTAACCAAAAGCAAACCTTGGAACGGAGAATATAGAGGTATACCCGTACAACAAGATGTTTATGCATACACGCTCAAAGTAACTGCGCTCAATAACAAAGAATATGAATACAGCGGCACACTTACACTAATTCGATAGTAAAGTTCTCAATGTTCCTTTATTTGTGGAGATCAAATTTTAATTTAAACTGCAGAGGTTTGTGCTGATTGTATCATAAAACTGTGTGTCATTTTCAAGAATTTTATGGAAATACAGTTTTGACTACCTAAGAGTTTTATCTTAAAAGGTAGCAGCTATGAGATTAGTTAATCGTATAATTTCCAGTCTATTTCTGCCATAAAGCGCCGTTCAAGTTTCGTCCATTGACTTGGGCTTTTCCATCGTCCTCTAGCATAAATATATCTAGCTTGTCGCCATGTGCCATCACCTTGATCTTTGCAATATTTAAGATACGCTATACCAACCACTAAATAGTTATATCTTGTTTTTCCTCCTGTAAGGCCCAATTTTTTATACCATATTTTGTAGGTAGCCGGCATTATTTGTAGATCGCCATTAGGAATTAGAAAGTTTAAATTATTTGGCTTTGGCCATTTACTTTCATTCCGACCTACATCTTTTACAAAGCCAGGGGGAACGCCCATCGCTGTTGCTATAGAATCAACCCAGTCGAAAACTGATCTTGGTTGTTGCTGATTCGTACTAATTGTGTCATAATTACCAGAGGTATAGTTATAAAGTATTTTGCTAATATTCGTTGAATCGTCTGCGAGTCGAACACTTTGTTGATCCTCTGAAAAAACAACAGACGAAGCATTCACACTTAAGGCTAAACAAAACAATATAAATGCTTGACACCTTTTCATTAGCCATTCATACTAACAAGAAACTCGTCGTTATTTTTAGTTCCTTTCATATAGTTAAGCATGGTAGTCATTGCCTCTTCAGGATTCATGTCAGCTAGGTGATTCCGCATCACCCACATTTTTTGAAGTACCATTTTATCCAATAATAAATCTTCTCTTCGGGTACTTGATGATACAATGTCAATGGCAGGGAAGATACGCTTGTTGGATAATTTTCTATCCAACTGAAGCTCCATATTTCCAGTACCTTTAAACTCTTCAAAGATTACTTCGTCCATTTTAGAACCTGTCTCGGTAAGCGCTGTTGCAATAATCGTAAGCGAACCACCATTCTCAATATTTCGTGCAGCTCCAAAAAACCGTTTAGGTTTTTGCAATGCATTGGCATCAACACCGCCACTCAATATTTTCCCACTAGCAGGTTGAACCGTATTATAAGCTCTCGCAAGTCTTGTGATTGAATCTAATAATATTACTACATCATGGCCACATTCTGTTAGTCTTTTTGCTTTTTCTAACACGATATTGGCAAGCTTAACATGCTTATCAGCAGGTTCGTCAAAAGTTGACGCTACTACTTCTGCTTTCACACTTCTAGCCATATCTGTAACCTCTTCAGGTCTCTCATCTATTAGCAGAATAATCATATAAACCTCAGGATGATTATGCGCTATTGCATTTGCAACATCCTTTAACAAGTTTGTTTTACCTGTTTTGGGTTGTGCTACAATAAGACCACGTTGTCCCTTACCAATCGGGGCAATAATATCCATTATTCGAGTAGAGTAATTATCTGATTTGTACTCTAAATTCAGCTTTTCGTCCGGAAATAAAGGTGTAAGGTGGTTGAATGCTACCCTGTCTTTTACAAACTCCACGGTTCGGCCGTTTATCCCTAGTATATTAATAAGTGCAAAGTATTTTTCACCCTCTTTGGGTGGCCGTATACTTCCCCTTATGGTGTCTCCAGTCTTTAAACCGTTTTGACGAATTTGGTTTGGGGCAATATAAACATCGTCCGGAGACGGTTGATAGTTGTAATCTGCAGATCTAAGAAAACCATATCCATCAGATATTACCTCCAAAACGCCTTGTGTAGTTACGATTCCTTCTAACTCTAAATAGTTTATAAGCTTTTCTTCGGCCTCTTTTTTAGTTCGTTTTTCTTCGTCCACCCTTTTTCTTTCAGCGTCTTTTTCTAATCTCTCTGCTTCCCTTTCGGCCCGTTCCTTGTCACGAGCTTCTTTTTCTTCTGGGGTTAGACTTTTATTTTGATTTGCGTTCTGGTTCGGATTAGGGTTCTGATTCGGATTAGGCCTCAAACTTGGCTTTGGTGAATTGGACATTCTTTCTTCCCTACTAATTTTTTCATTTTGAACATCTCTTCCGTCAGCAAATGGAGATTCCTCTTTTTGAGGGTTTTCATTTTTTTCTTTTCGGGGTCTTAAATTTTTTGAAGAACTATTTCCTGGATCGATCCTTTCTGCTGCTGGTGCATCCACATCTGGTTTTGGCTTCTTTACAGGGGCCGGTTTTTTAACTCTTACTTGCGGAGGTCCATCAATGTCAGACGCTGGTATACTCTCACTTTTCACCAGTTTAGCATCCTTAAACTTTTCTGGATTCACCGCTTGGAAATCGAGTATTTTATATAATAAGTCCTCTTTTTTAAGACCTTTGTGTGGCACATCATAAGTGTCAGCAATTTTGCGTAGTTCGGAAAGAACCATCTCTCCTAATGAAAGAATATCGTACATGTATTTTTTAGAATGATAAATTAAACTGTTTCGAGAAAAATATTTGGAATATTTCTTGAGAATTGCCCAAAAGGCTGTGCAAGTGTAGGTTAAAGATTGTAATTATGCAAATACTGGTAACTAAGCTTTTCAAATGAGTAGATAATTCGATTACGTATAAATTGATCATTCGTCGAAAAGACTATAACCAGTAGTCTTTATACTACACTTTTTACCAGATATAATCGAAAAAACCTTCCTTCGTGTCACGGTAAAAACCGTATTCCTAGACTAATAGACGTACCGGTTCTTCCAGTAAGTCTTGAAAGGTTTGCAGGAACTTAGCTCCACTTACGCCGTCTACCACTCTATGATCACAGCTCAGAGTTACTTTCATAACGTGTCCTGGTTTCATTACGCCGTTTTCTACTATCACTGTCTCCTTGGAGCTTCCTACTGCTAGGATACAAGCATCTGGCATGTTAACTATTGCAGTAAACTCATCTATACCAAACATTCCTAAATTAGAAATAGTAAATGTATTTCCTTCCCAATCTTTAGGTTGTAATTCTTTATTTTTTGCTTTACCCGCTAGGTCTTTTACTTCTGTTCCTATCTGAGATAGTGATTTACTATCTGCAAAGCGCACTACAGGCACTAGCAAGCCATCTTCCACCGCTACGGCTACACCGATGTGCACATGGTGGTTTCTTCTTATCTTGTCACCCAGCCAAGCTGAGTTTATGTTAGGGTGTTTTTTTAATGATAGAGCTACTGCTTTAATCACCAAATCGTTTACCGATATTTTAGTTTCACTATACTCATTCATACGGCTACGTGCATCCATTACAGCATCCATTTTTATCTCTTTGGTTAAGTAAAAATGAGGAGCAGTAAACTTGCTTTCGGCGAGTCGTTTAGCAATGGTTTTACGCATTTGAGTGATAGGCAAATCGTCATAACTTTCAACGCCTACACTAGCAGCGCTTGCTGCCGGAGAAGCTTTATAGTTTTCTATATCTTTCTTTATAATACGTCCATTGTCGCCACTTCCGGCTACTGACTCAAGGCTAATTCCTTTGTCTTCTGCCATTTTTTTAGCAAGTGGCGAGACAAATACTCGTCCGTTGTTGCTTGAACTTGCTTGAACCGGCGCACTTGGTTCATTCGTGCTTACTTCTTTTGCCGGATTGGGAGCGGCAGTTGTTGCTTCAGGTTTTACCTCTGCAGCAGGGGCTGCTGGCGTGTCAGTAAGAAGGTGTGAGAAATCTTCTCCTTTTTGTCCTATAATCGCTATTGTTGTTTCTACAGGAACCGTTTCGCCTTCTTTTACATTCAGGTGCAGCACTTCGCCTTTCTCAAAATTTTCTAATTCCATTGTAGCCTTATCTGTTTCTACATCGGCGATCATTTGACTAGATTTTACGGTGTCACCTACTTTGACAAACCATGTTACGATGGTTCCTTCTTCCATCGTGTCACTCATTCTAGGTAATTTTATTGCTACAGCCATTTAATTTGTTTTATGTTAAAGCGTCGCAAAACTAAACAACCTAGTTAAAATATTGTTGGTAACGACGAATAATACTCGAAATATTTATCGATAATAAAAACTTGCTTTGCATAAAAATGAGTCAATACGAAGATTTTTTAAAATACGTGTACGAAAATGGTGCTACTAAAACGGATAGAACAGGCACAGGAACAGTAAGTGTTTTGGGCGGTCAGCTAAGGTTTGATTTATCTAAATCATTCCCTCTAATCACAACCAAAAAAGTTCACTGGAAGTCTGTGGTATATGAGCTTTTATGGTTTTTACGGGGAGACACCAATATCAAATATCTTACAGATAATGGAGTTAAAATATGGAACGAATGGGCGGATGAAAACGGAGATCTTGGACCCGTATATGGGAAACAATGGAGAAGATGGGAGGCTCCCAACGGTGATAAAATTGACCAAATGCAAAATGTATTGGATACCTTAAAAAATAATCCTGACAGTCGCCGAATTATAGTAAATGCTTGGAATGTAGGAGAATTAAATGATATGGCGCTAACTCCTTGCCATTGTATGTTTCAATTTTATGTTGCAAATGGCAAGTTAAGTTGTCAACTTTACCAGCGCAGTGCAGACTTATTTCTGGGAGTACCCTTTAATATTCCTAGCTACGCACTTCTAACCTTAATGATAGCCCAAGAATGTGGATTAGAACCAGGTGAATTTGTGCATACTTTTGGTGATGCACATATCTATAGTAATCACTTTGAACAGGTAAAAGAGCAATTAAGCCGAGAAGAAAGACCGTTCCCGACAGTACGATTAAATCCAAACAAAAAATCCATTTTTGATTTTGATTTTAATGACTTTGAACTTATCGGTTACGACCCACACGCCAGAATTAGTGCGCCTGTAGCAGTTTAGAACATCACTAATTTACTCAGCGTATTCTTATCGCTTTTCATGACATTTTTATCTAAACGCCCATGATAGCCATACAACCTCGCGCTAGCTGTGTGCTGCCATATGTCCCATCGGTGTCTAGGGGTGTTTTTGTAATCACACAACCATAACGGGTAGTTATCAAAGTTTCCTTTAAGATAGCTTGAATATAGATGCGGATGCGTATAAATAATAGGCTTAACCCCGTAATATTGTTCTATCACCTTACAAAAATTTCTTATTTCGCTAATTACTTTGCGCTTATTTGGTAAACGTCTTTTGGTGTATTCTACATCCAACACTGGAACCATATTACCTTTTTTTAGACCTGCATGCTTAATGAATCGCAGTGCTTGGCTTCTCCCACTGCTTGTAAAACTCATGAAATGGTAGCCGCCATGCAAAATATTGTGTTTTTCAAGGTTTCTTTTGTGTGTGTTGTATAATGGATCCAGAATGGTTGTTCCTTCGGAAACCTTTACAAACACAAAATCCGGCTTATTGCGCTTGACCATAAGCGACCAATTAATGTTGCGCTGATACTTCGAAATATCAATACCCCAAAGCTTCTTACCTGCCAGCGACTGAAAAAAAGCATCCTTAATCTCCTCTTGTTTCTTTTCGGCTGCAAGCTGAAGAATTGCATTGGTATCAACTTTCGATACAGAAGAATCTAATATTGGAGAAACACACTGTAATCCTTCGGTGTGACATACAGCTTGTACTTCTGGTTCTATTTTGAAAGACTCAAAAAACACTATAAGCGTCACTGCTCCCAAGCATAAAAGGGATATCGTTTTTATTATTTTCAACTTGCTATTTTGGACCAAACTTATCATTCCCTAATTTGCTACAATCAACAACATAAAAACAACCCTAAATATTGTACAGAAAAGTGAATTTTATATTAAAAAAGTGTATCTAGTTAACTTAACTTTTTTAATATTTCAATTGCCGCCTCGGCTATCACTGTGCCGGGTCCGAAAACAAAATCTACTCCATTAGCCCGCAAAAATTCATAATCTTGCTCTGGTATCACACCGCCGGCTACTACTATGATGTCTTCCATACCTTGTTTTTTGAGTTCACGTACTACTTCGGGCATAAGCGTCTTATGACCTGCGGCTAAGGAAGATACGCCTAAAATATGAACGTCGTTTTCCATGGCTTGTTTAGCAACCTCTGCCGGTGTTTGAAATAGCGGACCTATATCTACGTCAAAACCCAAATCTGCAAAGGCTGTAGCAATGATTTTGGCACCTCTATCGTGTCCATCTTGACCCATTTTAGCTACCAATATACGAGGTCTTCTCCCGTCTTTAATAGCAAAAATATCTGCAGCCTTACGGGCCGCTATTACGGTTTCATTGTTCTGCACTTCTTTCAAATATACGCCACTTATGGTTGCATTATTCGCTTGGTATCTGCCAAATACTTTCTCCAAAGCAAATGACATCTCACCTAGCGTTGCTCTTGCTTCCGCAGCTTCAATACAAATTTCCAAGAGATTGTCATCCGTTGATGCAGCATTTTCCAGTTTCGTTAAAATACCTTCTACCTGTGCATTGTCTCTAGTAGCCTTAACCTTATTAATTCTGTTGATTTGGCTAATACGCACTGCCTGGTTATCTACTTCTAAAATATCAAAGTCCGCTTTTTCATCTACCTTAAATTTATTAATTCCTACAATAACTTCCTTGCCCGCATCTATATTGGCTTGTTTTATAGCTGCACATTCTTCTATTCTCATTTTCGGGATTCCGCTTTCTATAGCTTTAGCCATCCCTCCTAGCTCTTCAATTTCTAGAATGTATTCCCATGCTTTTTCTGCAAGGTCTTTGGTGTACGTCTCTATCACATCACTGCCACCCCAGGGGTCTATCACTTTAGTAATGTCGGTCTCTTCTTGGATTATTTTTTGGGTGTTTCGGGCAATCTTGGCGCTAAACTCGGTTGGCAAAGCCATAGCTTCATCAAAGCTATTGGTATGTAAACTTTGTGTCCCACCAAAAACTGCTGCAAGGGCTTCGATAGTTGTTCGGGCAACATTATTATACGGGTCTTGTTCGGTAAGACTCCATCCGCTTGTTTGGCAATGTGTACGAAGTGCCATGGATTTCTCGTCCTTGGGATCAAATTTTTTAATGAGTTTAGCCCATAATAGTCGGCCTGCACGCATCTTGGCAATTTCCTTGTAAAAATTCATTCCTATACCCCAAAAGAAACTAAGTCTAGGGGCAAATTCATCTATTGCTAATCCTGCGTTTATACCTGTTCTCACATAATCCAGTCCATCAGCAATGGTATATGCCAACTCCAATTCTGGCGTAGCGCCGGCTTCTTGCATATGGTACCCGCTTATGCTTATGCTGTTAAACTTAGGCATATTGGCGCTTGTATATTTAAAAATATCTGAAATGATGCGCATACTCGGAGAAGGCGGATATATATAGGTGTTACGCACCATAAACTCCTTTAGAATATCGTTTTGAATAGTGCCAGCAAGTTGTAATTTATCAACTCCTTGTTCTTTAGCTGCTGCAATATAAAATGCCATGATGGGGAGCACTGCGCCATTCATCGTCATACTCACAGATATATCGCCCAGTGGAATTTCATCGAACAATAATTTCATGTCTTCAATACTATCAATAGCAACACCAGCCATTCCAACATCACCGGTAACACGAGGATGATCGCTGTCATAACCTCTGTGTGTAGCCAAATCGAACGCTACCGAAAGTCCTTTTTGTCCTGCAGCAAGATTGCGTCTGTAAAAGGCATTGCTTGCTTCGGCCGTACTAAATCCTGCGTATTGTCTTATAGTCCATGGACGCACTGCATACATGGTTGAATATGGACCACGGAGATACGGCACAATACCTGGTTGTGAACCCATTGATATTAAACTAGAACCTTTGCTATTTGAGCCTTTTACTTTAGAATCTTGGATGCGATTCAAGTATTCATTCGTTAGTTTTTCTAAAAACCAACTTCCGCTTGCAGCGTCTTGAATATCGGCCATATAACTTTCATTTTTAAGAAGCAAAAGGATATTCTTGGCTAACCGCAGACTTTGATCTGTGTCTTGATTGTTAAAAGGTAAAATACAAATATGCTTAGCGCCTCCTACTATAGCAGAAGCTGCGGCTATGGTCTGTCTTACAAGGTTATTATGTGTAAACTCGTCATCTGAAGCAGGAATAACAGCATTGATTTCTGTATCTGGAAATGTTAATCGAAGCGCTCTAAGTTTGGCTATATTTTCATAAAAATGGGTACGCATTTCGAAATATACATTGGCTTCATTATGAGCTTTGCTCATATTATCTAAATGCAATTGTCCGCCATTTTTCCCTAGTTCTGATAGGCTCGTAATCGTCTTTTCAACGCCTTCAAGCTCGCTTGAGGAAACCAGGGTAATCTTCCAATTGCTGGATAACTTGTGGCTCCCAACTATACCATTCTCTTCCGTGTAATAGGGGTCTAATGATATGCCATCCGAAGTTGTGTATGTTAATTCTTGAAGGTTTTTCTCCTTTATATCCTTGGTTGCTTTTGCTTTCCAATCTGCTAAACTTGCTTTTGCAAACTCATCAAATGACAGTGTTTTATCCAATTGCATTAGGACAAAGGTAGATAACTCTAAGATATTCGCCTGCGCTAGCGACCTATATTTAAATTAGCTTCATAGGTTAATTAGAACCAATGTAACTTGTATACAATTTAAGCATGGCATTACACATAAATAGAGACTTTCCTAAATTTGCAATTCAATGTATACGAATATCATCTCAGAAAATCGTGGAGTAGTGCAGATCATCACTATAAATCGTGAGGACAAACTAAATGCGCTTAATATAAATCTGATTCAAGAAATAGGGCAAGAAATAGCTCGACTAAACGCTGAAAAAACCATCAGAGGAATTATAATCACCGGAAAAGGTGAGAAAGCCTTTGCTGCCGGGGCAGACATTAGTGAGTTTGCTCATTTTAATGAAGCTGAAGCAAAAGAAATGAGCGCCAAAGGCGGAAACGTATTTAACCGTATCGAGCAGAGTGAAATACCCGTTATTGCTGCCGTAAATGGTTATGCGCTAGGTGGTGGATGTGAGCTTACTATGTCTTGTCATGTGCGCATTGCGAGTGAAAATGCGCTGTTTGGGCAACCAGAAGTAAATCTTGGTGTACCTCCAGGATATGGCGGAACACAGCGTCTTTCACAGCTCATAGGCAGAGGAAGAGCTTTAGATATGCTTATTACCGCAAAGTCTATAGATGCCAACACCGCATTGAATTATGGACTGGTAACCCAGGTAGTTAGCCTGACAGAATTACTACCAACGTGTATTACCTATATAGAAAAGTTCGTAGGTAAATCGCCATTAGCTATTGCAGAGGTTATCAAATGCACCAATGCATTGTACGAGAACCAGGACGGATTAGCATTTGAAATAGACAGTTTTGCAAGAAGCTTTGAAACTCCTGATTTTAAAGAAGGAACGACGGCCTTCTTAGAGAAACGAAAACCCAATTACATCTAAATTACAATTATAATAATTCTATTATTTTGGCATTCTATTTGTTCTTGTCGTGTGGAACATTAATTTTGACACTAAATAAATAACAAAAAATGAGAAATTTGATCTTACTATCAGTATTTGGATTTGGATTTGCAGCAACAAGCATTGCACAAGTAGAGACTACAAACGAAAAAATCACACTGTCTTCAGAAGCGCAAGCGAAGATTGCCCTAGAAAAAAACGAGCATGATTTTGGGACAATAGAAGAAGGAACTCAAGCAACGGTTACATTTACATTTAAAAACACGGGTAATGCACCGCTAGTTTTAAACAGTGTGAAAGCTTCTTGTGGTTGTACTACTCCTAAATGGACTAAAGAGCCAGTTGCTCCAGGAAAAGAAGGCGTGATTACGGCTACTTTTGATTCTAAAGGAAGACCAGGTAACTTTACCAAAACAATTACAGTAACCCACAGTGGTGAGGGAGGAACAGAGTTTTTAACTATACGTGGCAACGTTAATAAAGCGGCGCCTGTTGCAGCTCCTACTGTTGTAGCTCCAGAGCAATAAAAAAATCTAACCCATAAAAAAGCCTCGACTAACGTTGGGGCTTTTTTTATGGGTGCTTATGTCTAGTCTTGAAATAGCGTTCTAAGAAAGAATATGAAATGAAAGAAAAACAAGAAAACAATCATGTCAAACGAAGTCAGAAGGATTATTATTTGTTCCTAAAATTATAATTCGTCTACTTTACCAAACCATCCCGTGAGGCCGCCTGTATGAACAGCAATCACTTTATCGCCTTGTTTTATATCTCCTGAAATACATAGCTTCTTTATGGCTAGCATCATTTTTCCGGTATAAACAGGATCTAATAGTATTCCGGTTTCTGCTGTAAATTCTTTGATGAAATCCATCAGTTCTGGCGATGTCTTGGCATATCCACCACAATGAAACTCGTCGTATATGGTTACGTTATGAATCCCATAAACGTCTTGGAGGTCTTTGGCGATGTAGCCATTGCCCTTTAGTACTTGTATGCCGCACAAAGATGTATCATCATTTATACTGTCCATATATTTTGACATTCCCGCAAGAGTTGTGCCTGTACCGCATGCCACAAACACCCTAGAGACTCCTTTTAACTCTATTTCTTTTAGTATCTCAAAACATCCTAGTGTGCCTTGTTCGCAAGCGCCACCCTCGGGTATAAAGAGCTTTTCTTCATAAACACCCAATTGGCGATTATGCTCTTTATATTCTTCTCGCGTGACAAATGTTAAACCCATACCATACATCTTGCATAGCTTTAGAACACCGTTTAGTTGTTTTGGCTCTTCTCCTCTAATAATGCCCGTACATGGTATTTTTAGTATCGCACAACTAGCTGCAGTAGCAACTAAATGATTTGAAAATGCACCTCCAAATGTTATGATTTCACGATAGGTAGTCTTATCGAAATGACTTAAGATCCCGGATAATTTGCGCCACTTATTGCCCGAAATTATAGTATGAATAAGGTCATCTCTTTTCATGTATAACGCTACGGAAGCGGCAGCGCTCCAAGCTGTACGCACTTGATGCAATGGACTTGGAATAGTAAGGTGATTTAAAATATCCATTTGCTACTATATTTCTAGAAAATGCAATTTAATAATGGACCACACCATGTCTGATTCATAGCCTTTGCCAATGGCAAATTGAGCCGCTTTGTAGTTTTTTTGGTATCCTTTTATTCCGCTTAAACTATGTATTTTTTTGGTAAGAAGATCAACCAGCGTATCGTCATATTTATCCATATCTATTTCATTAAGTCCTTTCTTGATACAGTAATCCGATATTTTTCTTTTTTTTAATTCCCGTACAATCTTGTTTTTGCCCCACTTTTTATAAGCAAATTTTCCTCGAACAAAAGCTAATGTAAATCGCTCTTCATTGATGAAATCCTGCTGAATAAGTTCGTAAATGAGGAGTTCTACATCATCTGGGATTAATCCATAATTATATAGCTTATCACGCACTTCCTGGTGACAGCGCTCCCGATAGGCACAATATTTAGCTATTAGACTTTTAGCTTGAGTGGGTGTGTATTTCTTTTTATTCTGCTCTAACATTTGAAAGCTGCTAAATTAGTGTACAATAAGCCTATTTTTGTAATTCACTTGTACTCCTTAACCGAAATAGCAAAAATAGTAGGTGGTCAATTGCATGGTAACGGTTCAGTTATCATCCAAAATATTACCACTGATTCTCGTAAGATTCAACTTGCCGAATCTTCTCTTTTTGTTGCCATTGTTACTTCTAAAAATGATGGGCACCACTATATAGCCCAAACATTACGGCAACATATTGCAGGACTTTTGGTTAGCGAAAAACCAAAGGAAGAATCCAATTATATCTTGGTTGCCAATACGTTAGATGCATTGCAAAAACTAGCTGCGTACCATCGTGAGCAGTTTTCCATTCCTGTTATCGCTATTACAGGAAGTAACGGGAAAACGATTGTGAAAGAATATATCAATCATTTGCTAAAGGATAAATTTGCAATATGCCGAAGTCCGAAAAGTTATAATTCTCAAATCGGGGTTCCCTTATCCGTTTGGCAACTTTCCTCTAATTTTTCCTTAGGTGTTTTTGAAGCTGGGATATCTCAGCCCAATGAGATGGTCAGATTAGAAAGCGTTATTCGACCCACTGTTGGCGTATTTACCCATTTAGGCGATGCCCATGGTGCTCAATTTGCCACCGATGAAGATAAATTAACTGAAAAACTACAGCTTTTTAAAAATTGTGATTTTATAGTATGTCCAAGTAGCGAAGAGTTGGCCATAAAAGCTCTTAATACTAGCGGGAAAAAAGTATTCTCTTTCGGATACGATTCAACCTCTGATATAAAAGTAACGCTTGGTGAAGATGGAGAGTTTACCCTGAATTACAAAGCTGAACGTACTTCGATTTATCTTCCGCAGTATGATAAAGCCTCTGTTGAAAACGCCTTAACTGCTTTAACAACAGCAGTAGCACTCGGAGCTAACTTAAGCGACACCGCTGTGCGTGTCTCCACGCTTCCTATAGTAGATATGAGGTTACAACATGTGGCTGGCATTAATAATTGTCAATTGATTTTAGATTACTACAATGCCGACTATCAGTCGACTGTAATGGCATTGGACTTCATGAAACAGCAAAGTAGCAAACAGTATGCTACGGTAATTATTTCGGATATTCAACAATCTAATGCCGGACCCAATGTGCTGTATGCAAATTTAAATTTGCTCTTAAACGATCATTCTATAAATCAACTTATAGGCATTGGAAAAGAAATAACTGAGGCATCTCGTCTGTTTACACTACCGGCTACATTTTATCCGGATACGGCAACATTCTTAAGGCAACATTCCCTTTATGAGTTAAAAAATCAAACTATTTTACTAAAAGGAGCGCGTCATTTTGCTTTTGAACAAATAGCAGAACGACTGCGGGTAAAAACACACCAAACGGCACTAGAGGTAAACCTGACTCGCATGCAGCACAACCTTAACATAGTTAAAAATAAAGTTGGCCCTCAGACAAAAATAATGGCTATGGTTAAGGCCTTAGCCTACGGCAGCGGTGGGTATCAAATAGCCAAACGTCTTGAATTTAATCAGATAAATTACCTTGGTGTCGCCTATACCGATGAAGCAACTGATTTAAAATCCTCTGGGATAGTGTTGCCTATTATGGTGCTAAATCCCGATTTAAATGACCTGACACCTTACCTAGAACAAAATATACAACCGGTTATTTATTCCTTTGAAAGCTTTGAAAAAGTAAAAAATGCTTCGTTAAAAATTCACCTGGAGTTTGATACGGGTATGCACCGCTTGGGCTTTGATCAACATGACTTACCTAAATTACTTTCGCTTTTAAAAATAAATTCTAAAATGGAAGTGGTTTCGGTATTTAGTCATTTAGCAGCTTCCGATACTAGCGAATTAGACGATTTTACGAACCAACAAATTGCTACATTTACCACTATTTGTAGAGCAATAGAAGCTACTCTTGGCAAAAGCGTGATCAAGCATATAGCAAATAGTGCCGGTATAGAACGTTTTCCTTTGGCAACGTTTGATATGGTGCGATTAGGTATTGGGCTTTATGGAATATCTCCAATTGAGAAAGGCACTAAGTTACTTCCTGTAAGCAGTTTTAAGACCTATATAAGTCAACTAAAAACAGTACCCGCTGGAGCAGGAATAGGCTATGGACAACATGATAAATCCTATAAAGACAGACAGATAGCCGTTGTAGCCGTTGGTTATGGCGATGGGTATAGTCGTCTTTTTAGCCGAGGTAAGGGGAGTTTTAGCATCAACGGAAAAATGGCCCCAGTAGTTGGCAATGTGTGTATGGATATGACCATGTGCGATGTTACCGACATTACTTGCCAAGAAGGAGACGAAGTAATTATTTTTGGAGATAGCCCTAGCGTAGAAGAACTCGCTGCCACTATTGGAACTATTCCCTATGAAATACTGACGAACGTAAGTGAGCGTGTAAACCGAATATTTTTTGAGGAATGACAAAAGAAGAGCTCGTATCAGGAATAACCGCTGGAGACACCAGAACCCTAAGTAAAGCCATTACCTTGGCAGAGAGTTCTTTACCCGAAAAACGAAACTTAGCACTTGAAGTAATTGCACACTTTGGACCACAAAACGATACCTTTAGAATAGGGATAACAGGAACACCAGGAGCCGGTAAAAGCACGTTTATAGAATCATTAGGCAAGTATATACTTCAAGATCCTTTACGAAAAATTGCAGTGTTGAGTGTGGATCCCAGTAGTGGTAAAACCCATGGTAGCATCCTAGGAGATAAAACCAGAATGAACTATTTAAGTTCGCATGAAAGGGCCTACATAAGACCCACTGCCTCTGGAGCACAACTCGGAGGTCTAGCACAAAACACACGATTAGCTATGCTCCTTTGTGAGGCGGCTGGTTACAATACTATACTCATAGAGAGTGTTGGAGTAGGGCAAGGCGAGACAGAAATATCGCAACTTTCAGACGTATTTACACTAGTGTTGAATCCGGGAGGAGGTGATGAATTACAAGGCATAAAGCGGGGAATCATGGAAATGGCTGATGTTATCGTGGTAAATAAAGCAGATGGAGATGCCGAACGGCAAGCAAGTCTAACCGCAAAAGAATACAGTATGGCGCTGCATCTAATGCCGGAAAATGAAAATAAATGGGTGCCTAAAGTCATAACTGCATCCGCTCTACATGAAAAAGGAATAGCTATATTTTGGGATAAAGTGACTGAATTTGATGCTACGATGATTGAGAATCTTTGGAAATCAAAAAATCGGCAAGCGCAAATGTACTATTGGACTCAAAAAACCATACAAGATCTGCTCTTGGCGAAGATAGAAAACCATCAATCACAAATAACGAAAGGCCTAGCCGAAGGTAAGCTGCCTGAAGTAGTAGCCAGAGAGATAGTAGGTTAGTTTTCGTTTAGAAATGTGCTAGGTATAACAAGAGTCTAGTCCTGTACAAAGATGTACTCACACTATTGATATCACTTTTTGATTTAGCCTAATTTGCTACGTGGTGGAAATAGATAAAGTGATTAACGGACACGCTGTTGTGAGTATTCCAAAATTCTATATGGAGGGTATTGATATATAGATTCGTTCAATTTTAAAAATCGACCAACCGAAAGCCAAAAAACCTACTTTTGCAGCACTTAAAATAATACAAAAATGATAATTGGTGTACCTAAAGAAATCAAGAATAACGAGAATCGTATTGCCCTAACACCAGGTGGAGCCTTAGAGCTTACCAAGAGAGGCCATACGGTATACGTACAAAAAGACGGCGGAGTAGGATCTGGATTCAACAACCAAATGTATATGGATGCTGGAGCACAGATTTTAAACACCATTGAAGAGGTTTATGCAATTGCTGAAATGATCATGAAGGTGAAAGAGCCTATTGAAGCAGAATATAAGCTTATAAAGAAAGATCAATTAGTATTTACCTATTTCCACTTTGCTAGTTATGAGCCTCTTACGCATGCTATGATCGCAAGTGATGCTGTTTGTTTAGCATATGAAACGGTGGAAGCTCCAGACCGTAGCTTACCATTACTTGTGCCAATGAGTGAAGTAGCTGGTAGAATGGCAATACAACAAGGTGCTAAATACCTTGAGAAACCAATAAAAGGTAAAGGAGTTCTTTTAGGTGGCGTACCAGGTGTGCCTCCAGGAAAAGTTCTTGTAATAGGTGGTGGTGTTGTAGGAACTCAAGCAGCTAAAATGGCAGCTGGTTTAGGCGCTCAAGTTACTATACTTGATGTGAGCTTAGCGCGACTTAGATACCTAAATGACGTTATGCCTGCAAATGTAGTAACTCGTTTTAGTAGCGAGATGAACATTCGTGATTTGATTCCACATATGGACCTTATCGTTGGTGCAGTGCTTATTCCTGGTGCAAAAGCTCCAAATCTAATCACTAGAGATATGCTTAAGCTAATGTCTCCAGGTACCGTAATCGTAGACGTAGCTGTAGATCAAGGTGGATGTATAGAAACCTGTAAACCTACTACACACGAAGATCCAACTTTCATCATAGATGATATAGTACATTACTGTGTGGCTAACATGCCTGGAGCAGTTCCTTATACTTCAACAGTAGCACTTACCAATGCAACTCTTCCGTATGCTATACAACTGGCTAACAAAGGCTGGAAACAAGCATGTAACGAAAACAGAGAGTTAAAACTTGGACTAAACGTAGTAAACGGAAAAGTCTGTTACAAAGGTGTGTCAGATGCATTTAACCTAGACTATACTCCAGTAGAGGATATCTTAGATTAATTAACAAATCATAATTGAAAGGGTAAAGGGTAGAAACTTAATCGTGTTTACTTTTTACCCTTTTTTTATATACGTATGAAACTAAACTACAAACTATATCCATGTACTTCAAGTGATGCTCAAAAGCACCTTTTTATTCTGCATGGATTATTTGGTATGTTAGACAACTGGCACAACATTGCCAGAAAACTTTCCGATGAATATACGGTAATAAGCATAGACCAGCGTAATCATGGCAATAGCCCTCATTCAAACGATATGTCGTTTGAACTCATGGCAGACGATTTAGCAGAACTCATGGACGATTTGCAAATTGCAACTGCAAATATCATGGGGCATTCTATGGGAGGTAAAACTGTTATGAGATTTGCTGATTTACACCCTGACAAGTTACATAAACTAATTGTGGTTGATATTAGTCCACGGGCATACAAGTCTGGTCATGACGCCTATTTTACGGCGTTTAATACTATTGATTTTTCTATGTGTCAAAATAGAATTGAGGCAGATGCTGCTCTTGCAGTACTAGAGCCTAATGCTGGTGTACGTCAGTTTTTACTTAAAAATTTAGACAGGTCTGAAAAAGGGTACCACTTAAAATTTAACCTAAAGCCTATCGAATCATTCTATCCTCAGATGATTTCAGCACTTGATTTTCAATGGCTTATAAACGCACCCACACTCTTCATATACGGTGAAAATTCGGGATACATTACCCATGATGATATTGTTAACATAGAAAATACATTTACGCAAGCTAGTTTTATGGAAATAAAAAATTCGGGGCACTGGATACATGCCGAACAACCACAAGCTTTTGTAGAAGCCGTTGAAACATTTTTAGCCAGTTAAGGCTGTTTCTTTAAGGGTAAAAAGACTATACTTGCCCTGTTGTTTTGAGAGTACTTATTATTACATTAATTAGCTTTGTGTGGTTGACTAGTTGGTCACAAACCACTATAACGGGCAGGGTTACCGATTCTAAGTCGGGTGAACCTTTACCGTATGTTACCTTAAGGGGTAATAATGTAAGTCTAGGCGCAGTAACTGATTTTGATGGCTTTTATGAGATACGGACATCACTCACGGTGGATAGTTTAGTCGCCTCTTATATGGGATACAATTTGGTAAAAAAAAGTGTAGTCACCGGCCAAAAACAAATCATAGATTTTTCCCTTTCAGAATCTGCCAATAGCTTACAAGAATTTATAGTACGTCCAGGAGGTATAAATCCTGCCGATGTGATTATGAAACGCGCTGAAAAACGTAAGAAAGAGTATAATCCTGACAAAATAGAATACTACGAATATGAGGGATACAATAAAGTGCAGCTTGCCGTAGATAATGTTTCTGATAAATTTAAAAAACGGAAACTATTTAGTGCAATGGAGCCACTATTTGATACCATTTCATCCTTTAGCGATTCAGGAAGTCAAAAGGTCTTACCTGTTTTTGTTTCTGAAACCATTAGTGATTATTACTTCAGAAAAATACCCAGACGTACCAAAGAAGTAATAAAAGCCACTAAGATACAAGGAGTGGGAGTGGGCGAAGAAAGTTATGTTTCTCAAATACTCGGTTCTACTTTTCAGCAATACAATTTTTACGAAAACAACCTTTACATTTTAGACAAAGATTTTATATCTCCGCTTAGTTTTCAGGCAAAAGCCTATTATTTTTTTACCTTAATAGATAGTATCGAGATAGGTGGCGTTCCTTGCTATCAAATAAAAGTTGATCCTAAAAACCCCATGGATCTGGTTTTTAGCGGTATCATATGGATTGAGGCAAATTCGTATGCACTAAAACGATTAAGCCTAGAAATAGGCAATAAGGCAAATCTTAACTTTATCGAAAAACTAAAGATTCAACAGGAATTTGTGGAAGTAGAACCAACCTATTGGTTACCCAACAAAACGAGGGTACTTATAGACATTGCCGAACTAACCAATAGTACCGTCGGTATGATTGGTTTATACTACAATTCTACCAAAAACATAAAAATAAACAGAGTACACGAATTGCCTTTTTACGAAGACAAAATAAGCGTGGTCGAAAATTCATTTACCAAGAGTGACATCTATTGGGACACCGCAAGACACGAACAGATCTCCCTTGAAGACAAACGCATCTACCAAATGGTAGATTCCCTCAAGAACCAACCGCTGATTAAAAGCTATGTTGACATTGTAGAAATAGCCATAGAAGGGCATATACCCAAAGGCGAAATAGATCTCGGTCCGTGGTATTACATTCTAGGGTATAATCAGCTAGAAGGTGTACGCACTAGGGTAGGTTTTAGAACTTCACCTCAGTTTAGCAAAGACTACCAATTTAGGACATATGGCGCATATGGATTTGGTGACAAGCAGTTTAAGTTTGGGATATTTAATGAGTACGTGTTTGACAGAGCCAAGTGGGGTAAAGTCGGCGCATTTGTAAAAAAAGATGTTGAACTTATAGGTCTTACAGATGAGTATGTAGCGACCTCTGCATTGTACGATGCTTTTTCGATGTTGGGAACCAATAGGCTCAGTAGAAGTTTTACGCAACGTATTTGGGCTGAAAAAGAGTTGATTAAGGGATATACACAATCCGTTAATCTAACGCACAAGACATACGAATTTGAAAAAGTGGGTGACTTTAAATTCGGATACTATTCTAACCCGGGTGATTCTAACTCACCTTTAAAAAGCGACTATGACATAACCAGCATCAATCTTCGTGGTCGATTTTCTTATAAAGAGCAATTTATCTATCGAAATACAAACAGATATAGTCTTGGAAATCTTAAGGCTCCTGTGCTATCGCTGGATTATACTCACAGTTTTAACGATGTACTAGGTGGTGAATTCACTTTTAATAAATTTGGAATAGAGCTTTGGCAATTTAACAGTTTAGGAAATTGGGGTACTTTTCAATATACGGTAAAGGCCTACAAAACTTTTGGACAAGCGCCTTATCCCTCCCTGTTTATTATGCGAGGGAATCAATCCTTTTTTAGCAATAATCTTAGTTACAATCTGATGGATTTCTTTGAGTTTGCAGCAGATCAATATGCTTCTGTAGATTATGAGCATCAGTTTAATGGCTTGTTTTTTAATCGGATTCCGCTTATTAAAAAGTTAAAATGGCGGGAATTTGTAAATTTTAAGGGCGTCTATGGTACAATGAGTCTTTACAATCAAAGTTTGATGCCACTAAACAATCCCAATATAACCACTCCTAGCTTTTTTGTGGGAGGTAAACCCTATATGGAGCTTGGTTACGGCATAGAAAACATCTTCCGCTTTGTGAGGCTAGACTTTATACATAGACTTACTTACCTTGATGAAAGTCATCCTAATGCAAAAGCTTTTGGTTTAAAGGGAACGGCAGTGTTCCGTTTTTAGGCGATTACAACTATCGTTTCTCTTGAAAAAAGGACTTCATAAGCACTATGGATTCCTCTTCTAAAACACCAGATTTTATAACGAGTTTGTGGTCTGAATTTAAAAAATTAGTAAAGCCGTGTTTAGGCTCTAGACAACCAATAAAGATGTTTTTGATACGCGCATTTTTTATGGCTCCATAGCACATTAGACAAGGTTCTACTGTAACGTATAATTGGCAATCTTGCAAAAACTTGGAATTTAAATACGAGCTAGCAGCGGTTATTGCCAGCATTTCTGCGTGTGCTGTAGGGTCGTTGGATCGTTCTACCTGGTTATATCCCTTTCCTATTATTTGATTATTGGCTACTACAATAGCGCCTATCGGCACTTCGTTTTCTGCCAAAGCGCTTTCTGCCTGTTTCAAGGCTTGTTTCATAAAGTAGTCTGGGGTTAGTTCCATATTCTTATTGCTTATTTACTTTATCCATTAATGCGTCAAAAAGCATCTCGCTTATATACTTTGAACCTTTATAACTGAAGTGCGTGTAATCTTTTTGCGCAAGCCCTTTATTTACCCATGCCACCATTGAGTTTTCACCCCCCATGGCTTCATAAAGATCCCAAAAGCAACAACCTGAAGATAAGGCTGCTTCCCGCATTGCATCTCTTACCAATGGTATATTACTATAAGAAACCATTGTTCCTCCCTCATTTTTACTCATATCGCTTGGTCCTATTACGAGTATACTAACCCCGGGATTGGCTGCTCTAATGCTTTGTAGCTGTTTAGTTAAAAGAGACTTATAATATTCATAGTCAGACCGTATGTTTGGAATCACATTTATGCCATATTGAAGAATGATGGCTCTTACATTTAACACCTCCAACTGTTTGTGATATAACTCTTGGCTCATTTTATTAAATCCGATAGCTGAGCTGCCACGCATTGGAAAATTATCTACTGCTACTCCACTAGTACCATCTAATGCTACGCCATAAATTAGGGGAAATTTACCGTTTATAAAATCGAGTCTAAGTTCTTTATTCGTTCTCAAATCCCATTGTTGTATACCTAAGTCGCTAGTGGGTTTTAAGTTATAATTATTGATTTTGTTGTCACAGGTTAATTGCAATTGAGATAGTTCTTCATTCGCATAAAGTAGAGTTATGCGGGCAAAATTTCTTACAGACCCGTAGCTCTTACTTCCATTTTTAATTAGCAGATAGGCCTGATCTTGCTTTTTCTTATTAAACGTAGGTTCTTGGGTTTTTTGCGCCTCGTTATACGTCCAGTTCAAAAAAGAGGCGTACTCTCCATTAAACGTAAATGAGGATCCACCAATTCCGTATTTTCCATCTTTTCGTGTAGATCCATTGATATAAAAAGCATGTTTCTTGATGTTTTTGCTGTTTGAGACAAAAACAGATTGTCTTGAAGTCGCTGCAGGTTCATTTGGCAACACAATTCCGGGTCCTTCTCCACCATACACCTTCTGTAACTTATTCCTGAAATAATCCGAGATCCTATCCCCTTCTAATTGGGAATCGCCGTAATGCAATATCCGAATTACCTTCGTTTTGCTTTCGTTCTTAAGTCCGTTTTGCAGGCATTTAAGTGCATTAGGATTATTTTCTGGGATTTGTATCCTTCTATAATATGGAACCTCATTGAAGCTTGCTAAAACTCTTAATGTCGCAGTTTTATCCGTTTGATGAAGAGTATCGGTCTCAAGATTTACTAGATCCAATAATGTATCCGTTGCTTCAGAATTGGCTTTGGGGTTAATTCCTGCCAAAACGCTGTCCATATTTACTTCCCTATACGTAGCTCTATGGTTACCCATAAGTTCATCCACAGAAATAAATTTGAGTTTAAACGTACTACTTAACGATATTCCCTCTTTGGGAAATAACCAAGCTATTACGCCTAAGAGCAAGTTTATTGCAACTATAGCAAGAAGTAATTTGGTAGGTCTTACGCTTCTACTTTCAAGATATTTACTTCTGTCAAGCTTCACATCAACTTAGTCCTTTAAGGTTATTCTCGTTAATTCACTTTTGGGCAGTTTGTCTATTTTTTTATAGTACGAGAGTTGGCTAGACGGGACCACTATTTTCAAGCGTTGGTTTACGATTATTTTATTCCCTCGAATGTTATTCCATTGTCTTAGTTCACTCACTTCACAATCATATATATCAGCAATCCTCAGTAGAATATCTCCTTTTCTCACTTTGTAGTATACCGTTGTTGTTGTGCTTTGCACAACAGGAACTTCTTCTTTTGCTTTTACAGGTGCAGCACTTATTGTGTCTTTTGCTTTTTCCTCGGCAACAGGCAACACTGGTAGTGGTGCATAGACATAAACCTCGTTGCCCAATTCGTAAAACTGATTGATTCTGGTAAATGGTATAGTCACATAAAAAGGTGAGGTGGTTTGAGGAATTACATATTTTTTATACGTTGGATTAAGTTCTTTTAGCAGTTTGTTATCTACGTTTAGCACGGTAGACAAGTGCTCTAAAGTGGTGTATCTTGAAACAGGTACAATCCCGGTATTTATGGCCGTTGGTCTTGTTTTATACCCCATTTCTTTATAAAAACTAGCATAATACGTTGCCGCCACAAAATGAGGATACGTGTTTTTAGCGATATCCGGTAAATAACTACATATCATGTCGTAATCGCGTGCATCACCCGCAAGAGCATATGCTTTTAGCCAATCATCTTCATTCGCATTATATGCAGTAATCGCCAAACGCCAGTCACGGTAAAGTTCGTGCAATCGGGTTATTTCCTTACAAAACACTGCAGCAGATTTTAACACATCTCTCCGTTCGTCGATATAATTGGTTATAACTAATCCATTTTTAATAGCTGTTCTATGTCTTAATCCAAAGGGACCTTCTTTGCCATCAACTCCTTTTTCAATTAGGTTAAAATTAGTTAATGAGATACTAGCAAATCTTAACTCAACCGGAACTTTTTTTTCTATAAATAACTCTTTCAACGCGACATCAAACGTCAAAAATTTTCGGATGGTCTCTATGTTAGCGGGTTTAGTTGTTTTTTGATAATCGGTAATTTGAGCAAGTACCTCCAGATTAACGTCCAAAGGAATTTCGGATTGTATTCGTTTAAGTCTAGATGTAATTTCTTTGTCGCTGATTTGCGAAAAGCAACTCAGATATAATATGCCAACTAAAAATAATAAGCTAGGTCGCATAATATCCTGTCACTATTTTCGAAATGTTAAACAATTCGTTTTCGGCAAATGCTTTCGTCATAAAATGCATTCCGATAGACAGGCCATTTGATTCTTCTGTAGGTATAGAAATAGCAGGTAAACCAGCTAAAGAAGCTTGTACCGTAAACATATCTGCGAGCCACATTTGAATGGGGTCTTTTGTTTTTTCACCACCCAATTCAAAGGCCGTAGTAGGGGCAGTAGGACATAGAAATAAATCATAGTTTTCTAAGATTTTTTCGCTTTCTATCTTAATTACATTGCGCACCTTTAATGCTTTGGTGTAATAAGCTTCATAAGAATCTGCACTTAACACAAAAGTACCTGTCATAATTCTTCTTTTCACCTCATGACCAAAACCTTCACTTCTTGATTTTTTAAACGTAGACTCTATATCGTGCGCTTCACTACTTCTGTGCCCGTAGAGCATACCACTATAACGAGAAAGGTTAGAAGACGCCTCTGCTGCAGTAAGCACATAGTAGCAAGGAACCATATAATCTAGGTAGGGAAATGACTGCTCTTCTACGGTATGTCCGTCTGCTCTTAATTTGTCTATAAGCGAAATGTAAGCAGACTTAACGTCATCTGCTAACCCTTCACTAAGCATGGCCTCCTTAGAGTAGGCTATTTTATATTTTTTGGTGGTATTGGCTACAAATTTTTCAACAGGCGCAGATGAAGAAGTGGCATCAAATGCATCTTTACCGGCCATTATTTCAAGCAACAATGCCGCATCTTCTTCGCTGCTGGTTATCGGACCAATTTGATCAAAACTTGAAGCATACGCAAACAAGCCGTATCTGGATATTCTGCCGTAGGTAGGTTTTAGTCCAAAGGTGCCTGTAAAAGAGCTTGGTTGGCGAACCGAACCTCCCGTATCTGATCCAAGTGCTGCTAAGCACAAATCTGCTTGAACAGCAACGGCGCTGCCACCGGAGCTACCCCCTGGCACTTTAGCGTGATCTGCTGCATTTTTAACTGGGCCAAAAGCTGAATTTTCATTACTGGCTCCCATGGCAAATTCATCACAATTAGTTCTACTAATTACAATGACATCTTCGTCCAGAAGGCGTTGTAAAGCTGTAGCTGTATATACTGCTTCGTAGTTTTCTAGTATTTTGGAAGAGCCAGAAGCGTTGTGTCCTCTGTAGCAGATATTATCCTTAATAGCAAGAAACATTCCTGCTAATTTACCGGCAGTTCCGTTTTTTACTTTTTGGTCTATTGCCGCTGCGCGAATTTTCACTTCTTCTCCAAAAACTTCTAACACTGCATTTAATTGCGTGTGTTCTTCGTTCTGTTGAAGATAGTAGTTGGCTAAGTCAGTACAGGTTGTTTTTCCTTGGCTTATATCTGACTGGATTTGGGCAAGTGATGTGTATTTTTTTGCAATCATTCAGCGGACTTGTCCTCTGTTTTAGAATCGGTTTTTGGCTTTTCGTTCATACCTTCTCTTAATTGCTCGGTTACATCATTTTTCGCCTTATTAAACTCACGAATACCCGATCCTAACCCTTTCATTAATTCTGGAATTTTTTTTCCTCCAAATAGCAAAAGAATGGCAAATATGATAACTAACCACTCCATTCCGCCCATACTTAAAAACAATAACATACTTTTTTTTATTAATATTTCCTCATGCAAACGTACTACAATTCTTTGGATATTGTGAAGTGATAGATAATCCTTAAATTCGTCTAAAATTAGACATAAAATGGCAGTAAGAAGACCTTTTAACCTACAAAAATGGATAGACGAGCATAGAGCTGAGCTTAAGCCACCAGTGGGAAATCAAAACCTGTATAAAGATGCAGGAGATTACATCGTAATGATTGTTGCAGGACCTAATGCTCGAAAGGACTACCATTACAATGAAACAGAAGAACTTTTTTACCAGTTAGAGGGCGACATTAATGTCCGAATACAAGAAAATGGAGAAGCGATAGATATTCCGATAAAAGCGGGAGATATGTTTCTTTTACCCGCCAAAGTACCGCACTCACCTGTACGAAGTGAAGGAAGTATTGGCCTAGTTATCGAGTGTAAACGAACGAATAACGAGCAAGATGGACTTATTTGGTTTTGTGAAAATTGCAATCATAAGCTTCACGAATACAAATTCCCACTTACCGATATTGAAAAAGATTTTATACCTCGATTTAAGGAGTTTTACGCTTCTGAAGAATTACGCACTTGCGATTCGTGTGGAACCGTAATGAGCACAGATCCCAGATTTGTTTAAAAAAGCTCGTGCTTGTAAACCAAATTTTACATCATCTATGCATTGGTAAGTATTTATGATAGCACTCATTACGGGAGCTTCAGCAGGCATTGGGAAAGAGTTTGCAACCGAATTTGCCAAGGATAAAATAGACTTAGTTTTAGTGGCTAGAAGAGAAGAAAACATGCTAAAACATGCCTTATTTCTAGAGACAAACTATGGTGTTAACGTAACTGTAATTCCTACGGATTTGGCAGTACCAAACAGTGCTGAAAAACTTTATGATGAAATTCAAAAACGGGACATTAAAATTGATTTTTTAATAAACAACGCTGGTTTTGGCGATCATGGTGAGTTTGTAGACAGCGATTTAGCCAAGCAGGAAGAGATGATAAATCTGAATATTCTTACACTTACCAAGCTAACTCGATTGTTTGGTGCTGATATGAAGCTCAGAAACCAAGGTACGATATTAAACGTTGCGTCAGATGCGGCTTTTAGGCCCGGACCCATGATGAGTGTGTATTTTGCAACGAAGCATTATGTATTAGCTTTTTCAGAAGCAATCGCCGAAGAATTGACACCCTATGGAGTTTATGTATGCACTTTATGTCCAGGTTCTACCCAAAGTGAATTTGGTGAAATGGCAGGTTTTGGGAAACTTGATCCCAACAGTAGTAATCCAACTTCTGCAGAAGTAGCAGCCTTTGGTTTTCGTCAAATGAAAAAGAAAAAAGTAGTGTTCATTCATGGGCGACAAATTAAGCTTAAAGCGTTTTTAACCCAGGTTATGCCAAAGGGGCTAGTTAGACGATGGGTTTACAGCCAAATGACCTGATTAGCAGGTTGCATAATACTAAAATTTGAACCACAGATATGTCGTATTCTTTTTTATGAATTCTCCATTTGCTTTATTCTAAAAGTAAATATTTAAACCATCTTTGTGGCGTCTTTAAAGGGTATTTTAACAGCGTTACAGGTATTGAGAAACGTATTCCTTTTAAGAACCAAAAACAATTACACCTACGGTAAAATTACTAATGCTTAACCTAAAGAAACAGATACCTAATTTACTTACCCTTTCCAATCTGCTTTGTGGTACGTTTATCATCATCAGCGCTTTTCAATTAGAGTTTTTGAATGCTGCCTATTGGGCTGTTGCTGCTTTGATTTTTGATTTTTTAGATGGTACAGCTGCGCGTCTTTTAAATGTGAGTTCTTCCATAGGTAAAGAGCTTGATTCTATGGCAGATATGGTAAGTTTTGGGGTAGCTCCGGCACTAGTATTATTTAATTACTGGAGCAATGAGTTGTACGAAACAGGATCATTTGTTGTATACTTTCCATTGTTAATTGCTGTTTTTTCGGGTTATAGATTAGCTAAGTTTAATGTTTCTGAACAGAACAATGATTATTTCAGTGGCTTGCCAACGCCTGCGCTTGCACTCGCTTCATTTGCCCTTCCGCTTGCAGGAGAACAATTTGAATTAGCCAATAGTTGGTTGAATAATCCTTTTTTCATCATGTTGTTTTGCATCATTGGCGCTCTCTTGTTGGTAAGTAATATCAAGCTCTTCTCTATTAAAATCGGATCACAAAACAAAAAGCTAAACAGTATTCGAGTTGCAATGTTATTTACATGTATGTTACTAATAGGATGGCTACATTTTTTAGGCGCTTTTCTTTGTTTGGTAGTTTACTTAGTATTCTCTTTAGCATCTCAAAAATTAATCTAAACAAAAACATTTTTAGGATTTACAAAAGATTTCCGTACTCATTTACACATAAAACTGAATTCAAATGGCAGATATAATATTTGACCTTTTAGCCAAGGAGCTAGATCGTCAACAAAATGGAATAGAACTCATCGCTTCCGAAAACTTTACCTCAAAAGAAGTAATGAGCGCTATGGGTAGTGTGGCTACTAATAAATATGCAGAGGGACTTCCAGGAAAGCGCTACTATGGCGGTTGTGAAATCGTGGATCAAATAGAACAATTGGCTATAGACAGAGCCAAAGAGCTTTTTGGTGCTGATTGGGTGAATGTACAACCACACAGTGGTGCACAAGCAAATGCAGCCGTAATGCTCGGCGTGCTCAACGCTGGAGATCAAATTCTCGGATTTGACCTATCGCACGGCGGTCACTTAACCCACGGTAGTTCTGTAAATTTTTCTGGAAAACTTTATAAACCAGCGTTTTATGGTGTAGAAGAAAAAACTGGACTCATAGATATGAATAAGGTAGAAGCTATTGCGCTAGAGGTCTTACCTAAGTTAATTATTTGCGGAGCTTCATCTTATTCTAGAGACTGGGATTTCCCAAGATTCAGAGAGATTGCAGACAAGGTAGGTGCTTTGTTACTTGCAGATATTTCTCATCCAAGTGGATTAATAGCCGCTGGCCTACTTAGTGATCCTATACCACATTGCCACATCGTAACCACTACAACCCATAAAACCTTACGCGGACCACGAGGCGGAATGATTATGATGGGAAAAGATTTTGATAACCCATGGGGATTAACCACACCCAAAGGAGAAATTAAAAAAATGAGTGCCGTACTTGATGGAGCTGTTTTTCCTGGAACCCAGGGCGGACCATTAGAACATATTATTGCTGCCAAAGCTATAGCCTATGGTGAAGCTTTGCAACCAGCGTTTAAAGAGTATTGCAAGCAAGTAATGGAAAATGCACAAGCACTTGCTACTGCTATGGTAGCTAGAGGCTATAAAATAATATCTGGTGGAACAGATAACCACATGATGCTTATAGACCTAAGACCTAAAAGTGACACACTCACGGGTAAGGTAGCCGAAAATGCATTGGTAAAAGCCGATATCACCATTAATAAAAATGCTGTTCCTTTTGAGACTCGGTCACCTTTTGTGACTTCAGGTATTCGTATTGGAACTCCAGCTATAACCACTCGTGGTATGAAAACCGATGATATGGAAAAAATAGCCGAGCTTATTGACCGTGTACTAATGAATCCAGACGATGAGGTTATAATTAATGAGGTGAAAAAAGAGGTAAATGCCTGGATGAAGGATTTTCCTTTGTATGCCTAACTAAAAACGCTTGGCTAAACCAATCCCTAAACTATAATTATGTGTTTGAAGTGGTGCAAATGCAGATTGTAAACCCATAAAGTTTAGATAGTAGTTAAATCCTTTCGTTGTACTTATTTCGATAGCCTCTCTCCAGGTTAGTCCGGTGAAACTTCCATAACCTAAAGCAGATAATACTTTTACGTTTTCGGACAAACGATGGTCGAGGGCAAGACTTCCGCTGATACCAAAATTTCCTAAGTCTATGGCTCTAAAATCTAACAGTAATTTTGAATTTTCACTAACCATATAACTGCCACTTATATTGATATTTGAGGGCAAACTAAGCCACTTTTTAGGTTTAACACTCCTGTCTATAAATGCTGTATAAGAGGTATCTATAAATTTAGAAAAGGAAGCATCCTTATTGCCAAATTGGTATTTATATCCGGCAAAAGATGCCGTTGTGTCTATGTAAGTTTCGTTTTGATGAAACAAATAATTTATGTTTAAATCTGCTAAATTGAGGCCCAACGTTATTTTTTCACTCATCTTAAAATCAATATTATAGTTGAGATCCAAACCAATTCCATTAATTCCTGTTCCAACACGAGATGAAGAAAGCTTATCAAAATCTGCTTCTACAAATTCACCATTCGTTGCTGTATAAAGAGAAACGCTTGATGCATTGATTTGCCTATAACTTGTAATTCCATTTAACCCGATTCCTAGTTTTGCACTAACCTTTTTATCCTTCATTGTTTTTAGGGTTATACCCCCTGAAACAGCTGATCCACTTAAAAAATTAAGATTCCCACTACTTACTTTCTGATCTTGAAAAGCAGCATTTCCAAATAAAATTAACTGCGTAAATGCCGTTCCACCAGAGTATCCGACCACGTTTCTATTTTTTGCATAAACCCCAACAGAGGAATTGATTTTATACTCCATTTCCCCTTTAATTTGAGCATAAAAATTTGTTCGCTTTTTTTGAGATTCTAAAAATGTTTGCTTTCCATCAGAAATAAACCCAGATCTAAATAGGACATCATTAAACATTCCATTATTAAAACTGTTCGATCCTACATTTGCATCTAGTTCTATTTTTATAGCGTTAGGAGTCCATAAATCATCCAAACCACTGCTCAAGAATACAAATTGATTCTCTGACTTCATTGAATATTGAGCGCTAGCAAACAAAACGATAAAAACGAGTATGAAACTATAACTTATTCTCATAGGTAATATCCGATACTATTTTAAGCTTAATTTTATAATCGCTATACATTTTATAGCGCTTTGCATCTGTTGTTGAAAAGCGACCTGTGATTCTGATTTGCGTCGCATTTTGTATTGCAAGCATATCAGACCGATTCAGCATAGCAACCAGTTCGCTTTGCCTGGCTACTAAAGTTTTACCTGTTACCGGATCTACTTCAGCCTCTTTAATAATATTATTTTCGTTTTTAAAGGCCAATGCCATAACTACGCCGTTATCATCTAAAAATGCTAATTCCAATACCGCTTCAATTGGAAACTCATTTAACGCTAAAACAGAAAGCTTGGCCTCTTTTAAATTGCTAATCTGCTCATATTCAAATAAATTTGATTTTCGGGTTTCTGTAACAGTCAAGTCTTTTAGGCCCACAATTAAAGGAACTTCAAGTTTAAAATTGACTAGAAGCTTACTATAATCAAAGGCGAAATCTGATTGATTTAACGTGCCATTTGGTCTGATTTTTACTTGTATGTTGGGTACTATACGATCTGGTAAGTTTTCAATAAACTGTTTAATGTTTGAATTGCTCTTGTTGAGTGTAAGTATTTGTTCGTCAGGTTTTAATGATGTTCCAAGATTTACGGCTCGCTTGAGAAATATGGGTGAACTTAAAGCGGTTGATGTTAATTTAACCTTTTTATTTGCTCCCGAATTTTGTCCAACAATTTCATTCGTAGTGATTAAAGATTCGATGCCAAAACTATTGTAAAAATTTAGTTCTAGAGATGCATCCTCTAAAGACAAGTTTCCTTTAAAATTTTTAAGCGCTGGCAATTCTAAAGAGTCTTTTATGGTGAAATTGTGCAACCCCGGGTCTCCGATTATCAACTCTGGGATTACATCTACTAGGCCAAACTCAATTTTAATTTTATCACTTAGTGAAAGGGTTCTCTCTATGCCCGTATATTCTATTTTTGCAACCAATTCATTATAGATATGGTTAAAATAGGGGGCAACTGAGTTTTTTTCACCATATAAATGAATTACAAAACCATCAATTGGAAACCGTTCTTCCAAATAAATCCGTTGTCCTTTCGGAGATGCTGGAATCTTCCACTCTTTATAAATAGGCCCACTTTGTCCAGATCTGCTACTTTGAGGAATCTTGTATTGTAAAATGATTGCCTCTTCAATACTTGATTCTACCTTCATTAGGATAGAACCTGTCTTCACGTTTACCTGAGTTAATTCAGCTCCACCAAAGGTATATTTCGTCTCATCATTTCGCTCGACCAGATTTTGAGCAGGAAACACTGCTGTTGCTGATTGAGGTTTTAAACCTCTTACACCAAATGTAATTCTTAAACCTTTTTTAATATCAATAAGTACAGGTCCATCACTCGCCTTTGTTTTTACTCTCTTTACCCGCAGCTCTAGCTTTCCTTTCACCGTTTTGCCTTCTAAATTGTACGCTTTTGTTTGCGTAGTATTAGGGCCTAAGTTCGTAAATGTTCCAGCCACAACCACCGTGTTTGTGCCATCATCATTGATTAATTCAAAATCCATTAATTCAGCGGTTACAGGCAAATCATTGCTGATGCTAATATCTATCCATCCCTCAATAAACGTAGCGGTGCTAAAAAACTCTTTGCTTACATCGATCTTGGTTCCTTGGTTAGTTTGTACATCTTGTGCAGGAAGATCCGTGGTTTGACCGTTCAAAAAAACACTTGCCGGATATATTTCTTGCAGTGTCAAGGTGTCAATGAAGGATCTATCCTCTAAAACTAGACTCGAAAGAGTAACCTCAATACTTTCTACTCTGTCAGGAATAACCAAAATATCTTGAATACTAGTTATCCCATAAGCCTCTTCAAAAACAACATCAATCGTATTGTCATTGTTTTTTCTCGTGAGCGAGTCAGGAATCAAATTCCCTAAGGTAAGCTCGGTTTCAATTAGCGGTGCGAGCCAGTTACTTTCACTCGAAAATTTCTCTTTGGCGCATCCTATAAATAAGAGACAAAATAGTACCAACGACGAAGTCGATTTAATCATGTCAACAAAGTAACTTAATCTGTTATATTAATTACTATGTTTGTTTTGAAAATAGTACTTTAATGTCATCACATCACTATGTAAAAGAAGGACAAGAGCCCGCGCTTATTATAGCCAATGGCGAAATGTGCTCCTACGAATTGTTGGTTTCCATAATGGAATGGTGTCCTTTTGTGGTCGTGCTAGACGGCGCATATGCACGTGTGGTTAACTTGCAAATAACCGCTGATGTAGTGATTGGCGATTTTGACAGTATCGAAGGCTTACCCCAAAATTTAACCACACAATTTATTCATATTGCAGATCAAGAAACTACAGATCTAGAGAAAGCACTAGGCTTTTTAATAAACAAGGGGTACAGCGATATCAATATCGTATGGGCCACAGGAAAACGATTAGACCACACCTTAAATAACTTCGCCATTATGGGTAAGTATCCTGGGCACAAAATTGTAATTTATGATGACCACTCTAAGGCATTTATATTGCCTAAAAGCTTTTCAAAGATATACAACACAGGCGACAAAATATCGTTGATTCCCATTAACCAAGCAGACGGAATTACCACCTCTAACTTGATGTATAAACTTGAAAATGAAAAACTTGAATACGGAAATCGCAGCGGTACAAGCAATCAAGTTATTGCCACAGGAGATGTTACTATACGTTATACGTCCGGAGTTCTTGCTTTGATAGAAAGTACAGATTAACGGCTATAGTTTGGAGCTTCTTTGGTGATGGTAACATCATGCGGATGACTTTCTCTTATTCCAGAACCAGTAATGTGCGTAAACTGAGCTGTTTTTAACTCTTCTATGCTTGTAGATCCTGTATAGCCCATTCCCGCTCTTAAGCCTCCAATGTACTGATAAACTACTTCAGAAAGCTTTCCTTTAAAGGCGACAGTTCCTACAATTCCTTCTGGAACAAGTTTGCCTATTTCTGCTTCTGCGTCTTGAAAATATCGATCTGTTGAACCTTTTTTCATAGCTTCAATAGAACCCATTCCACGGTAACTTTTCACCTTTCTCCCTTCGTAAAAAGAGACATCGCCAGGAGCCTCTTCTGTACCTGCAAAAAGACTTCCCGCCATGATACAATCCGCACCGGCTACAATGGCTTTTACCAAGTCTCCGCTATAACGTATTCCGCCATCTGCTATAATAGGAACACCTGTACCTTCTAGCGCAAGAGCACATTCCATTACCGCATTTAATTGGGGTACGCCTATTCCGGCTATGATTCTAGTTGTGCAAATAGATCCAGGACCCACACCCACTTTTACCGCGTCTGCTCCATTATCTGCTAAGTACTTTGCTGCAGCACCTGTTGCCACATTTCCAACAATTACTTGTAAATCAGGAAATTTTGCTTTTACTTTTTTCAGTTCATCTACCACCCCTTTTGAGTGTCCATGTGCTGTATCTATGGCTATAACATCTACATCTTCGGCTACAAGAGCCGTAACTCTTTCTAGCGTATCTGCTGTAACCCCAACGGCCGCTCCCACCATAAGCCTTCCAAAAGAATCCTTACATGCTTTGGGATGATTTTTTACTTTTTGAATATCCTTAAAGGTAATTAGACCGAGTAATGTGTTTTCGGAGTCAACTACAGGTAGTTTTTCTATTTTGTGTTTTTGTAGGATTTGTTCAGCTTCTTTTAAATCTGTACCATGTGCAGCCGTAACAAGTGGATGCTTGGTCATAACTTCTTCAATAGGCGTACTTAAGTCTATCTGAAAGCGCAAATCTCTGTTGGTTATTATACCAACTAATTTATGGCTATCGTCAATAATTGGAATTCCGCCTATTCGGTTTACCTTCATTACATTAACCGCTTCCGCTAACGTGTTGGTACTTTTAAGCGTAACGGGATCTTTAATCATTCCGCTTTCCGAACGTTTTACTTTTTTTATTTCAGCAGCCTGTTCAGCGATTGACATGTTCTTATGTACTATCCCTATTCCCCCTTCTCTAGCAATTGCTATTGCTAAATCCGACTCTGTTACGGTGTCCATGGCCGCACTTATAATGGGTATATTAATGGATAATTTTTTAGTAAGGCGGGTTTTTGTATTCGTATCGCGAGGTAAAACTTCAGAGTAACGAGGCAAAACAAGCACATCGTCAAACGTTAAACCTTGATACGCAATTTTAGAAATTTTGGGTTGAGACATCAGCAAATATTGGATTTGTTATTTGCCGCACAAAAGTACTCTCAAACTATCCGAATCACCTAATTTATTTAAGGCGATTCGTGTTTCTTTTTACTTTACTAAGAGATTTTAAGGATAATCAGCCAAATCCAACCACAAATAATTGCATAGCTTTGCTCCATTATCTTTGCACAGCATAAAATGAAGTCCCTCTTCTTGTTTGCCTTAATTGTTGTTTCGTCTGTGTGCTTTTCTCAAAGTACAGACGAAAAACTTGCTGCCCAGTTTTTTGAAAACCAGGAGTTTGAAAAGGCATCTGAACTGTATAGAAAACTTTATAAAGAAAATGACAACTCTATTTATATCTACGAAAACTACCTTCAGACACTTATTGCACTAAAAGACCTTAAAACTGCAGAAAAATTGGTTGAAAAAGCCATAACACAAAACCCTAAGCGCGGCAACTACGAGGTAGATTTAGGCTATTTGTACCTGCGATTAGGTGAAAAGGAATCAGCAAAAAAGTATTTGGAGAAGGTTGTAAAAGAATACTCAACAGATAAAAATCAAGTACTACTAATTGCCAACGCTTTAATGCAGCGCCAGTTGAACGATTACGCAATTGCGGCTTACGAACAGGGCACAAAAAAATTTGGTGCGCTCTCTTTTTATAATCAACTGCTTTCTCAATACAGAGTGAAGGGAAACACAACGGCATTAACAGACTTTTCACTCGAGGTGCTTTCTGAAGAACAAAATGCTTTTGATTACATTGTACGTGTACTAGATGTGGTTTACGAAAAACCGGAATCTGTCGAATACCTGCAACAACGCACACTGTTGTATGCCCAAAAAAACCCAGGCAATCCCGTGTTTGACGAATTATTACTTGAGGTTTTTTTACAACAAAAGAAATACCTGGCAGCCATGCGACAAGTTATTTCTCTGGATAAACGCAATGGAAATAGAGGATCTCGCGTTATGGGTTTTGCTAAATCCTGCGAGCAAAATAAAGAATATTCTTCGGCACTCAAGGCTTACGAATATGTCATAAATCTGGGAAAAGAAGAGCCGAATTATTTAGCGGCCGAACAAGGTTTAATAAACTCACTTTACCTTAAAACCACCCATAGCATAAATCCAGATAAAGTAGAAGTAGCTGAACTTATTCAAAAAATAGAAGGTTTTGTAAACCTAAATGGGGTCAGTTTTAATACCGCCTACAGCTTATTTCGATTAGCGGAATTACAAATTTTTTATAACCATAATCCGACGGGGGGTAGTGCAATCTTAGAAAAAATAATAGCCACTCCTAGACTACAAATTCATTTTTTGGCAGAGTGCAAGCTCCTGCTGGGAGATGCCTACCTTATGTTAAACAATGTATGGGATGCCAAGCTAATGTATGGTCAGGTGGATAAAGAATTTATGGAAGACGCGCTGGGACAAGAAGCTAAGTTTAAAAATGCTAAACTGTCTTACTTTCAAGGTGATTTTGAATGGGCCGCATCTCAACTAGATATTTTAAAAACGGCAACCACGCAACTTATAAGCAATAACGCTATAGAGCTATCCCTGCTTATACAAGACAATACTGGACTTGACAGTACCACGGATGCCATGAAGGAATACGCCTCAGCAGAGTTTCTATTGTACCAAAATCAAATCGAGAAATGCACACAAATACTTAATATGCTGCCTTTTAAATATCCTAATCATACACTTAACGATGAAATATATTTTCTAAAAGCCAAGGTGCAGGAAAAATTAGGAAACTATGAAGAAGCCAATATGCTTTACACCATTGTTTACGAAAAATACGGTGATGATATCCTAGCAGATAACGCCCTGTATAGATCTGCCAATATTACGTTGTATATTTTCAACGATACTCAAAAAGCACAAGCGCTTTTTGAAAAAGTTGTATTGAATTACAACTCCAGCCTTTTTGTAATAGACGCCCGTAAAATGTATTTTGGCCTTAAAGAAGGATTAACCAAAGAAGAACTTTTTCGCGACGAATTGCTAAACTAGATCTAACCATAAACAAGTATCTTACATACCTTTTTTTAGCGATAGGATTTTTTATTCTCTCGGTTCCCCTTTGGCTCAACGTAGACCAATTGCCAATAAGGCTTTGGGATGAGTCTCGCAATGCCGTAAACGCTATTGAGATGTTGCAAAATGGTGATTATATCATCCGTAGTTACGAAAATAAACCTGAAATTTGGAACCTGAAACCACCATTGCTTACTTGGTTGCAGGTTATCGCGATGCGCGTAGTTGGACTAAACGAAATTGCCATTCGCTTGCCGTCTATTTTGGCGTCTATAGGCTCGCTTTTCATTTTATTTCTATGGACATTTAGACTAACTAAGAGTTATGCATTTGCTTTTTTGGGTGCTGGCATTTTAACTACCTCTGCTGGTTTTTATGGCGAACACGTGGGTAGATTCGGCGATCATGATGCGCTATTGGTATTCTTTAGTACCGCCCTAACTTACAGTTGCTACCTCTATTACCTAACAAACAAAAGTCGCTACTTGTATTGGTCGGCACTGGCTGTGTGTTTGGGTATATTAACCAAGAGCATCGCTATACTTATCATGTTGCCCGGTATTGCATTGTTTTTTGCAACACAAAAAAGGGCAATTGAAACACTTGCCAACAACCATTTGTATTTTGCTATTGCGCTAGGGCTCGTTCCTGTAATCGGTTATTACGGTATAAGAGAATATTTACAACCTGGCTTTTTGAGGTTCGTTTGGAATGACGAGTTATTCCCGCGATACTTTAATTCAAGTGAAAATTTTGACTATCCGAGTGAAAATTTTTGGTATTATTTCAAACTATTATGGAATAAGCATATGGCTGTATGGCCCCTGTTGCTTCCTGTTGTTTTGTCTGTTCCGTTTTTGAAACGTAAAAATGAGGGGTGGCTATACTTATTAATAACATCTGTTTCCTACTTGCTCATTCTATCCAAAGGAACTAAAAACTACTGGTATGATGCATCGGTAATTCCGCTATTGTCTGCACTAATTGCCGTGAGTGTTCACGTTGTGTACTCTCGGTTATTTAAAACTAAAACGTACGCTTTGGTGCTCGTTTTAGGGCTGCTATACTTGCCATTTACCTATGCGCATAACTATGCACTTTATCCTTCTGAAAAATATTATGAATGGGAAACCAATGGGATTTCTCACTTTTTAACCGATGAAAATCATCTCCAAAATCTAACAGCCAATACGCAACTACTTTTAGACACTACATACGGCTATGAACCCCATCTTTTTTATGTGAAAAAACTGCGAATAGAAAAGTTGTTGCCGCTAGAACGCACCATTATTCAACACGTAAAAACGAGTGATACGTTACTTATTGGTCATGAAAGCACCTTAAATGCTTTAAAATTGGGTTATGAAATTACGGTACTAGACAGCTCGTACAGCCATACCAAACTGGTGGCGGTAGGAAAATCCTTGCTATAAGTAAAAACGATAAGCCAACTCTAGCCTTCCAAGGGCTCCATTTTCAAAATCAGTATTAAGCGGCACTCTATCATCACCAAAGCGAACTAAGCTTAATCCAAAATCTATCTTATCATTGTTTTGGTACACCCTAAACGAGCGGCCCAAAGAAGCGCCCACCATTCCTCTTATTATTACGCCTTTTATAGGTTCGTAACCTATGTGCGCCGCTATTTCGTTAGACAAATGGTGCACGTACAATGGGTATGCATAAATGGATATTCCGCCACCTTGTATATTATAGGACTTAACAGTGGCTCGCCAATTTACTCCTGCGGTTACCTTGGGTGTAATGCTATAATTTATCTTGGCATAAGAAGGAATCATTGCGTCTATTTCTAGCTTGTTTTTTTGATAATAACCTCCAAAAAGGGGTACTAAAAATGGACCGAATCTGTCCCCGTTGATGTATGCTCCAAACTTATAATTGAAATACTCGCTCTTTTTCAGTTTAGCCAATATTATTCCGCCAATCTGATAGTCGTTTTTGGTCAAACTTTCTTGAAAATTAGAGGCTATCTTGGGCAATAAGAGATACGTTGCACTCCACTTGTCTGAGTACTTTACATTCATTCCCAGTTTTAGTGTGTAAGCAGAGAAGGTAACCTCGTCTTCTTGTTGTTCAAAAAGCTTGGTTTGCAGCCGGTCATAAACCACCCCAAAGAGCAATGAACTTCCATTTTTTAACTTAACCGGGGCGGTTACGTTGATGTTGGCTTTTTGTAAGCTAGATGTGTTTAGGCTACTATCAAACTGATTTTGAGGTGTTTTTGTATACTCAGCAGTGGCTAAATCTACATATTCTTGAGCCTGCGCTACCTGGCATACACCAACCAAAATCAATAGTTTAACCAGATTCATTTGATACAATTATAGGTTATTTTTCAAAAAAACAAAACACTACATATCAGCCTGTTGCAATTTCTCCTTGTGTCACTTTACCATAATCATGCTTTTTAATTTTCTTTTAGACTATATTATAGCCCAAATAAAAGATAATTATTTTGTCAAAAACAATCGTACACATGGACCTAGACACTTTTTACGTGTCTGTAGAAAGACTACAGGACAATAGGCTACTAGGCGTGCCTGTACTGCTGGGCGGGGTAGGTGACAGAGGCGTGGTGGCTAGCTGCAGTTATGAGGCTCGCGCCTTTGGTGTGCACAGTGGCATGAGTATGAAAATGGCTCGACAATTATGTCCTGAAGGAATTGTAGTAAAAGGCGAGTCAGGCACCTACAGCAAGTATTCTAAAATGGTAACCGAAATAATACGAGAAGATGTGCCCGTACTCGAAAAAAGCAGTATAGACGAGTTTTATCTAGACCTTACCGGAATGGACAAATTCTTTGGGTGCTATAAGCTGGCCAGCCACATACGCGAGCGAATCATCAAAGAAACAGGTTTGCCCATTTCCTTTGGCATGTCTATAAATAAAACCGTAAGCAAAATAGCCACGGGAGAAGCCAAACCCAACAACCAGCTAAATATAGACCCAGGATTAGAGAAGCCTTTTCTAGCGCCGCTTCCCGTAGGTAAGATACCGATGATAGGTAAAAAAACTGCTTTTATGCTAAGCCGCATGGGCGTACAAAAAATATATACGTTACAAGAAATGCCGCTAGAACTGCTGGAAAAAGCCTTTGGCAAAAACGGAAAAATGATGTGGGAAAAAGCCAATGCCATAGATCATAGCCCGCTCATTCCTTATCACGAAAAAAAGAGCATAAGTGCCGAGCGCACTTTTATGAAAGACACCATAGACGTACGCAAGCTTAAAGACATGGTAGTAGCCATGGTAGAGCAGTTGGCTTACGAACTCCGCCACGGAAAACGAGTGTGTTCTAATATCAGCATAAAGCTTAGGTACTCTGACTTTCAAACCGTGAGCAAACAGAAACAAATACCCTACACTGCCTCAGACCACTCACTTATCGCTCATTCCAAAGAGCTCTTTGACTCATTGTACAGTCGCCGCGTGCGCATCCGCTTGGTGGGTGTTCGGCTGGGCGACTTAGCTGGCGGCGGGCACCAGATAGACCTTTTTAATGACGACGACAAAATCATAAACCTATACCAAGCCATGGACGCCATGAAAAGCCGCTATGGTGCCAATGCCGTGAGACGTAGCGTGGCTATGGAAGTAAAAGGACTGGGCCGCGGAAATCCTTTTAGCGGAGAACCCAATGTGGTGCCTGCTCATCGGAATGCCTGAGGTCTAGTCAACTCTAGTAATTTACAGACGCATTCAGCGAGCAAAAAAAGTAAAATGTACCTAAACTGCCACACCTACTACTCTTTCAAATACGGCACTATGTCGCCCAAGGAATTATTGTGCGAGGCCAATTCATCATATAGGAACACGCCTTCGGGGTGTATTCCTGCAGAAATCAAATTTGCTCTTACCGACATTAACAGCACCTCCGGATGTTTGTATCACGCCATGGAATGCCAAAATCGAGGTTGGCCCGTTATACTCGGTGTGGATTTTCGCACCAAAAATCAGCAAGATTTTATTGCCATAGCCACAGACAACATCGGTTTTCAAAACATCAACTTCTACCTATCAGACCTCTTGGCCAATAGAAACAAAACGCGAGATCCTATTATTGGAAACGCCTATATTATATACCCGTTTAACAACGCTCCAAAACGTAAACTAAGAGCAAACGAATATGTAGGAGTAAATCATAAAGAACTGTTCGGGTTTCAAAAATATGTCGTCGATTATGAAAAAGAAAAATATGTCGCTTTAAATACCGTCACCTTCCGAAATAAAAGGGATTTTAACGCACACCGCCTATTGCGAGCCATTGATAAAAACATGCTGCTCAGTAAATTGCCTTTGGAAGAACAAGGCGAAATGCACCATCAGTTTTATACCGAAAATGAACTGCGAAGCCTGTATGCTGGTCACGAATACTTGCTAGAAAATACCCAAAAAATGTTGGCAAGTTGTAACCTACGTTTTGACTTTAACGACAGGGCGAAACTTGCCAATAAAAAAACCTATTCGCAAACCCAAGAACAAGACGAAAAACTGCTACACCATCTGGCAGAAGAAGGACTAAAGTACCGCTACAAGAGAAACGTCACTCCCGAAATAACTGAACGGCTACAACGTGAACTTCGAGTGATTAAGCAATGTAACTTTGTTCCCTATTTTTTAATAAACCACGGCATCGTAACCTACGCCAGAAGTAAAGGATATTTTTATGTGGGCAGAGGCAGCGGAGCCAATAGCTTGGTGGCTTACTTGCTGCGAATTACCAATGTAGACCCCATAGAACTCGACCTTTACTTTGAACGATTTATAAACCCAAGCCGTAAGTCTCCTCCTGATTTTGATCTTGATTTTAGTTGGCGAGACAGAAATGATGTAACCAAATACATTTTTGACACCTATCCCAATACCGCTTTAATGGGTGCTTTTGTTACATTTCGGGCTAAATCTGTAATCCGCGAAATAGGAAAAGTACTAGGCTTGCCTGCCGACGAAATAAAAAACATACAACGCGTTCGAGACCCAAATCAATTAGACCATGTTGCTCGCCTATGTCTGCTATACAGCCACTACATACACGGGTTTCCAAATCACCTGAGTGTGCACAGCAGCGGCATAGTAATTACCGAAAAACCCATCCAATATTATGGAGCTACGAGCATGCCTCCCAAGGGCTTTCCTACTGCTCACTTTGATATGCACATAGCAGAAGACGCGGGCATCTACAAATACGATATTCTAGCTCAACGAGGCTTGGGCAAAATAAAAGATACCCTGCAAGTGATTAAGCAAAACCAACCCGATGCCCCTGATTTTGATATAGACGACATCGACCGTTTTAAACAAGATGAAAAAATAAAAGACTTACTCCGTAGAGGTGACGCTATTGGCTGTTTTTATGTAGAAAGTCCTGCCATGCGAGCGCTTATGAAAAAATTAGAAGTGGATGACTATCGGGGTTTGGTGGCGGCTAGTTCTATCATACGACCCGGTGTAAGCAACAGTGGCATGATGACTGAATATATAAAACGACACCGAGACCCCGAAGCGCGAAAAGCCACGCACCCAGTTCTTGCTAAAATACTAAACGACACCTACGGAGTAATGGTGTATCAAGAAGATGTGCTTAAGGTGGCGCATTATTTTGCCGGACTCACGCTAGAAGAGTCGGATGTACTAAGGCGCGGCATGAGTTTTAAATTCAGACAAAGAACTGAGTTTAAGGAAATTGAAAAGCTTTTTTTTGACAACTGCGCCGCCAAAGGGTATAAGCCGAAACTAAGCCAAGAAGTGTGGACACAAATAGAGAGTTTTGCCAGCTATGCTTTTGCCAAGGGGCACTCAGCTAGCTATGCGGTAGAAAGTTACCAAAGTCTTTTTTTAAAAGCCTACTACCCGCTGGAGTATATGGTAGCTACTATTAACAATTTTGGCGGGTTTTATTGCACGGAGCACTATATACAAGAAGCACGGCTAAAAGGGGCGAGCGTAGAAGCTCCGTGTGTGAATGGAAGCCTGTTTATTACCACTATTTGTGGCAAGATCATTAAACTAGGGTTTCAGCACGTGGCGCAACTAGAGGTTAAAACGGTAAATGCGTTTCTAAAAGAACGTATAAATAACGGCGCCTTTACAGAATTAGACGACTTTGTAAATAGAGTGACCATTAGTTTAGAGCAGGTCATTATTCTCATTCGCGTAAACGCCTTTCGTTTTAGCCATAAAAGCAAGCATTGGCTGCTATGGAAAGCCCATTTTCTGTTGGCTGAAATCAAGACCAGCTTCTCTCACCCTAAGCTATTTGCTTTTCATAACCAAACCAAAAACGTTGCTATTCCAGAACTGGTAGGCGTACCCTACGAAGACCCGATGGACGAAATAGACTATTTGGGATTCCCACTCTGCTCACCGTTTGAATTGGTAGATGACGATATGCTTACCCACAAAACAGTAGCTAGCGATTTTACCAAATTGCTACATCGCGTCATTACTATAACGGGCTACTTGGTACACATCAAGCGTACCAAAACCAAGGGACGCATAGAACAAGAAATGTTTTTTGGTACCTTTATGGACCGTGAAGGTGTTTTTTTTGACAGCGTTCATTTTCCCTTGTCTGCTCAACAATATCCTTTCAGGGGTGGCGGCATTTATACACTTCGCGGCAAGGTTTCAGAAGACTTCGGGCACATAACGTTAGAAGCTCATTACATGGTAAAAGTACCTTATGGTAAATTGGTGAAGGGGTGAAGGGTTTTTATCGATTGACAAAAACGCCTAACATATCGGCTATCTCCAAGACATTACTAAGCCAGTTTACTTACTCCACCACTGCCTTGTGCACTTCTAAAACTCCATCTTTCTGGACTATTCTCACAAAAGAAATGCAACCGTCGGGACAAGACAACTCCGGCTCCAAAGGGACATCTAACCAGGCAAAAAGCAGCGCTAAAAGTTCGTTTACACACCACGGGGTACAAAAGGCAAGCAGCTTAGCGCCTTTCCACTACATTTGCACTAATGTTCAAAACAGCATTTATTACGATACTAGGCTTACCCAACGCAGGAAAATCTACTTTTCTAAATGCGGTACTGGGTGAAGATCTAGTGATTACCAACCCAAAAGCACAGACTACACGTCACCGCATTAAGGGAATACTAAACGATAAAGACTACCAACTCGTGTTTTCTGATACACCTGGTATTATTAAAGAATCCGCCTACAGATTACAGGACGCCATGATGGGCGCTGTAAATGAATCATTGGATGATGCCGATGTTGTACTGCTTATTTTAGACGGTCAGTTTCCTAAGATTGAAGAGTTTGAAGCTTATAAGGACAAGATTACCTGTCCGTTGGTTATTGCCATGAATAAGGTGGATCTGGTTCAAGATCAAGAAAAACTACAGGCCGATATAGACAGGGTAAAAGAATACTTCGGCACCGAATTAATATTTGCAGTAAGCGCAAAAGAAAACTTTAACGTAAGCGGCATTATCGGCGCTCTTGTAAACCTAGCTCCCGAACATCCTGCTTTTTATGATACTGAATCTATTAGCGATGAAAATGTGCGATTCCTGGTAAGCGAGATGATTCGTGAGCAAATTTTAACGCAATTTAAAAAGGAAATTCCATACAGCGTTGAGGTTAGTGTAACAGAATACAATGAGAAAGAAAAACTAGACGAAATATATGCTACCATTTTTGTAGAGCGGGACTCACAAAAAGGTATAATGTTAGGCAAAGGTGGCGCTGCAATTAAAAACTTAGGTATCGCTTCCCGTAAACGCATTGAAGATTTTATAAAAAAGAAAATTTTTCTTTCACTTAGCATTAAGGTAAAAAAAGACTGGCGTACCGACGATCAACAGTTGCAATACTTTGGTTATATAAAGAAGTAACTTTTAAACACTACCTTTGCGGCCTTGTAAAAGGCACAACTTCTCCTGAAGATCTTCCACAAAATTTTACAAAAGGCTGCGGATAGCAGAAACATAGCATTATTAAACAACCTTAAACAATGGCAGGAATAGTAGCGATAGTCGGAAGACCCAACGTCGGAAAATCAACTCTTTTTAACAGACTTATTGGTGAGCGTAAAGCAATCGTAGATGACGTAAGTGGCGTAACTCGCGATCGTCACTATGGTAAGAGTGAGTGGATAGGTAAAGAGTTTACCGTAATAGATACGGGCGGATACGTAAAAGACAGTAAAGATATTTTTGAAAGTCACATTCGTGAACAAGTAATGTTAGCTATTGCTGAAGCGGATGTCTTGCTTTTTATGGTAGATGCTGTGTTAGATCCTAGTGATCTGGATATTGCTTTTGCTAAAATTGTGCGCCAAAGTAAGAAACCATACCTCGTTGTAGCTAATAAAGCGGATAATGATGAGCGGATGTTTATGGCTAATTCTTATTACGCAATGGGTATTGACAACCTTTATCCTCTGTCGTCTCTCTCGGGTAGCGGAACGGGTGAATTGTTAGACGCTCTTGTTCCTTTATTGCCAGACGGAGACGTAGACACTGAAGATAATGTTCCTAAAATTGCCTTTGTAGGCCGTCCTAACGCTGGTAAATCTACCATTTGTAATACGCTTTTAGGTGAAGAGCGAAACATTGTCACGGATATACCCGGAACCACAAGGGACACACTTTTTGTGAGATATAAAGCATTTAACCACGATTTATATCTAGTAGACACTGCTGGGGTAAGAAAAAAGAGTAAAGTAAGCGAAGACATTGAGTTCTATTCTGTAATGCGAAGCATTCGTGCCATAGAAAATGTAGATGTGGTTGCCATCGTGGTAGATGCCACCAGGGGAATCGAAGCGCAAGACATGAACCTTTTCGGATTGGCCCAAAAAAACGGAAAAGGTGTTGTGATTATAATTAACAAATGGGACCTGGTAGAAAAAGACACCAATACAGCCAAAGATTACGAATCTTTAATTAAAGACAAAATAGCCCCCTTTACAGATGTGCCAATCCTTTTTGTTTCAGCTCTTACCAAACAACGTGTGTTAAAAGCTTTGGATGTGATCATGGAAGTTTATGAAAACATGAACACCAAAATAACCACATCTAAACTAAACGATTTCTTCTTGCCAATAATAGAAAGACAACCACCACCAGCACTAAAGGGAAAATATGTGAAGATAAAGTATATTACTCAACTGCCAACAGCGTGTCCCTCTTTTGCATTTTTCTGTAATTTACCGCAATATATTCCGGACAGTTATAAGCGCTTTTTAGAAAATAAATTCAGGGAACATTACAAGTTTACGGGGATTCCTTTGAGAATTTATTTTCGCAAAAAGTAATCGTTTTGTAGTTTATTACAAAATCATATATTTGCAATCTTATTTAAATATTTAACAATTAAAATTACGCGTAACATGAAAAAAATTATTGCTCTATTCGCTATCGTTTCTGTATTCGGATTCGTAGCGTGCAACAACGCAGCTGAAACTACTGACGAGGCTACAACTGAAGAAACAATGGAAGCTCCTGCTGAAGAAGTAACTGAAGAAGCTCCTGCAACTGAAGAAGCTCCTGCTGAAGTAACTGAAGAAGCTCCTGCAACTGAGGAAGCTCACTAAGTCAATTTAAATTTTAAATTTAAAGGGTTGCTCAATGAGCAACCCTTTTTTTATATTCGCTTATATGAATTATAAATTACTTCTTTTTGTCGCTACATCATTAGCCGCTTGCACAGCAAGCAACACAACTCCCGAGGAAGACGCTATCCAAGAATTAACTGTCGACGCAATGCTGAAAAAAGATTCAATACGTGCAGATTCAATGTTGAAATCGCTAATGACCCAACAAGTAGATACCTTGTCTGTTAATTGAAAAGACTCGCCTTTTACAGCATAATAGACGGCATTTTTACAAGCAACTAAATTGTTCCAAAAATCTCTTGTCACTATTAAAAAATGTGCGAAGATCCTTTACGCCGAATTTTAACATCGCCATTCTATCCACCCCGAGACCAAACGCAAAACCTGAATATATCGACGTATCTATTTTGCAATTTTCTAAAACATTAGGATCTACCATGCCACACCCTAAAATTTCAAGCCATCCTGTTCCTTTTGTTAATCTATAATCTGATTCCGTTTCAAGACCTAAATAAATGTCCATTTCTGCACTTGGCTCAGTAAATGGGAAATAAGATGCCCTAAATCTTACCCGGGTATTTTGTCCAAAAAATTCTTGGACAAAATTATATAGCGTTTGTTTTAGGTCTGAGAAAGAAACTCCTTTATCTATATATAAACCTTCAACCTGATGGAAAAAACAGTTAGAACGGGCTGAAATAGCCTCATTTCTATAAACACGTCCCGGCATTATACTTCTTATAGGTAAAGTACCTTCTTCCATTAGTCTTACTTGTACAGACGATGTGTGGGTGCGTAATGCAATATCATCCTCTACAAAGAAAGTATCTTGCATGTCTCTAGCAGGATGATTATCTGGAAAATTTAATGCTGAAAAATTGTGCCAATCATCTTCTATCTCAGGCCCTGTAGAAACGGAAAACCCTAGCCGTTCAAAAATTAATGTCATTTCATCAATAATTGAAGTTATAGGATGTCTACTTCCCACCTCAGTGTAATAACCAGGTAAAGGATCACTTTTATAATCTATACTCTTTAATTCTTCTAAAAACAATTGTGCATCAAGATAAACTTGCTCAACTTTTAACTTAAGTATATTTAAGTCTTTACCTATGACTTTTTTTTCTTCATTAGTTAAATTTTTAAAATCAACAAATAACTGATTTACTAAACCTTTCTTTACTAAAAATTTTAGTTTATAAGCTTCAAGCTCCTCTTTGCTCGTTATTGCAAATTTTTCTACGTCGCTAATTATTTTATTAATCTGATCTTTCATTTAACCCCACAAAGAAAACAAACTCTTCTGTTCGTTACAAGTAAATACGTTTACACACTTTCTGTTAGTTATTTTTTAAATTATAATTTTAAATTAATAGTAGTAGTATAAGTGTGTGTTGATACGGTGATATTAAAATTATGATTTATGGAATTAAACATATAGTTAACATTATAAAATTTTATAAATAGTTTATAATGAATGAATTAACATAATTATTAGTTTATGTTTATATATTAAATAACATGTAAATGTTAATAATACTGATGTGTAAAATAGTGTTGGATTATGTTAGTATATACGGTAAGATAAATATGAGTGAGTGGATAATAAATATAAGATGATGTATTTATGAGTTATAACCCGCTAATAACACAGTATGTTAATAATAATGTTATTAAATTTATAAGCTGTTAATTATTAACTCTTTATCCCAGTTTTCTCGCATTTCGAACGGTGATATAAATAATATATGTTCTGGTGAAATATTATTAAAATAATCTCCTGAATCCCAAATTTCATTTTTATTAGTATCCCTAATTAATTGACAAGAATAATTTCCTGGAGGTAGATTATTGTATATTAAGTCTCTTGAGCTTGTAATGTATTCTGTCTTGTAGGTCGTGTTACCTTTATAAATAGTTAGAATGTAACTGTTAGTATCAATGATTATGGTTAGAGTTAAATTGGAGCGGTAGTTCTTAAATGGAAGTATATTATATTTAGATGTTACATTGTTATGTAATAAAACATCAATAATTGCAAATTCTTCTATTTTTAAGCGATTAGGTAGTAATGAAGAAGAATAGGATAGGGAAACATTGTATTCATTGAAATAAGATGCGGTAATTGGAATTACTGTGCTGTCGTTGTAAAGCGTAATTAAATTACTATTTATATTATTTATTCTGGTTTTAGAATGTATTTTGACCAAGTTGCTTTCTGCTGAGAAAGTTAAATCTAGAGTATGTTTTTTGTTAGCTATAGGATAAGTATGAATAAATGAGTACGGTACAGTGTCAATGTATAGTAAAACACCTAAGGTATCGACGGTAGGAGCAAAATAAGCCAATATAGTGTCTTTAGAAGTGGTTAAACGATAAGTGGTTAAACTGTCGTTCAAGAACATTTTAATAGAATGATTAAGTGGTTTTTGTAGTGCAATTTTTACAACACCAGCTTCTTTGGGTTTTAAGAGAATAGGCGTATAATCAGTGTAATGACGAAATGGAAAGATATGAATTGTATCGTTTGGTTTTAAAGAACTATCTAAGTCTTGCGCTAAGGAAATAAACTCATCGTTATCTAAAATTAAGTTTTTGTTTTCATCGCGTAGTGCGATAAGTTTAAATGGTTGTTTGGGTAGGTTAGTAAAAAGATAGACCCCAATTTCATCTGTTTTAGCAATATAGTCTGGTTTTCTTTGTACCACAACGCTATCGTTTTTAGAGGTATATAATTGAACGTTGCAATTTTTACAAGGCAGATTAGTTGTTATATCTTTAACATAGCCACCGAAACTACTGGAGTCTAGGTATGAACCGGTAGAAAAAATGTAGGTATAATCCAGCATAGGATTATTTTCATTAACATCTAGAATGCACCCATTAAATTTAACGGTGTAGGTAGTGTTAGGAATGAGTGTGTCTTTTAGAGTTAAGGTTCCTTGATTGCCTTTAGTTTCTAAAGTGGGTTGATAACGTTGTGTAGGCGAAACGAGAAGCAATTCGTTAATGTTGGAGCTCGTAACGTTTTCGCTAAACGTAAAGCGAAATGAGTTGGTGGTAACATTAAGCGAGCCGCTATCAACGGATGTTTTTATGACTTTAGGGGGTGTAGTATCTTTTTCGCCACCGGTCAAAGTTTGTACAGATGCACACGACAAAAACACAGAACAGATTATGAAAAAAAGGCTTTTCATCTACCAAAATGTACAAGTAATACGGAGATGTCGGCGGGACTAACACCGCTAATTCGAGAAGCTTGACCCACACTTGTAGGTCTTATTGTGTTTAGTTTATCTCGGGCCTCTAAGGAAAGAGATTCTATGGTATTGTAGTTAAACGAGCTATCTAGTTTATAATGTTCTAGTCGAAGGAGTTTTTCTACGTTTTCTTTTTCACTTTTAATATAGCTGTCGTATTTAAGAAGTATTTCTACTTGTTCAAGCTCGTCCATGCTATAGGGGCTTAGTATATCACGCATGCTTTCTAATTCTAGTAGGTGGCGATAGTTTATTTGTGGTCTTGATAGAATTTTATCAATAAAATAATTTTGAGGAATTTCCGCTGTATTATACTTGGTAAGCATCGGGTTTGCTTCGGCCGGAGTAATGGTTTTAGTTTTGATCAGCTTGGAGAGTTCCAAAATATTTTGTTGTTTTAGACGCAGGTTGTTTATTTCGTCTTCTGTAATGGTGCCTAGTTCAAAACCGATCTCCATCAACCTTAAGTCGGCGTTATCTTGTCTAAGCAGGATTCTATACTCTGCTCTGCTGGTAAACATTCTATAAGGCTCATTGGTTCCTTTGTTCACGAGATCGTCAATAAGAACACCAATATAAGCTTCGCTTCTGTTTAAAATTAGCGGCGCTTTGTTGCTTAATTTTTGATGCGCATTTATACCCGCTATTAAGCCTTGGCAAGCTGCTTCTTCATATCCTGTAGTACCGTTAATTTGTCCAGCAAAGAACAAGTTTTCAATTGCTTTGGTTTCTAGGCTCAAATTAAGCTGAGTTGGGTAGAAAAAATCATATTCAATAGCGTACCCCGGTCTGAAAATCTTCGCGTTTTCAAACCCTTTAATCTCACGAAGTGCCTGATATTGAATGTTTTGTGGCAAAGAAGTGCTAAAGCCATTGATGTAGGTTTCACAGGTGTTCCAGCCTTCGGGTTCTACAAATATTTGATGGCGTGTTCGCTCTGCAAATCTGTTAACTTTATCTTCTACAGAGGGACAATAACGAGGGCCAATTCCTTGTATAGATCCATTGAAAAGCGGGGAATCTTTAAAACCAGATCTCAAAATGTCATGTACTTTTTCGTTGGTGTATGTAATGTGACAACTGTGTTGCTTGTCTATTTTGGAGGGTTTCCGAAACGAGAAACATTTTGGATCGACGTCACCAGGTTGTTCTTCTAATATTGCATAGTTTATGCTTCTGCCATCAACTCTAGGTGGCGTGCCCGTTTTCATTCTTCCGCTATCTAGTCCAAGGGCAAGCAGTTGTTCGGTTATTCCATAAGAAGCCCTGTCTCCCATTCTTCCTCCAGTGGTTTGTTGGTTTCCAATGTGTATTATACCGTTCATAAAGGTGCCGCTCGTTAGAACGACAGATTTTGCATATAGTTTAACACCCGAACTGGTTTCCACGCCAATAGCACGAGATTTGTCTATAAGTATTTGGTTTACAGAGTCTTGCACAAAATCAACGTTTGGGTTGCTCTCTAGAATTTCTCGCCACTTTAGGGAAAACATGATCCGGTCATTTTGAGATCTTGGGCTCCACATAGCAGGACCTTTAGAGGTGTTGAGCATTCTAAATTGCATCATGCTGTAGTCGGACACAATAGCTGACATACCGCCAAGAGCGTCAATTTCTCTGATGATTTGTCCTTTAGCCACGCCGCCCATTGCGGGGTTGCATGACATTTTAGCTATGGTTTCCATGTTCATGGTAATCATCAGCACCTTAGAACCAAGTTTTCCGGCCACGTGCGCAGCCTCACAACCGGCATGACCCGCACCTACAACAATTAAATCATACATATTAAGTTTCACGTGGAACAGTGCAAATCTAGAAACTGAGTCTCTAGGCTTCTCATTTTTTGCTTTTCTTCGTAGGTGTGATCATCAAAGCCCGCTAGATGGAGCAGCCCGTGTATACAAACCCGATGTAATTCTTGCCGTGTTGTTTGGTTGTGAAGTATTGCGTTCTCTTGGACACGGTCCCAACTTATAAGTATCTCGTTTTGCTCTATGTCTTCGTCATCACTATAATCAAACGTTATAATGTCTGTATAGTAGTCGTGATTCAACGAGTTAATGTTAACCTCTAGTAGCTCATCGTCTGAGACAATGTAATATATGACCGGTTTTACTAGGTTTAGTTCATCAAAAACGAGAGTTAAGCCTGGTGCGTTTAAGGTTTCAAGCACTTCAGAATATTCCGTTTCAATTTCTATCTTATCTAATGACATTAAGTATTCCTTTTTCGGTTTTTTTCTCTCCCTGAAAGCCGTACAGTTTAACAACGTATATGTATCTATCTGAGGGTATGATTTGTTCTTTATATGTTAAGTCCCATGCGTGGTCCGTTGGTTTCTGTACCAGGAGCTCGCCCCACCTGTTGTAGACTTGGTAAAATGATGTGCTGTGGTCTATTCCTTTCCCTGCAATAATGAAACGGTTATTGTCTCCTCCGGGGTTAACAGCAGTAACTACGTATGAAGTCATGTCGTCTTTAACGCACACAGTGTTAGACGAACTTACAGAAGCAGTGTTAAAGCTATTGTTGGGCTTTTCAAATGCAAGAACCCTAAAGCATCCCGATGAATCTTGGTAATCGTTTGTATTAAAGGTTGCGCTTGAGGTTTGTAAAGTGTTCCACGTGGAACCGTTGTCGTTGCTATGTTGTAACTCATAGTTGCCGACCCCTTCCCTCCATTCTATGTATGGGTTGTGAATTAACTTGTCGCCGATTTCAAGCAACATGTTACATGAAATATTGGAAAAAGAAAGGGTAAATCCGCACTTGTCTTGCGCTTCAATCCGATAGTAATATTTATTTTGATCGACACTTACTTGATTATCAACATGTTGATAATCAAGAGTATTGCCAATCGGAGTTATTTGAGATTCAGGGAAAAGTAGATTTTGATTAGTTCCTTTGTGAAGAGTAAATTTCCATGTGTCATTGAGGTCTGTGACTTTGAAACTAACTTCTAGTGTTTCTTGTTTAACGTTTACATTGGACAAATAAAGATTGGCTGGTGCGTTAGGCTTTCGGGTTTTAAACGTTAATAGATTTGAGCTGGAAGTGATACTCCTAGCTTTCGTGTATGATCGTATATAAAACGAAAGTCGATCTCCAAGGGATAAGTTATTGTAAATAAGTGTATTAGCGCCTCCCGAGGTGGCTGTATGTCGAATGTACACAGAGTTATTAACGGATACAAACAGAGTCTGACTATCTATGGTAGACCAACCTTGATAAGGAGTCCAGTTAAAGGAAATTTGTCTTTTGCAACTATCAAGTGTTCCTGTTAGCCTAGCGGGAACATGGGGCAAAGACAAAACGGAAGAAAGATTGCAGCTGTCGAGGGTCGCTATAACTACAGGAAATGAGGTGGAAGGGTTATAAGATACTGTAAAGTTGGTGTTTGTGGTTACCCCTATGGAATCCCCATTTCCGGACGAGAAATTATAAATTTTATACAACTTGGTGTCTGGCGATGGGTTTTGCGACCAACCTGCTGTTATGTTTTGGGTGGCTAGGTCATAGCTAACGGAGTCTAATTCAAGAGCTTGGGGACGTTGTATATCTATGGCCAATGTTTCAGATTGTAAGCTATCTAGACCGTCACAAAGTGTATATATGCGAAGGTAATATTGCCACTTAGTGCTGCTGTTGTTAATTTTGTGAGGGTACTCCGATACAGAAAGAAGAGGTATGGATATAATCTTAGTAAACGCTCCGCCATTATAACTTGCGAAAATGCTATAGTGGGTAAATGACGCACAAGCATCAGAAGGAGGTCTCCAAGAAATTGAGACCGTAGAATCTTTTGAGTTAATACAAGCGCGTAAAATCTGAGGGGGGCCAGTAATAGCAAACGATTGTATCGTTAGAAAAAGCAATATGGTAGATATTAATTTCAAATGTTAGCTATTGTAAGGGATAACGCTATTATTTTGCAAAAATTACGATAAACAATCACGTATGAAAGAAAGAGCGGCAGAAAGAAATGAAATAGACGAAAATGTGTCAATTGATTTAAGACTCAACAAGTATATCGCCAACACCGGATTGTGCAGTAGAAGGGCGGCTGATAAGCTTATAGAGGAAGGGCGTGTAAAGGTAAATGGGAAGATAAACACGGAGATGGGAACCAAGGTGACCCTAAATGATAAGGTAGTAGTGGACGGAAACTTGCTTTCAACGGGGGAACGATTCTATGTATTGATCAATAAACCACGAAATGTAATTTGCACCACCAAAGACGAAAAGGGTAGAAACGCTATAGTTGATTTGTTACCTGCTAAATTTCAGCACTTATACCCTGTAGGAAGATTGGACAGAAATACTACTGGAGTTATTCTTATGACCAATGATGGTGTGTTAACTCAAAACCTCTTACACCCTACCAAAAAAATAAAAAAAATTTACAAGGCAAAAATTGCCACACGATTGACGCAGTTTGAACTGGACAAGCTGGTTTCGGGAATAGAACTAGAAGACGGAATGTGTAGTTTTGATAAGATTGTTGAGCTACACGAGGATAATGAGTTTAGGTATGGCATAGAAATTCACTCGGGAAAGAATAGGGTAATTCGAAGAATGTTTGAAGCCATTAACAACGAAGTAGTTAAATTGGACAGGGTAATGTTCCATACGTTTGATAAAAAAGGAGTTCAAAAGGGAATGTGGAGAGAACTTACCGACAAAGAACTGAAAGGGCTAGACGTTTATTTAAGAACAAAAAAGTAATTTTGAAGTAATGAAGAAGTATTTTCTGTTTGCAGTTTTGACGTATGTTATGGCGGGTTGTCAAGAAAGCCTTCCTCCGGTTAACATGGAACTGGTTAAGGGATTGGTGGACGACACAACAATGAGAGTTCCACTAAGCCAGCTTCCACAGGCAGATAATAGGGTTTTATTAATTGAAGATGTTACAGGAGTAAGATGCACAGGATGCCCGAATGCTGCCCAAATAGCTGCAGATATTAAAGATAATTCTACGGCCGGATCGGTTGTGATTGTTGGAGTATATCCCACTACACCCAAAAGCTTAACAACGTACATTTCTCCATATGAAGATTTATTTTATCAAACACGGTTAACCTCAGAACTGAGCCAATTAATAGCTCAAAACGTTTATATGGTAGGTGGAACGCTTCCTGGAGGAGGGTTAAACAGAAAGATTTTGGACGGCAAAATAAACGTTGATTATAATACATGGGTAAATTATGCAAACACGCTAAAAAACGTAAAATCAATTGTTAATCTGGAAACGAATCTAAAATTCATAAACGACAGTACCGCTGAGCTTAAGAGTAGAGCATTATTTGTCGCAGATGCAGAATCTGTTCCCTATGTCACTATTTTCTTAATAGAGGATAATATTAAATATCCTCAGTATTTTTTGGATAGCACATCGTACAATTACAAGCATAAACATGTGCTACGAGAGGCTTATACGCCATACAATGGGTTGCCGCTTTTAACAAATGGTTTTACTGCTGCAGAAAGAGGAGTTGTTGTTGACCAGGAATGGAACTTAGTTATCCCGAAGTATGTTATACAAGAAAATGCAAGTATTGTTATAATGATTAACTATAACGATGGAGCCAATCAAGAGGTAATACAGTGTCGGGAAATCAAATTGAAGTAGAGAACGCCGAACTAATCGAAGAGTTTATCGCTACACTTTCTATTGATAGATCTCTCAGTGAAAACACAGCTAGCGCTTATTTAACAGATATACAAAAGCTCGTTAGCTTTATGCCAAATAAAAAACTGGCAGCGGTAAGTTCATTAGATATAAATGATTTCTTATTATTTTTGAGTGACATAGGTTTAAACCCAAGAAGTATAGCCCGGATTATATCCGGTTTAAAATCATTTTATAAAAATCTGGTCATAACGGAAGTTATTGAACACAACCCACTTCAAACTATTCTATCGCCAAAGTTACCCAAGAAACTTCCTGAAGTGCTTTCGCATGTAGAAATAGAAAGGATGATGTCTCACATCGATTTTTCTAAAATTGCGGGAGAACGAGACAAGACCATTATTATGCTGATGTATGGAAGTGGTCTTAGGGTATCCGAGCTGACCTCGTTGTCTATAAGCGATTTATATTTAGAAGACGGCTTTATTAAAGTACTTGGAAAAGGTGACAAAGAAAGACTGGTTCCTGTGGGGGCCAAAACAATCAAGCAGATTGGGTATTATATGAGCCATTACCGAAATCACGTGGCGAAAAAAAAAACGAACAACCAGCTAATTTTAAATCAGAAAGGTGATCCGTTGAGCAGAATTACGGTGTTTAAAGTATTAAAAGACCTTGCAGTAAAGGCTAAAATTAATAAAAACATAAGTCCGCACACCTTGCGCCACTCGTTTGCAACAGTTTTGGTTGAAGCAGGGGCCGACCTAAGAGCTGTCCAACAGATGTTAGGTCACGAAAGCATAACCACCACCGAAATTTACACGCATCTTGACAAATCATACCTTAAATCGGTAATCGAACAATTTCATCCCAGATCATAATGATAATATACAACGTAACCTTAAGTATTCACCCAGAAATAGAGCAGGATGTTTTACTATGGCTAAAAGAGATCCATATACCTGAAGTAATGCAGACTAACCTGTTTTTGGAAAACCACATTTTTAAGATAATTGAGGACCCCAATGAGCGAACACACAATTCGTATGCTGTACAATATAAATTAGATTCTTGGTCAAAGTTTGAAGAGTACAATGAAAAACACGCATCCGGATTAAGGGAAAAGACTAAAGAAAAATTTGGAGAGAACGTTTTGTCGTTTAGAACGTTTTTGGAAAAAATATAGCATTTTTTCTAACCCCAAAACGCTTATTATTAAAAATACAACAGATCCAGGTAAAAATAAACGCGCCGCACCCACGGGACCTGTAACTGCCATGAAATAACCGACAACAACAAACAAAGGCCAGGTTTTCCCGATCGTTTTGATGCTAAAAATAAATCCAGCAAGCTTCAATAAGCTAATTCCAAGTAGTGCAAGAAATACTATAATTAGCCACCCTCCATCTTTTAATTGATTTACGGCTTGATTGTAACGCCCCCCTATAAACGCCTCTGTTAAACTGTCATTTTCAGTAGGGAGTCCAAAGTAGCTATAAAGTTCAAATCTGCCTGGATCTAAAACCATCTTGACAGAACCCATTACATGAATTTTAATGTATGAGCTAATATTGTCCAAGATAGCGGTTGTACAAATCGTACTTGCTTCTACTTTATATCTTGCATACTCTTCTTTGGAGCGCGGTATTGTAAATGCTTTATTTTCAGAAAAAGCCATAGCAGAATCGTATCCAAAAGCGTCAGCAATCGTTAATCGAGCATTGTACTGAACTAAATTAATGGTGGTCATAGAGCTATATTCAAAACGTCCAGTGTTTTGATAATTCAGACTCGAGGTAAAAAAGTAAACGAGAAAAGGAAATAGAAATGTCCAATAAATCTCATTTTTTTTAATCAAATAGTAACCAATAAGAAACGGAATAAATACTAAAGAAGGCAGGAGCACTGGTTTTATGGCCAATGCAATAGCCCATAAAAAACCTAGCCAAATCGACTTGTTTTTCTCAGCGTTTCGTTTGTCGAAGTATAAAAATGTCGCAATAGTTACAATAGCGCTCAGAAGTAGATCTGCAAAAACAAATGAACTATGTACCAAAAAAGTAAAATTTAAACTAAAAAGAACACCAAAAAGTAAAAAACTTCTTTTGGTAGATGTAAATACACGCAAAAAGAGTAGACCAATAAAAAATATTAATAAGATAACAGTGGCTTGTGAAACCCGAATTAAGTAAATGTTTTGATGGTTAAAAAGCACATACAAAGGAATGGCTAAAGGTCTTTTTGCAAAGCTTCTGTAATCTATAAAATCTGTCGTATTTTTAGAATACAACAAGTTGTTATTCATCAAGTTACTTGCTGTTTGTAAATATTCTTGTTGATCTTTAAATAGTAAAGTGCCACTTAAAAAAGAGTAAATAAAGATGGCTAGTAGAGCTAATATTAAAGTTAAAAAAAGTCGTTTCATTTAGTAAAATATAGATGCATTTCTTTGATCTTTAAAAAGCAGGGTGTCGAACCTTCACTTAAGATTATTATTTTCGCAATAGTATTAAACAAAAAAACAAAAAAATGAAAAAATTTTACATCTTATTTTCACTTATAATTTTAAGTGTTGCTGCTTCTGCGCAATGCACGGAATTGTATTTCAGTGAGTATGCAGAAGGTTCTTCTAACAACAAGTATTTGGAGATTTATAACCCTACCAGTGCAGACGTTGATTTAAGCGCCTATTCTGTATTTATGATTAACAATGGAGGCTCTAACGCAACAAGCAACAAAACATTCCAACTTTATGGAACACTTGCGGTTGGAGAAGTTTTTGTTATTTGCACGAATCAATCAAACGCAGCTATTTTAGCAAAAGCAGATACTGCTTTAGCGTTCCCAAGTGTTGTGCATTTTAACGGAGATGATGGCATTTGTTTACTAAAAGGCACGGACACTGTCGATGTTATTGGTGTTAGATGGGTAGATCCAGGAACAAACTGGCCAGTAGGATCAGGTAGTACCCTAGACTACACGTTAGTTAGAAAGTTTAGCGTAACTGAAGGTCAATTAAATTGGACTGTTGGAGCTACAGAGTGGGATGTATATGCAAAAGACGAGTGGTCTTATGCAGGAGCGCACAGCTCTACGTGTGGCCCAGCTACTGAACCTTCTTCGCCAGCTACAGATCCAACTGTTGATGCGGCTAAAGTTATCTCTATCTACAGCGAAACGTATAACAATGTTTCAGGAACTAACTTTTATCCGAACTGGGGACAAAGCACTGGTTACAGCGTTTTTGAAATAGGATCAGATAGCATGATTAAGTATAATAACTTAAACTACCAAGGTATTGAGTTCGGATCAGATGTAAACGCTTCGACAATGGAGTTCCTTCACTTAGATGTGTGGACTGCAGACCTATCTAACCTTGAAATATACCCAATAAGCAGAAGCACCGGAGAGAGAAAAGTAACAAGTGCACTAAGTGCAGGTGAGTGGACCTCTATCGATATTGATCTTGCAGATTATACTTCTCAAAGTCTTTCTGTAGCGGATTTATTCCAATTCAAGTTTGTTGATCCAAACGGAAATAGCGGAACTATTTTCTTAGATAATATTTACTTTTATAAATCAAGCGAACCAGCTCCTACAACTGCAGCGGCAGATCCAACTGCAGCAGCTAAAGACGTAATCTCTTTGTTTAGTAATGTTTACACAGATGTAACTGTTAATACTTGGAGAACAGGTTGGTCTGCAGCAAGTCTTGCAGAAATTAAAATAGGAACAAACGACGTAAAGCAGTACAGCAATTTAGATTTTGTTGGTGTTGAAGCGGTTGGTGCTAATTCAATCAATGCAAGTACCATGGAGTATTTCACTTTTGATGCATGGACTCCTCAGGGAACTACATATAGAGTTAAATTAGTCGATTTTGGTGCGGACAACGCATACGGTGGTGGAGATGACAAAGAGCATGAAATTGCTTTTACCAATCAAGCTCTTGAATCATGGAACAATCATAAGATTATGCTTTCTGATTTCACTAGCTTAACTACAAAATCAAATATTTCTCAAATTATCTTCTCTGCTGTTCCTATTGGAAGCACTACTCTTTACCTTGATAACATTTATTTTAGTAAAAACCCTACATATACAGTAGCGGATATTGCAGATGTAATTATGCTTGATGCAGATTTAGCGGCGACAAACAAAGGTGAACTATATGAGCTTACAGGTATTGTATACGGTGTTGACTTAGACGGAAACGCTGGACTATCATTCACCTTAATCGATGCAACTGCAGGTATTAATATCTATAATTTTGCAGATGTTAATGACTATGTAGTTACTGAAGGTGACGATATCACTGTAAGAGGTAAAATTGATTTTTACAACGGATTGTTAGAGCTTTTCCCAGACAGCATCAGAGTAAACTCAGCGGGTAACACATTGAAAGATCCAATAGACGTTGCTGCTCCATCTGAAGCTACTGAGTCTAACTTTATCAGATTAGAAAAAGTGTGGATTACAAATGATACTACTACAGTTTGGCCTAATAACGGAAACGTAGAGTTAACCAACGAAGCCAAAGATACCTTCCAAATTAGAATTGACAAAGATATCCCAGGTATTGTTGGTCAACCAGTTTCATTTGATACTATGACTATTGTTGGTCTTGGTGGTCAGTTTGACGCAACAGCACCATACAACTCAGGATACCAAATTTTCCCAAGAGGTTTAGCGGATATTACGGAGTGGGTTGATCGTTCATCTATCACTGATCTAAGCGTTGTAGCTAGAGTTTATCCAAACCCAGCAAGCAATAACTTAACGGTTGTGGGTTCAGAGAACTGGAACAACTATGAGGTGTATAATCTTTTAGGATCTAAAGTTGCTGAAGGAACGCTTTATAACAACAACTTGAGCATTTCTGCTCTTGTAGAAGGAAGCTATATTCTAAAACTGCATAACGCAGAAAAAGAAGGTATTGCTAAATTCATAGTAAACAAATAATAAGATTTTAATTTTCTAAAAGGGTGTAAAGCAAAGCTTTACACCCTTTTTTTGTGCTTTTTTAGCACAAAAAAAGGGTGCTTGGTTGAGCAAATGAAAATAAATCTTAATTAACAAGAGGTTTCCAGCAGAATGTTTTATTATTTTAAATTGTAATGGTTGTTGTCTGATCACCTATTTTCTAAATAATCTAAAGCTAGTTTTAGTTGGCAGCAATAAACACACGTTTAAGCCTTGAAAGAAGTGAAGTGTAACGTGCCAATACACCATAAAAAAAGTCCCACTTTACAGTGAGACTTTTATGCTGTTTAGTTGCGGGAACAGGACTCGAACCTGTGACCTTCGGGTTATGAGCCCGACGAGCTACCACTGCTCCATCCCGCGTTAATTGGGGTGCAAAGATAAGGGAATTATTATTCTTAGCAAGCAATCAGTTTAAAAAAATGTTGTCAATTAGTCTTACCCCCTCATACGTTACTGCTACGAGTATTATAATGCTACCAGATTCCTTTATTGAGGTCACTTCATTTAGGGTCTCTGCATCTACTGCAAGTAAGTAATCTAAATCCGCACCTTTTTGTGAGCAAATAAATTGTTTTGCTCGGTTTACTAATTCCACCAAAGATCTACTTTCTACTTCGGCTTGTATATCTCTAATTGCTTTATAGATAAAAGCAGCATTTTTTCTGCCTTTATCAGAAAGTCGTATGTTTCGGGAGCTCATGGCTAATCCATTCGGTTCTCGTTTTATGGGCACTATTTTGAGTGTTATATTAGAACGAGTTAGCTTAATTAGTGATTTAATTATGGCAGTTTGCTGATAATCTTTTTGGCCAAAGTAAGCGAAATCTGGTGAAACTATTTCAAATAGTTGACTTACTACATTGCATACACCTTGAAAATGCCCTGGTCTGCTAGCACCTTCCATTTTGGACTCCAATTCGCCGAGCTCAAATTGTTGATGGACATATTCAGCCGAATAAACCTCCTCAAATTCAGGTAAAAAAAGGATATCGCATTTGTGTTCAATAAGAATTTCAATGTCTTTTTCAATGGGTTTAGGATATTTTTCTAAGTCTGATTTGTCCCCAAATTGAGTGGGGTTAACGAAAATGCTACATACCGTTATGGTGTTTTCGATCACACTCTCATCAATGAGAGATGCATGACCAGAATGGAGGGCACCCATGGTAGGTACAAAACCAATAGTAACATTTTGACCACGCTTTCGTATAGACGATAAATAGTCAATTAGGGCTTTTCTTGATTCAATAATATGCATATATATACGTTAAAAATAGTTAAAATACAATAGTGCTGCGTTATTTTTATAGCTTTAAATGGCAGTACCTTTGCAATTGTATAACAATAACCCGTTCTATGGACAATACACAGGAAAGAAAAAAAATTCTATTTATCTCTTCAGAAATGAGACCCTTTTTGGATGGAGACACACCACTGGCCGAAATTGCTAGATATCTTCCTCAAAAAATTCAGGAAAAAGACAATGAAGTAAGGATATTGGTTCCTCGCTTTGGTGTAATTAACGAAAGACGAAATAGACTGCACGAAGTAGTTCGGCTGTCTGGTATGAATATTACCATAGACGACAACGACAATCCTCTTACTATCAAAGTGGCATCTATTCCCAACACCAAAATGCAAGTTTACTTTTTAGATAATGAAGATTTCTTTCACAGAAAGTTTATCTATAACGACGAAAACGAAGACTTTTTTGCGGATAATGATGAGCGTACCATTTTCTTTTGCAAGGGAGCTTTAGAAACAGTTAAAAAACTAGGATGGTATCCTGATATTATTCACTGCCAAGGTTGGATGACTAGCCTTATCCCCTTATACCTAAAAACAATCTATAAAGATGAGCCTGTTTTTTCAAATTCAAAAGTGATTTACTCTGTTTATCAAAACGACTTTAATGAAGATCTAGGTGAAGATTTTACACGAAAAGCAGGACT
>CAMDBP010000006.1 GCA_945889315.1 Chitinophaga pinensis
TCATTTTACCGCTTCTCTCGTCTATTTCTAGCAACTTCACAGTAACCTCTTGTCCTTCGGCAAGCGGAGCTTTATCCATGGTTTCTATGCGTTCCCAAGATATTTCAGAGATATGAAGTAAGCCTTCTTTACCTGGCAATATCTGTACAAATGCACCAAAGTCCATTATTTTAGTAATTTTACCAGTATACTCTGTTCCAGGCTCCGGATCAGTTATAATGCCCATAATCCAAGCTTTTGCAGCTTCTATTGGACCACTTCCTACTCCAGATATTTCTACATTACCAAAATCTCCTTCTTCTTCAATGGTTACAATGGCTCCAGTCTCTCTTTGTATTTCCTGAATCACTTTACCTCCAGAACCGATTACTGCTCCAATTTTGTCTTTTGGAATTTGCATCATCTCTAGTTGCGGCGCATGATCTTTCAGGGTTTCATTTGGCTTAGAAATGGTTTTTTCCATTTCACGTAAAATATGCATTCTACCTTCTTTGGCTTGCAAAAGTGCTTCTTCTAATACATCATAAGAAAGACCTTCTACTTTCATATCCATTTGACAGGCATAGATACCGTTTTCATTACCCATTACTTTAAAATCCATGTCTCCTAAGTGATCTTCATCACCCAAAATATCTGAAAGAATAGCATAACGACCATCTTTATCTGCTACCATACCCATGGCAATACCACTTAAACCTGATTTTACTTGAATACCCGCATCCATCATAGCCATACTACCAGCACAAACAGTAGCCATAGAGCTACTACCGTTACTTTCAAGTATATCAGACACAATACGAAGTGTATAAGGAAAATCATCCGGAAGCATTTTTTTCAAGCCTCTTTCTGCCAAGTTACCATGACCAATTTCTCTTCTACCAGGACCTCTATTAGGTCTCGCCTCTCCTACTGAGAATGAAGGGAAGTTATAATGCAACATAAACTTGCTAAAGTATTTCTCCATAGCGTTGTCTATCATTTGTTGATCTAATTTAGAACCAAGAGTTACTGACGTAAGTGATTGTGTTTCACCTCTTGTGAATAAGGCAGAACCGTGAGCAGAAGGCAAGAAATCTACCTCAGACCATATTTGTCTTACTTCATTCAATGCACGGCCATCTAAACGATGCTTTAGATCAAGCATCATATTTCTTACCGCTTCTTTCTTAGACTTACCAAGGTATCTTTTCACCATTGTAAGTGTTTCACCATCTGTATCTTCCGCCAATGACTCGATATACTCCTTGTCAATTGCTTTGAATTTTTCAGAACGTTCTTCTTTTACAGAAGGAACTTTTGCTGCATCATAGTATTTTTGATATGTAGCATCTATTACTGTATTCTTAAGTTCGTCGCTATTCGTCTCATGATTATAAACACGTGGAGCTTTACGGCCTCCCATTTGCTCACAAAGTGCAAGTTGTGCTTCACAATCTTTTTTGATGAATTGATGAGCAAACTTAAGTGCCTCTACCATTTCTTTTTCAGAGATACCATTCATTTCACCTTCCACCATATTGATGTCAGCTGCAGTTCCTGCCACCATAAGATCTACATCAGAATTTTCCATTTCTGAAGCAGTAGGGTTTATAACCCACTCGCCATTTATGCGACCTACGCGTGGTGATGATACTGGTCCTTCAAAAGGGATATCGGTAATTGTTAAAGCTGCAGAAGCTGCAAGCGCAACCAATGCATCTGGTAAGACATCTGCATCAGCAGACATCAATTGAATCATAACTTGCGTTTCCGCGTGATAATCATTCGGGAAAAGTGGACGAAGCGTTCTGTCTACAATTCTACATACCAGAATCTCAGCATTAGACAATCTTCCTTCTCTACGAAGAAAACCTCCTGGAATACGTCCACCTGCTGCGAATTTTTCTTGATAGTCAACAGACATAGGTAGAAAATCTACGCCGTCTCTTGCTTCTTTGTTTGAAACTACTGTTGCAAGTAACTTCATTTTGCCTTGGGTAAGTACGACAGCACCATGTGCCTGACGTGCCAATTTACCCGTTTCTAGTGTGACATCTTTGCCATCACCATAAGATAATTTTTGTGTAAATACGTTCATAATGTTGCGGTTTTTCCGCCAATGTTTTAAAAAATGTTTAATCGCCGGCCCAATGCCAACGGGTTATTATTTTTTGTTCTACATTGTTGAAATTAAAAGCTATGTATACCAGAGGCCTACATGCGAATAATTATTCGACTATTGAAAACAAAAAGTATAGATGCACAAAAACATCGGCATTAGCCAATGTAGTTATACATGCTAGTTTCTCAACTATACGAACGGGACTTTTTTCCAGAAAGCTTGTTATTCCTGTGTAACACAGAAATACTAGGCCTATTACTTTCTGATGCCTAGTTGCTTGATAAGTTCACGGTAGTGAACAATATCTTTCTTAGCAATATAGTTTAAAAGAGCTCTTCTTTTACCTACTAGCTTAATAAGCGTAAGTTCTGTAGAGTAATCTTTTTTGTTAATTTTTAGGTGTCCTGTAAGGTGCGTAATTCTATGAGTGAATATCGCAACTTGTGCTTCTGCATGGCCAGTATTCTTAGCGTCTCCGCTGTACTGAGCTATTAATTCTGATTTTGTTTCTGCTGTTAAACGCATGTGTATTTGTAAATATTTCTATTTATAGGGCTGCAAAAGTAAGAATATTTATTAATTATGAATGTTAAATTCTTAAATATCTATTCTATTCGTTTTGCAATTGAACGCAATTCTTATTTCAACTCCAGACAAGCCTTAATACCCACCTGCCCATTTACGCACAAACCACTCCAAACTAAGTAAGGAGAGCAGCAACCAAAACAGCCATTTGAATTTAATTAAATCTTCAAGCTTATTCTCTTCAATTATTACAGACTTAAGATTTTCGTTGGCAAGTAGCGACTGACCCAAGCTTTGCATCGCTGTGTAGGGCACAAACTCACCATTTGTTGAGCTAGCCAATTGACGAAGGAGATTAAAATCTGCCGTAAGATTGGCAAGTTCCTTCTGCTGGCCAACTACCGTAAAATAACCTTTATCCGTTAATGAGATGCCACCTATGGTTGCTTTTGCCTCAAATTGAAATGCTCCTGCAGCAAGATTAGGCAATACCAATTTATACTGACTTCCACTTGCGGTCATCGTATGCTTATATACCTTCCCATCAGCATTTTTTAAATTTACATTGATTTCCTGACCGCTTAACGCATCCAAACTTTGGTTATATAATTCCCCGATGAGTGATACATTATCTCCCATACCGTATTGCTTTGCATTGGGGTACACCTTAAGCAACTTCTTCTCTTCTTTTACGGCCAAGTATTGAACCATTTTTGTAATCAAACTATTCACTCCATCCGTATTCCCATTTTTTTCAAAGTCAATAAGACGCCATTGCCACAATCCTGTTCCTGCTAAAATGCCTAACCTCGAATTATTACTGTTGTTTAATAAAAGTAAGGGCTCTTGTGTACTCACAGAACCTATTTGTTGAAAGAGCAGCACATCGCTTGGTACATAGCCTGAAAATTTGCCAAAAGGGGCCGTAAGAGGTGGCCATTTTTTTATGGACGAAGACAAGAATGGATCGAGTTCAAAATATTCAAACGCAGGATTCAAATTAGGTAAAGCAGCGATTACGCCCCGTCCGGACACACTAAATTTAATATCCTGACTTCCGTTGTTAAAAATGCGGCTATTGAACTTATCGCCTAGGACAAGTAACATCGGGACTCCACTAATTTTAAGCTTTTCGTATAAATTGAGTTGCGCAGGAGAAGCAAACCAATTATGTAAAATTACCAAATCGCAATCAGGTGATACCGCAAATGATCCGAATACAATAGAGGCTTCATAATTCTCATGGGCATTTATGGTTGCCCGAAGCATGCCTACATCAGGATGTGGTGCCTCTGCCCATAATTCCACCTTCTTTTTGCCGTCTATTACATCTACGTAAAAAGTATAGGCGTTGTTCTGCTTATTCTTTTCGTTATCAAACGTAGTAAGTCTAACCTCTATCTTATTCTGTCCGAGAGTTTTGGCTTTGGCGACGACCTCTGTTTCCATAAAAAACGATTCCTTATTGATAGCAATGCTCTTTTGAACAATACTAACACCATTATGTAGAACTTGTAACTTCGCTTGTTTTCCTAACAGTTTGCTCGCTTTTACTTCAATACGCATCGGGAACTCGTTTCCCAAATACGCTAAGCTATTATGCGATACATTGTGAACACTCAAGTCTGCATACACCATAGAGTCCCCTGTACCAACCGTGTAGATCGGCACTTTATAATTTTCGATTACAAAACCAGGATTACTACCCGCATTGTAAATACCATCTGTAATTAACACCACCGCACCCAAATTTTGATTAACCTGTTGTTCGGTAGCATAACGCAGTGCCATTGAAATATCTGTTTCCGTACCTTTAGCTGACAACTTATCTTCAGAAGCAAATGCTGGGACATTGCTGAAAGCCACTACATTTACATCATACTTTTCGGAAAGATTAGCTTGTAACTCTTTAACAGATTGAGACAAACTAGTGGCAGACAAACCGATACTCATCGATTTGGAGTCATCTACGACTAAAGAAATAATAGGTTTCTGGGTAATAAACCCAGCATACTTTAAGACCGGACCAAGCAGTAAAAATGTTAGAATACTACCCAGTAAAAAACGCAGGCATGGTAATAGTACTAGCACCCACTTATGATCTCCAAAACGCTCACGATCTTTCGAATTATAATACAGTAAACTCGCATACGCGGCTCCGATAATTATGCAGAGTAAAACAAACCACCACGGATAAGCTATGGAGACATCCCAATTCAATACGGCAATGATAATCAATCTCAAGTGGGAAGTCCAAATTGAAACGATAACAAAAGAATAATACATTGCGTATTAAGCTTACCTCAACCACAAAAACAGAGAAAAAACCAAGCTGCAAGGACTAATTAATAAAAAGAACAATGTACAAAGAACTTCATACTTGAATTTTAGCATGAAAAATTACCTTTGCGCCCGTGATAGAAACAGACATCATAATAATAGGTGCAGGTCCTACTGGATTATTTGCCGTTTTTGAAGCCGGATTACTAAAACTAAAATGTCATTTAATCGACTACCTACCTCAACCTGGAGGTCAACTAGCGGAGATTTACCCAAAAAAACCCATTTATGACATACCTGGATTTCCCAGTATATTGGCAGGAGACTTAGTTGATAATCTTATGGAACAAGCAAAGCCATTTAACCCTGGCTTCACCTTAGGAGAAAGAGCGGAAACTATTGAGAAAACAGAAGATGGAAAGTTTATAGTAACTACCGACAGAGGAACAAAGCATAGTGCTCCGAATATAATGATTGCTGGCGGATTAGGATGCTTTGCTCCTCGAAAACCAGAGATCGAAAACATTGCTAAGTTCGAAGATCATGGCATTGACTACATCATAAAAGATCCCGAAAAATTCAGAGATAAAAAAATCGTTATTGCTGGCGGCGGCGATAGCGCGCTAGATTGGTCCATATTCTTGGCAGATGTAGCGAGTGACGTAACGCTTGTGCACAGAAGAACAGCTTTTAGAGGAGCGTTGGATTCTGTTGAAAAAGTAGAAAACTTAGTAGCTAGCGGAAGAATGACGTTAATCACCGAGGCAGAAATAACCGAGCTCAAAGGCGATAGTGAGTTAACAGGCCTTAGTATATCGCAAGGTAGTGAAACGACACTTCATATAGAAACCGATTACTTCATTCCACTTTTTGGCCTAAGTCCAAAACTAGGTCCAATTAAGGAATGGGGTCTTGACCTAGGTAAAGAGGCTATTTTGGTAAACACCACAGATTACCAAACTAATGCACCTGGCATATTTGCTATTGGTGATATAAATCAATACGAAGGAAAGTTAAAGTTGATTCTTTGCGGCTTTCATGAAGCTACACTTGCTGTACAATCATGCTACAAACGAATTTTTCCTGACCGAAAACTTGTTTTGAAATATACCACAGTAATGGGAGCCCCAGGTTCATAACTTTTTATTTGTTGAGGTATTTGGGGTCATTCAACCCGAAACCTACAACTATACATGAAAATATACCACAACAATCGGTGCTCTAAAAGCAGACAATGTTTAGCCTTAATGCCCAAAGAAGGTGTTGAAATTATAGACTACATCTCTCAGCCGCTATCGGAAGATCAGTTAACTTCCCTTATTCTAAAATTAGGTATTACGCCTATTGAATTAGTACGAAAAGGCGAGGCTATTTGGAAAGAGCTTTACAAAGGGAACGTTTTATCTGATGCAGAAATAACTGCTGCTATGGCAGCGCACCCAACGTTAATAGAACGACCGATTGTTGAAACGAAAGAGAAAGCGCTGATTTGCCGACCTCCCGAAGTAGTGTTGACCTTTTTATAAGCATACTAATCCATATTAAAAAACTATAAGCTTCTGATCCCATCTAGGAAATGACAACCTATGTTGTTAGAACAGACGCATCGTAGAAAAAGTAATTAATTAGATTTTCTTAATGATCTCTACTTGGTGCGGATAGGGAATCTCAATATTATTGTCATCCAAGGCCTTTTTTATAGCCTCATATGAAGCAAAATAGACGTCCCAATAATCTACCGAATTTGCAAATGGTCGAATGGTCAAGTCTACGGAGCTATCTCCAAAACCGATTACACCCACAAAAGGAGCTGGATCCTCAAGGACTTTAGGAACCTTCATTATAGCCTCCAAAATCACAGCCTTTGCTTTTTCTATATCTTCTCCATAGCCTATTCCTACCTTAAGGTCTATTCTTCGATTATCCTCTTTAGAGAAATTAATCACCTTATTATTGGCCACGTGGCCGTTAGGGAGGATGATGGTATTATCAGATGGTGATGCTAAAATGGTGTATAATACGGTAATACTTTTTACCTCTCCTCTTTCTCCATCTGATTCTATTATATCTCCTACTTTGAACGGTTTAAATAATAAAATCAAAACCCCTCCTGCAAAATTAGAAAGGCTCCCTTGCAATGCTAATCCCACTGCTAATCCTGCAGCGCCAAGAATGGTCACGAAGCTAGTAGTGCCAATACCAAGCATAGTTGCTACAGTTACTAATAATAATACTTTGAGTCCAACATTTACCAAACTACCCAAAAACGGAATCAAGGAAACTTCTACTTTATTAGTGGTCATCAATCGCTTGAGCCACCCATTTACTCTTCCAATTAGCCACCAACCTACAACTAATACTAATAAAGCTGAGAAAAAAAGTGGAAACTGCTCTGCCAAAATTTTATTGCCTTGCGCTAACCAATAGCTTGTATCTACATTTTGCATAACTGGGGCAAGATTAATAAAATATGTATAAAATACTTCATACTAAAGGTAAGTTTACAAATACACAATTATCTTCGCTGCAGGTTTAATAATGAAGATATCATATAACTGGTTACAACAATTCATAAAACTAGATTTGCCATTAGAGCAAATCTGTGAAAAGCTTACAATGAGTGGCTTGGAAGTGGAGCACATTTTAACCACCGAATCTATAAAGGGAGGACTTAAAAATCTTGTGGTAGGACATGTGCTTTCAAAAGAAAAACATCCTGACGCAGACAAGCTAAATAAAACTACCGTAGACATTGGTAACGGAACCGTACTCCATATTGTATGTGGCGCATCCAATGTCGAAGTTGGTCAAAAAGTGGTAGTCGCACCCGTAGGCACTACAATTTTCATGGCTGACGAAAGTTTTGAAATCAAAGCATCAAAAATAAGAGGAGAGCTTTCAGAAGGAATGATATGCGCAGAAGACGAAATAGGCTTAGGTAATAGTCACGAGGGCATTATGATTCTTGATCCGGCGCTAGAACCGGGAACACCACTTACTGAAATTTTTGAGGTATACACCGATACGCAACTAGAAATTGCGATAATACCCAATAGAGGGGACGCTATTTCTCACCTTGGAGTAGCGCGTGAGCTTCAGGCACTAACAGGAGTTAAATATAAGAAACCTGCAATAGAAAGTATTGACGCACGCGGTCAAATGCGAATAGATGTGAATCTCGAAAATATAAAGGCTTCGCCAAGATACAGCGGTATAACCATAACAGGAGTAGACGTCAAAGAATCACCTGATTGGTTGAAAAAAAGATTACAGTCTATTGATCTAAAACCAATTAATAATATTGTTGATATAACTAATTTTGTTCAACACGAGTTGGGTCAACCCTTACATGCATTTGATTACAATCAAATATCAGGACATAAAATAACGGTTCGATTTGCAAAAAAAGGTGAAAAAATAATCACTCTTGATGAGGTAGAACGTGATCTAAACGAGAATCACCTGATTATTGCCGATAGCGAAAAACCGCTTGCGCTTGCAGGTGTATTTGGAGGATTAGACTCTGGAGTTAGCAACTTTACAAAGACGGTTTTTATAGAAAGTGCGTATTTTAATCCTGCCGCAGTGCGTAAAACAGCTAAGAGCTTTGGGTTAAACACCGATTCAAGTTACCGATTTGAGAGAGGAACCGACCCTGAAATGGTAAACTTCGCTCTTATTCGAGCAGTTAACTTGATTCAAGAACTTGCTGGCGGGGATATTGTTTCGGAGGTAGTAGATGTTTACCCGGAAATAATCGAACCAATCCAAATTGAAATCAAATTAGATGACTTGAATACTTTTGTAGGTCACGAAATTCCAAAGGATGATGCCTTACGTATTTTGCAAAGTTTAGAAATAAAGATAAAAGTAAATAACAACAGGAATTTATTTTTAGAAGTTCCGCGTTACCGATCAGATGTAGAGCGTCCAGTTGACGTGTACGAAGAGATTCTTCGTGTTTATGGATTTGATAATATTCCAATTCCTCAAAAAGTAAACTATATTCCTTCGATTATTGCTACAAATGCTCCTAATAAGTTGAAAGCAAAAATCAGCAACTATCTTAGTGATATTGGATTTAATGAGATTATGAACAACTCATTAGTACCTAGCAAATGGTACAGAGTAGATGACTTAAAAGAGGCAGTACATATGCTTAATCCACTAAGTCAAGACATGAGCGTTATGCGCATGGAATTAGTTAATTCTGCTTTGAGCGCGGTAGCCTACAATGTTAACCGCAAAAACAGTGACGTGAAATTTTACGAATTTGGCAAAACCTATTTTAAGCGAAATGGGAACTATGAAGAGAATGAAGTATTGCAACTTACCTTTTCGGGAAACAGACATCCTGAGCACTGGAGTACAAAAAGTATAAAAGCTACTCAAGATGAACTTCTTGCTGTTGCTTCGAATATCCTTACGAAGCTAAATATTACACCTAAACAGTTAGAAAAGTTAACTTCATCTTTAACTATTAGCAAGGAGCAAATGAAAATGCATGGCTTAAAACAAGATGCCGTTACTCTAAGTATAGATTGGAATTTGTGCTTGCAACTTGCAAATCCAGAGATCAAATTGGCTGAAATTCCTGTTTTCCCCATTGTAAGAAGAGACCTTTCTTTGGTTTTAGACAAAAGCGTAAGCTATGCAGAAGTGCAAAAAATAGCGAAACAGACACTTCAACAAACACTTACCGATTTATTACTTTTTGACGTATATGAAGGTAAACCTTTAGAAGAAAATCAGAAATCATATGCAGTTGCATTTTTCATGTATAATCCTAAAAAGACCATGGAGGATGCAGAAATAGATGCGCTCATGGCTAAATTAATAACTAATTTTGAGTCTAATCTAAACGCGATCATTAGAAAATAATGGAACTTTTTGCTCGCTTAGAAAACATAGAATATCACATTAAAGCACTAAAAAGCAAATGTGAAGTCCTGGAGACTAAAAACGGGCAATTAACTTTAGAGAATCAACAGTTAAAAAACCGATTAGAAAATAACACCAAAGAATTACTTAATTTTCAAGAAACAAATAAAATTAGTAATCTTGCACACAGTGCTAGTTTAGCAACCGACACATCTGAGTTTAAAAAACAAATAGACCAGCTAATACAGGAAATAGACCAGTGCCTAACCATAGTAAAACAATAACATAACAACCAACACAGACTAGAATGTCTGAATTAGAGATATCCATAAAAGTAAATATATGTGATCGGTTTTATCCGTTGCGCATCAAATCTTCTGAGGAAGGTGAGGTCCGTAATGCCGCTAAAACAATAAATGAAAGAGCAAAATTCTACATAGACAATTTCTCTGTGCAGGATAAGCAAGATGCTCTTTCGATGGTAGCCCTTGAATTTGCCTCAGATAAAAAAGACAAAAATTCCGCCGGTTATGATACAGAAAATATAAGCACTAAATTGAAAGAACTAGAGCAATTGCTCGAAATTTAAACAACTCGGATATCCCTATTTCATACTACTAGTCATTTTTTATACCTAACAAAAACAAAAAACAAAAAATGATTGAAGCAATTATAGCAATCGTATCACTTGCCATGGGCGGTGGCGTTGCCTGGATGGTAGCATCCAAAAACACCAGTACAAAAGCAATTGAGATAGAAGCAAAGGCAGAATCCATGTTGGCCACTGCACAATCCAAAGCAGATGCAATTAGATCTAAAGCAGAATCCTTTAAAAGAGAACGCGAGCTCGAAGCAAAAGAAAAATTTCATAAGCTTAAAAACGAACATAATGAGTCTACTCGTGAAAAAGAAAAAGACTTAGATAATCGTTTTAACGAGCTTAAAAGGAAAGAACAAAGTCTTGATTCGAAGCTACAGCACAACAGTGATAAAGAAAAAGAACTGGATGTGGTAAAGAAAAACCTGAGCAGCCAAGTAGAAATTGTTAAAAGCAAACAAGAGGAACTAAAAGATCAAATTAGTGCTCAGATCGCACAATTAGAGAAAATAGCCGGACTTTCTAAAGAAGAAGCAAAAGCACAAATGATTGATGCTGTAGCTAAAGACGCACGTACAGAAGCGCTTACTCAGCAAAAATTAATTCTGGAAGAAGCTAAGCTAACAGCTAACAAAGAAGCTAAACGTATGATTTTACAAACCATACAACGTACCGCAGCAGAGCAAGCTATCGAAAATTCTGTTACCGTTTTCAATATTGACAACGATGACATCAAAGGACGTATAATCGGTAGAGAAGGACGAAACATTAGAGCTTTGGAAGCCGCTACAGGTATTGAAATAATTGTAGATGACACTCCAGAGGCTATTATTCTATCTGGTTTTGACCCTGTGCGAAGAGAGATCGCTAGACTATCTCTACACAGACTGGTTGCGGACGGTAGAATTCATCCCGCACGAATCGAGGAAGTAGTGGAGAAAACTAGAAAAGATGTAGAACAAGAAATAAACGAATACGGTGAAAAAACCGTAATCGATTTAGGAATTAACGGACTTCATCCAGAACTTATCCGTATGGTAGGTAGAATGAGATTCCGTTCATCTTATGGACAAAACTTATTAAAGCACAGTAGAGAGGTAGCCAATTTATGTGCGACCATGGCAGCAGAGTTTGGTCTAGATGCTAAAAGAGCCAAACGAGCAGGGTTATTACACGATATAGGTAAAGTACCTGACAGCGATAGTGAAATGCCTCACGCATTGTTGGGAATGAAACTTTGTGAGAAATATGGGGAACATCCTGAAGTGTGTAACGCAGTAGGTGCTCACCACGATGAGATAGAAATGACTAACCTTTACTCTCCTATTATACAAGCATGTGACGCCATAAGCGGATCAAGACCTGGAGCTCGTAGAGAAGACAGCGAAAATTACATCAAGCGTTTACAAGACCTAGAAAAACTAGCACTTAGTTTTGAAGGCGTAGAAAAAGCATTTGCAATACAAGCAGGAAGAGAACTTCGTGTTATCGTAGACAGCGATGTACTGGATGATAAGAGTGCAGATCTACTTTCTTTTGATATGTCACAAAAAATCATGAAAGAAATGATATATCCCGGACAAATAAAGATTACGGTTATTCGTGAGCGCAGAGCAGTGAATTACGCGAAGTAATTGTTGGTGATTAGTTAATCGTTCAACTGGAAAATACAGAATGGAGTTGCGCAAGTAATTCCATTTTTTTTGAAAATATTAATCACGCTGTAAGTCGTACTATTGCAACAGCAATGAACCTACTTCTCAAAAATATAAAGCAACTCATTGGGATTACCGAGAATTCTGATGTTATAAAACGAGGAAAAGCACAAGGTGAAGTTAACACTTTAGATAATGCGTACTTACTCATCCGAAATAACATCATAGATTCTTTTGGACCTATGCACGATTGCCCCAATGTAAGTATGGATACGCATGATTGCAACGGTCGATTGGTATTACCTATGTACGTAGACTCACATACGCATCTGGTTTTTGCCGAAAGTAGAGCTGCCGAAATGAACATGCGTCTGCATGGTAAATCGTACCAAGAAATAGCTGAAGCAGGAGGAGGTATACTTAACAGTGCTACTAAACTACACGCTATGAGCGAGCAACAACTATACGACGCTGCTCACCTAAGACTTGAAAATGCAATCAAACAAGGAACTGGCGCTATTGAAATAAAAAGCGGATATGGACTAAATATAGAAGATGAAATGAAGATGCTCAGGGTAATTCGGGTATTAAAATCGCTTTCGCCCATTCCTATAAAAGCAACTTTTTTGGGAGCCCATGCACTTCCTCACGAATACAAAAACAATAAAGCCGCCTATATTTACTTGGTTTGCAACGAAATGCTACCTCGCATAGCTGGAGAAGGCCTCGCTGATTATATCGATATTTTTTGCGAAACGGGCTATTTTGATTTAGACGACTTAAAGCAAGTAATAGAATCTGGAGATAAACATGGACTTAAGGCGAAAGTGCATGTAAATCAATTTAGTAGTTTTGGTGCGGTAAAAATGGCCTGTAAAATGGGAGCACTATCGGTAGACCATTTAGAGGTAATGACTGAAGATGACTACTTAGCGCTTTCCAACGCAAATACCGTTGCCACAGGATTGCCCCTTTGTTCCATGTTTCTAGATATTCCGTATACCCCTGGAAGACAATTGATAGACAAAAATATTCCCTTAGCGATTGCCAGTGACTTTAATCCGGGCTCTGCTCCGAGCAGTAATTTGAATTTGGCTTTTGGCTTAGCTTGTGCACAACTGAAACTAACACCTGAAGAAGCATTTAATGCACTCACCTACAATGCTGCCTTTGCTATGGAAGTTCAGCATGAGGTTGGAAGCATTCAAATTGGGAAAAAGGCCAACCTTATTCTCACCAAACCTGCCAATGGGTTAGAAGACATTCCCTATTGGTTCGGGGATAATATGATCGGGAGCGTAATTGTTTAATACGCTCGATCCTTACTTCCTTCCATATAGTAGACATAACTCCTATTCACCACTTGATTACCACCTGGCGTAGGATAGTTACCAGAGAAATACCAGTCTCCTTTGTGATTTGGGCAAGAAGCATGTAATCCCGCAATACTTTGAAACGCTATTTCTACCTTAGCTTTCATATTTTCTGGGGTTACGAGTAAGGCTATTTCAGTTTCTATTTCTTTATCTGTAAATCTGTCATACAACATCTTTACTTTGTTTTGCATTTCAGCAACTGGTTTTTCCAATTCTTGTTTACACGCTTCGTACACGGTATTCATAAATGACAATTCACCATTTTTTTCCAATAAGCTTTTTACCGCTTGAAAAGATATGAACTCATTCATACGACTCATGTCAATACCGTAGCAATCTGGGTATTTTATAATAGGAGCCGAAGAAACAACAATTATTTTCTTTGGCTCTAGCCTATCCAAAATGCGAAGAATACTCTTTTTGAGCGTAGTGCCTCGCACGATACTATCATCTACCACTACTAATGTGTCTGTAGATTTAATAACGCCGTAAGTCACATCATATCCGTTACCTACCAGATTATCTCTACCTGCATCTTGCGCAATAAACGTTCTGATTTTAGCATCCTTTACCAAGAGTTTTTCTCTCCTTATCTTTACAGAAAGTAACTTGTCAATTTCTGCAGGATTAGGATTTTCTCCTAACCTGATAATTGCCTCACGTTTCCACTTGTCTAGGTATTTATAAATACCATCTACCAAACCATAGTAAGATGTTCCCGCAGTATTTGGGATATAGGAGAATACGGTGCTTCGTATGTCGTAATCCAAGCGCGTAAGAATTTCTCTTGCCATTTTACGACCGAGCATTTTACGTTCTTGGTGTATTTTACCATCGCTACCACGAGAAAAGTAGATACGCTCGAAACTGCATGATTTTCTCTCGAGCTGCGGCAGTATTTCTTTCTCTTCAAAGTTTCCATCGCGGTCAATAATTAGAGCACAACCAGGAGTCACCTCTTTAAGCTCGTCCATTTGCAAATCAAACGCTGTTTGAATAGCCGGACGTTCACTTGCCACTACCAGAAACTCGTCATTAGACCAATAGTAATTAGGTCTGATTCCATTGGGATCACGCATTACAAATGCATTACCATCACCTATCAAACCAACCATATTATATCCTCCGTCTACATTTTTAAACGCACTTTTTAATACATTCTGGAGGTTTAAGTTTTTCTTAATAAAGTCAGCAATGGCAAAATTATCCATGCCTTTTTCTTTGCACTCACGATAAAGTCTTGCGTTCTCCTCATCCAAGAAATGACCTATTTTTTCAAGCATGGTCACATTATCGCTTATTTCTTTTGGATGCTGGCCCAATTGAATAAGTTGCTGGTACATCTCATTCACATTAGTCATGTTATAATTACCCGCTAGAACCAAGTTTCGGCTCATCCAGTTATTTTGACGTAAGAATGGATGAATATTTTCTATGCTGTCTTTACCATGTGTGGCATAGCGCAAATGCCCAAGCAATAATTCACCTGCATAGGGGTAATTTTTCTTGAGCCAGTCTGTATCCTTGACCTTTTCTTTATCTAACTCACTGAATTTTTGATTGACACGTTCAAAAAGAGTGCTTACAGCGTCACTTCCTTTTGCTCTTTCACGAGCGATATATCGGTGTCCAAATTCAGGATTTAATTTTATGACCGCAAGTCCAGAGCCATCTTGTCCACGATTGAGTTGCTTGTTCATTAGCATTTGCAACTTTTCAATCCCAATAAGCTCAGTTCCGTACTTCTCGCGGTAATATTCTAGCGGTTTTCTGAGCCTTACTAAGGCAACTCCACATTCGTGTTTTATAGCATCACTCATATACTGCGTTTAAGCCACAAATGTATAACTTTGAAGTGTCATAAGAGCCACAACACGTGAAAATACTGATTATAAATGGACCCAATTTAAACCTACTGGGAAAGCGAGAACCTAGTATTTACGGGCATCAAACATTCGAAGAGTACTTAGTGCAAGTTAGAAACCAATTTTCAACAACTCAACTCGATTATTTTCAACATAATGTGGAAGGAGAACTGGTCAACAGACTCCATCTAGCAGATGACGAAGGATACGCTGGCATTGTACTAAACGCTGGCGGATATTCTCACACCTCCGTGGCTTTAGCAGATGCAATCGCTGGTATACGCACTCCCGTTATAGCTGTCCATATCTCCAATATCTATAGCAGAGAAAGCGAAAGACATACCGAACTACTTGCACAATATGTAGAAGGGGGAATTTTTGGACTAGGGTTGCAAGGATATTCCTTAGCTATACAATCCTTTCTAAATCGCTAAACTTCTTTTTACCTTTGATAAAATACTGCCAAACAATAGATTTGGCATACAGCATCACTGGTTTGTTGCCAAGCGTCTTCACCCATCGTCTTTTGCCCAATACCTTATGAAACTGACCCCAGAAAGCAAAGTGAGCTTTGAGTATCATAAAAAACAAAGAGACCTTGCCCTCAAGTAAAAAGGTATAGGCCGAGACTCCATCTAGTATCATTCTCCAGATAATAATCATAAACCAAAAGGGTGAAGCATGATTTTTAGCCAGCAACAACAAGTTATTCCTAAAATTTAGAAAATACTTCCGATCAGAGCCTTCGGCTAACGTCCCACCGCCTACATGATATACTACAGAACTAGGTTCTACCCAAATGGAATAGCCTGCCCGTTGCATTCGCCAACACAGATCTATTTCTTCCATATGAGCAAAAAAATCTCCATCTAGTTGCCCTACGCGATGAAATGCCTCTGCACTCACAAACATGCAAGCTCCAGTAGCCCAAAAAACCGGGCACGGTATTTCATATTGCGAATTGTCGTCTTCTAAGGTGTCAAATATTCGGCCCCTGCAAAACGGATAGCCCCATTTATCTATAAAACCACCGCTAGCTCCGGCATATTCAAATTTGACCTTATTTTTATAATCTAAAATTTTGGGTTGGATTGCACCTATATTCGGATCAGAAATAGCCATTTCTACCAATGGATTTATCCAATTAGAGGAAACTTCCACATCACTGTTGAGCAGCACATAATAATCGGCTTTAATTTGACTTAGGGCCCAATTGTATCCTCCTGCATATCCTAAATTTTCATCGGTTACTATGAGATGAACCTCGCTAAAATGCGATTTGCAATACGCTACAGAATCATCTGTGGATGCATTATCAACCAACCACACCTCGTTGTGCGCATACTCAGTAGCCAAAACACTTGGCAAAAACTTTTCTAATAGCGGCCTGGTATTGTAATTTAAGATAACAATCGCTACTTTGGGTGATAGTGCATTCGGCATACTATTTAGGTGAAAAAATAAATTTCATACTTTCTGGATGAACTAACAAAATACAAAATGAATTTGCATTTGCTCTCATTTGCTTTTCAAAATCAGCTTGTTTTTCACTTAAAATAATTTTTCGAGTTACCATTTCTTCCAAGGTACTTGCCGAAAAATGAAAGTGTGTTTGGTACACATCCTTCTCGATTACCTTTTGTGCTATAGCTATATCATCAGCGTGCGCTAAAAGTATAGGAAATTCAGAATATCCTCCATCCACTATCGCTTTTACGGTCTCAGTTAATTCTTTTTTTAATGCTTTTATATCTTGCTCTACCTCAGTTAATATCTCTGCTTCTGTTTTGTTCATCATTCGTTCTTTCTATGGTAAAATGTTAGGTCAATGACATTTTTTATAGGTACTAGCAAAAGTCTACAATAAATGTCGTAATATCGAATTGAAAATAAAGGATTAGATGAAACTACACACCTTAACTATCGCAGCCTGCTTCATCCTATTAATGGGAAGTTGCTCTGACAAAGAAAGCACTAAATCTGTAATCGGTTTCAAACCGATTTATGGAGGATTAGAAGACATTCAAAAGCTAATTACAACTACCGCAGCTCAGCCGCTCAAGTCAGTTGGTAAGATTTACACCTACGGCAATCTATTGTTAATCAATGAAGTAGGAAAAGGTGTGCACGTGTATGACAATCAAGACCCGTCAGCACCAGTTAATCTTAAATTTATAGCTATTCCTGGCAATGTGGATGTAGCGCTAAAAGACGGCTATCTCTATGCCGATCTTAATTTTGGTATTGTAACCTTGGATATTTCAGATTTAGATCATGTTACGTTAACTAATCTAAACACGGAGTATAAGGGTAATGACATACAAAACACCCCATCTCGCAATCAAATAGATACGAGACCGTTAGGCAAAGTATATTTTGAATGCCCTGAAGCTAGTAAAGGAACGGTGATAACCTGGGAACTCGTTCAAATGCCAAAACCACAGTGCTATATGAATAACTAAGATGAAAAAAATTACACAAAACACACTTACTATACTCTTTTGTATTACCCTGATAGCCGGATGTTCAAAAGACAGTTCTTCCCCTTCTAATGACCCAACTTCCATTGATGGAGGTGGAATAACAGGAACGGGAGGCTCATTAGCACGCTTTAGCATTGTGAATGATAACTTGTATATTCTTACTCAGAATACCTTATTCACCTATTCTCTTGCAGATAAACGTCATCCAAAATATCAGACCAGCGTATTTGTTGCTACCGGAGCAGAGACCTTATTCTCCTTAGACAATACGCTTTTAATAGGCACGCAAAACGGGATGCTCATATACGCATTAGATAATCCCAACAAACCAAAATATATTTCTACATACGCACATGTTAGAAGTTGCGACCCTGTTGTAGCCAAAGGTCAGTATGCCTATTCTACCTTGCGGGTTGCCAGTAATTGTGACCGCGGAGTTAATAGACTTGACGTTATCGATATTTTGAATATTAATTCTCCAAAACAAGTTAGTAGCTTAGACATGGAAAACCCTATTGGTTTAGGCATCACTCAAAATAATTTGTATGTATGCGACAACAACAAGATAAAGATCTACTCACTAAGCAACCCCGAATCACCTGTTTTGCAAGGGTATACCGTTCTGACGGGTTGTTTTGACATAATCATTAAAAACGACATCTTACTGGCTGTTGGTAAGCAGGGTGTAACACAATTTACGATAAAGAACGACGGCACATTGGAGTCCTTAAGCGTGATTACCACTGACTAATCTAGCACGAATTCCGCATTTCATTAAATGAAGAAATTAACAGCTTCACTTTTAGTATTGTTTATTTTTGGGCTTCACACTAAAGCACAAACGAACGAGACTCCGGTGGCACCTGGCGACTACGGCATTTTCAAACTAGATGTTCTTAATTTAATGGGAATTGGCATACAAAAACTCCATGTAGGTTATGAGATTTCTCCCTTAAAGGCAAACCTCAATAATCTCCCTACCATTAATCTAAATCTGAATATTCCCTTTAACGGACTAAATCAAATTGATATGAAATATGGTGTGGAAGTTGGAGGTGAATTGCGTTTCTACCAACGAAGACGTAACCATGATTTGCCCATCGCAGAAGGTTTATTCCTAGGAGTAGGCATGGACGGGGGTTATGTTAATTTTAACAGAACGGAAGAATACTACTCTAGTTTTGGAAGTGTACGAGAAATTGAAAACTCATATCAACGCGTGCGTACAGGTATATTTTTAATGATGGGATCACAGTCCAAAATAGGAGAAAAGATGTACTTTGACATAAATATGGGAATGGGTTGGAGTAACGTAAATGTGCAACAAACCAATGTGGACGACCCGGGTAGTGATTATCAAAAAAATTCAGAATATCGTAGTCCTTTCTATCTACTTTATAACGAGGGCAAAGGTCAACGTTTTTATATGCCAGTATCCATTAGCCTAGGTTATAACTTTGGCACTCGATAAATCAGATATTCATCTCGTAACATCGGATGAGCAAATAGAACACGTTGCTCGTCTAGCACGTGAAATATGGACAGAGCATTATACTTCTATCATTGGAATAGAGCAAGTCAACTACATGCTCGATAAATTTCAATGTAACTCCGTTGTCCAACAACAGATAGAAGAAGGATTGCATTATTTCCTTTTAGGAAACGATAACCCCATTGGTTACTTGGCACTTAAAGTAGAGTCACCCGATCTTTTCGTGAGTAAGATTTACCTACTAGCGTCATTTCGCAATCAAGGTTATGGTAAACTACTCATTCAATTTGCCGAGAATTTTTCACAAGAAAACCAATGTATGCAATTGAAACTTACGGTAAACAAATACAACTTAGCTACAATTCAAGCCTATAAAAAACTAGGTTTTACGCAAAAAAGAGAAGTAGTATTTGATATAGGTAACGGTTATATAATGGATGATTACGAGATGGTAAAGCCCATCTAAATTATTTTATCTCAACTCTAATAGCACTACATTTTCGGCATGATGTGTTTGTGGGAACATATCTACCGCTTGGCTTTTTACCACCTTATATTTAGCATCTAACATCTCTAAATCTCTAGCTTGTGTAGCTGGGTTACAGCTTACATATACGATTTTCGGTGCTGCTACGTATGCAAGATAATCGACCACTTTAGGATGCATTCCGCTTCGAGGTGGATCGGTAATGATAATGTCTGGCTTACCATGTGCAGTATAAAAGCGCTCATTGAATACATCTTTCATATCTCCCGCTAAAAACTCTGTATTGGTAATTCCGTTCAGTTTAGCATTGGCAATAGCCGCTTCAATCGCTTCTTCTACAATCTCTACTCCTACTGCTTTTTTAGCCTTGGTAGCTGCCACACATGTAATGGTGCCTGTACCACAATATAAGTCATACACTACATCCATAGGCTGAATATCTGCAAATTCGATAGCTACATTGTATAATTTTTCAGCTTGAACTGGATTGGTTTGAAAAAAGGATTTTGGAGATATGTTGAACGTTAATCCGCACAGCTCTTCTTGAATATCCGTATCTCCGCTATAATTGATAAACTCTTGGTCAAACGTACTATCGTTCATCTTTTCATTAATACAGTAATTCAATGCTTTAGGGGAAAACTTATCGTGTATCGCTTGCATCAATTTCTGGATGTTTTGATCTTCGTTTTTAGCAAAAACGACATTAATCATCCAATCGCCTGATTTGGTATTGCGCAACATTAAATTACGCATGAGGCCTGTATGTTCTTTCAAATCATAAAAAGACAACTCATTTTCAATACAGTAATCATAAACAAAGTTTCTAATCTGATTACCCATGTCATCTTGCAACCAGCATTTTACGATAGGAAGCACCTTATCAAACCTACCCGGAGCATGAAAACCGAGTGCATTGGTATGTGGTAAATCTTCTATGTTCTCTCCGTCATACAGCCAGCGCTTATTGCTAAAGGTATACTCCATCTTATTGCGATAGAACTGTTGTTCTTTTGCTGCGATAATGGGTAATGTCTCTGCAACTTCTACTTTGCCTATTCGTTGCAAGCAATCTTGAGCCCAAGTATCTTTTAGTTCAGCTTGCGCTTTGTAGTCTATGTGTTGCCATTTACATCCACCGCAAACGCCATAATGCTCACAAAAAGGTTTCACTCTCAGTTCAGACTCCTTGTGCATAGCCGTAATATTTGCCAAACTAAATCGTTTTTTACGACTTACTATTTGCACGTCTACAATATCTCCTGGCGCTCCGTATTTGACGAATATAACCTTTCCATCTACCTTGGCTAGAGCATGCCCTTCGCCCCCGGCACTAAGCAATTCTACATTCGAAAAATGTACTTGCTTATCTTTTTTTCTTCTTCCCAATTTATTTAAGGTGTTTTTACAACAGATTTTTGATATTGCTCTAAATCATCAAGCGTAGTATTAAATGCAGATACGTCTTGATATCCTGGCACTTGAAACATTTTTTTGTTTTGAGGCACAAAGAAAAAGAACGTCGGATAACCCGATGGATTATTGTTAGAAAGTGCCATAAGTAACTGTTCACCCGTTACGGAATCTCCAGACCCAATATCGTATTTGAGTGGTAATTCTGGATTAAATTTAATAGCGATATACTTTTCATTGATGCGTTGAATAATGGTATCATTACTAAACGTTTTTTTATCCATTACCTTACACCAACCACACCATTCTGTATAGCAATCTATGACCGCTATTTTACCTTCTGCTTGTGCTTGCTTAAATCCTGTATTAAAATCAACCCAATTAATTTTATCATTTTTATGGTCTTCTGCGCAAGTAGCGCCAAGAATTAATGGAATAACAAACAGAAATTTTAATGATCTCAACATTTAAGTGCGCGAAAATAACGTAAACTACACTGTTTCATTTACACAATACTGAAATTTACAACAGCATGAAGTAAAATAGCCTCAAATCAATAGACGCGAGCGGTATTAAGCAGTAATCTAGGAAGGAAGCCTGACAAAATCGCCCTAATTATGACCTGATTGGAAAATGCAGACATGACTAAATTTTGACCAACTTCACCCCTATAGAAACACTTGGGCAAAGCAACAATTGCCTTATCTTCGCGTTAATTACGACATCCGACCTTGACACCAAACGCATTAATAGAACGACTGGAAACCTTCATCAAGAAGTACTACCAAAACCAACTTCTAAAGGGTGTTATTTTAAGTATTTCACTAATGGTCATTCTCTTTTTTGCTATTAGTTTTTTTGAATATTGGGGTAGATTTAGCATATCAACTCGTACTTCCCTTTTCTTTATTTTCCTTGCACTGTGCATAGCCGTTTTAACTTGGTACATTATTCGACCTGTTTTGGGATTGATTAACGTTAACAGGCAATTTGGCATACGCGAAGCATCTATGCTTATAGGAAATCACTTTCCTGAGGTAAAAGACAAATTACTAAACACCCTACAACTACAAGAAAGTGCTAAAAACATTGACCATTCATTATTAATAGCCAGTATTGAACAGCGCACTGTCGAGCTTAAACCTATTCCTTTTAGTAATGCTATACCCTTCCAAGAAAACATCAAGTATGTAAAATTTGCATTTCTACCCGCCGTTGCGTTGGTATTTATACTTTTGGTAAGCCCTGGTTTTAAGAAGAGTAGTGAGCGATTTGTGCACTTCGGTACGCACTTTGAAATCGAAGCGCCATTTATCTTTACGAGCAATTTAAACAATTTACAGGCTATCCAAAATCAGACCATAGACATTCCTCTGAGTATAGAAGGCAACAAAATACCACAAGACGCTTATATTCATGTTGGCAACCAACGGTATAAAATGCAGGGCGTGACCAATGGGAAGTTCAGCTATACCCTTAGCAACATTCAAAAAACGGAGCGTATCTTTTTTGAAGCAGGCGGTTTTAGTAGTAAGGAATACGAACTAGAGGTTTTACTTAAGCCGAGCATAGTTGGATACAGTGCCACTATTACCTATCCCGCATACTTGGGACTTCCCAGTGAAACAGTCCGTAATATTGGAGAATTAAATGTGCCACAAGGCACTGTTATACAATGGACCTTTAATACCAAAAATGTGAAAGGACTCCATATCGCTCCTGAAGGATCTACCTTAACACCAGCTTCCAATAAAATCTCTTTTGCACGTAAATTTATGAAATCTACGGTGGTAAAAGTACAGACTCTAAATGAATCAGTGGCACTAGGTGACTCTATTTCATACCAAATAAACGTAACACCTGACGAGTATCCACAGATAGCCGTAGAGAAAAAGGAAGACAGTTTAAGCCAAAAGATTTATTACTTTTTGGGAGACATAAGCGATGATAACGGTTTTAGTAAGCTTACCTTTCATTACCGATTCACTAAATCATCAAAAGCAGAAAACAAAGAAAAATCAGGCGTGATGCCTGTGGGACTTACTAAAAAAATAACTACTCAAAACTTTTACCACTATTGGAATCTAAATCTTGTTGATGTACAGGCCGAGGATGAGATAGAGTACTTTTTTACGGTATGGGATAATGATGGAGTAAATGGCGCTAAAGCTACCAAATCAGAAGTTCGCACCTATAAAGCCCCTTCGCTTAAGGAGTTAAAAGAAAAAACGGAAGAAGCCAATAAAGAGATAAAAAGTGCAATGGCAGGTGCGCAAGCAGATGCCAAGCAGATGGAGAAGGAGATAAACAGTATTGAAAAAATGCTGACTGAAAAGAAAAACCTAGATTGGAACGACAAGAAAAAAATTCAGGATTTACTCGACAAACAAAAAGAACTTGAACAGAAAATAAAAAACTCATTTGATAAAAATCTAGAAAAGAATCTCAAAGAAGAAGAGTTTAATCCTATTCAAGAAGACTTGCTCCAAAAACAAAAAGAACTTGAAAAGCTAATGGATCAAGTGCTAGATGAAGACACCCGTAAACTCATGGAGAAGATCGAAAAACTGCTTCAAGAAAACCGTAAGGATGAGCTTAAGGAAGCCCTTGATCAATTTAAATTTAACGAGAAGGAAATGAGCAAAGAAATGGATAGAATGCTCGAACTTTTTAAAGAATTAGAATTAGAGAAAAAGCTAAACGAAACCATCGATAAGTTAAACGTGCTCGCTCAAAAAGAAAAAGAGCTGAGTGATAAATCAGAAAAAGAAAAAGGCAAAAATGAAGATATAGCCAAAGAGCAAGAGAAGATAAAAAAAGAGTTTGAAGAAGTCAAAAAAGACTTACAAGACATCCAGAAAAAAAATAATAATCTTGAAAGTCCAATGGACTTACCCCCTAAAGATGAAAAGGCACAAAAGGCGAGTGATAAACTAAATGAGGCTCAGCAAAAACAAGGCAAGGGCAAAAACAAAGAAGCCGCTGAAGATATGGATGATGCGGCAGAAAAAATGAAGGAAATGGCAGAAGAGATGCAAGAGGAGATGGAAGAAGCCATAGAAGAACAGCAAGAAGAAGACTACAATAATCTTCGTCAGATTCTTGAAAACTTAGTTCAACTTTCATTTAATCAAGAAAAAGTAATGACGGGTTTTAAGGAAAATCAAAATTATAATCCGAAATACATTGAACTACGACAGAGCCAACGAAAAATAAAGGACGAAACCAAAATGGTGGAAGACTCTTTACTAGCACTCAGTAAACGAAATATTCAGATACAATCCTTTGTAAACGAGGAGATAGCCAAGGTAAACCAAAATCTAGATAAATCATTGGCTTATCTCGGAGAGCGAACTACAGACTACGCGCTGGTTCATCAGCAGTATGCCATGACGGGTTACAACAATCTTGCACTTATGCTAAGTGAGTCGCTTAAACAAATGCAAGAGCAAATGAAGGCCCAAAAACAAAACAAAGGCAAACCAAAATCAGAGTGCAAAAAGCCCGGAGGAAATCCCAAAGACGGCAAGAATAAAAAACCAAGCGCTGGTGCCATAAAAAAAATGCAAGATGATTTAGCCAAACAAATGAAACAGCTAGAAGAAGGTCAGAAGCAAGGTAAAGGAAAACCCGGAAGCAAAGAATTTGCTGAGATGGCTGCACAACAAGCTGCCATACGCCAAAAACTACAGGACCTAAAACGTCAACTCGACAAAGAAGGTAAAGGAGGTAGTCTTGGAAATCTTAAGAAGACAGAGGACTTAATGGATGAGTTAGAAAAAGACCTGTATTACAAGAAATTGAATGCGGAAACATTCAAAAAAATGGATTTACTCCAGATTAAGTTGAGTGAGCACGAAAAAGCAGAACGAGAGCAAGAACAAGACAATAAGCGCACGAGTAACCAAGGACTAGACAATCCTCGCCCTATTCCGCCAAACATACAGAAATATCTGGACGAAAAGAAAAAAGAAACCGAACTTTTACAAAGTGTATCGCCCGAGTTGCAACCTTATTACCAGGGTAAGGTGAAGCGTTATTTTGGTAATTAACACAGACACTTTTCTGAGACGAGAATAAAAGAAGATTAGGATACAGCTTAATTCTATTTTTTAATCGTAATTTGAAAGTTCGAACCATATAGTGAATTTAACTATAAGTCGGATTAACTGAAATATACCATGCCAAAAAACATTACCCTAATTTGCTTCTTTGCCCTATTCGCATCAACCTCATTTGCTCAAACTCTTCAAGATAACTTTGAGGGAACTGGGAATGTTACCACTTGGTTTGGTGACGATTGTAATATTAACAATGCATTTATAAATCCTTTTCCTTCAGGGATTAATACCTCTGCTACTGTTTTAAAATACGACGATCAAGGTGGGTTATATTCCAATGTTAGACTGGATGTAAGTAAAAATTTCAACATGAATTCTCATTCACGTTTCTCGTTTAAACTCTACGTACCTTCAAACGGAATAAGTGGCAATCAAACCAATCAAGTATCGCTCAAATTACAAAATGGGCAGCTAGCAAGTCCTTGGGCTACTCAGTGTGAAATCATAAAAACCGTGAAACTGAACCAATGGCAAGAGATTACCGTTGATTTCAACAACGATATATACATAAATCTTGATGTAAATTCTCCTTCCCCGACCCAACGCTCTGACTTCAATAGGGTGTTAATTCAACTAAACGGAGAGAATAATAATGATAAAGTAGTAGCGTATATTGATGATTTCTTGCACCAAGACACGATCATAATTGCACCTGTTTTTAATAAATTAGTGTGGTCAGATGAGTTCGACGAAGATGGGGCTATAGATGACACCAAATGGTTTCACCAAACCAAATTACCGGCAGGCGGAAGTTGGTACAACGGAGAAATTCAACATTACACTAATCAAGATTCTAACGCCTATGTAAGTAATGGAATGCTTCACCTTGTGGCGCGTAAAGAAACCTTTACAGACCAAGGCATTACAAAGACACACACTTCGGCTAGATTAAACTCAAAGTATGTATTTACAAATGGTCGCGTAGAGGTTCGGGCAAAACTACCCTTAGGTGTGGGCACATGGCCAGCGATCTGGACGCTTGGACAAAATATCGCCGAAAAAGGTGCCTACTGGGAACAGCAAGGCTATGGCAAAGTGGGCTGGCCCGCTTGTGGCGAAATTGATATTATGGAACATTGGGGAAACAATCAAAACTATATTTCAAGTGCTACACACACACCTTCTAGCTATGGAAATACGATAAATGTCGCCGGCCAAGTTATACCTACAACATCCACTGAATTTCATATTTATGCACTAGAATGGACCAAGGATAAACTCGTATTTAGCGTAGATAGTGTCGTACATTTCATCTACAATCCTGATGTAAAAAATACAAGCACTTGGCCGTATATAGATCCACAGTACATTTTACTCAACATTGCATTACAGTCGAGTATATCCCCCAATTTCACAAGAGGGTCTATGGACATAGATTATGTACGCATCTATGAAGAAGGCACCAATTCTGTAGAACCTAAACTAGCTACTCGCACACCATTTTTCTATCCTAACCCCGTACTGAACACGCTTACCATTCAACTTAACAATCTTATTGAACAGCTGGCTATTGTAAAGATATATAGCGCAGATGGTCAATTAATAATTACCGATACAATACTTGCCACTCAAAACAAGTTAGAAGTCAATCAATTAAACCGACTACCTAGTGGGGTATATTTCGCAGATTTTTCACTAAATAATGTAGACTATAAATTGAAATTTATTAAGCAATAAGGAGTTTAAACCAAAATACTAAACACTTACTTGTTTCAAAGGCGGACTATTATTCTGCCTTTGATCAATTTATAAGCTCCTAATCATTGCCAACTTTGGCAAATCATTATTGCTTATCTGCGACTAGACCTTTTAATTAATTTCCTATTTTCGTGGTTACTATATATTATTATGCGTTCTAAAAAAAACCTCCTTCCCATTGGTATAATCCTATTCGCAAGTATATCTGCATTTGCACAGCAAGCAGTGCCTTACAAAGAAATGATGGATGATAATTCCTATAATTTTTATGAGGTGGTAGATGCTGCCAACGCTTACTTTGACGCCAACGGAAGGATAAAAGGAAGCGGTTGGAAAAATTTTGAACGTTGGAAAGCTGAAAACGAAAGTAAGTTTTATCCATCCGGAGATAGATCCAACGTAGATTTTTACGGGGTAACTAAAAACTATACCGAAATTGCAAACCAAGCACACAATCTTAAAACCAAAGCATCATTTACTGACGGCTGGGTAGAATTAGGCCCATGGAGCGCTAACAACATAACCTCTCATTACTCACCAGGCATTGGACGTGTGCAAGATTTTTGGGTAAACCCCAACAATACCAACCAAATGTATATTGCAAGCAGTACGGGAGGATTTTGGAAATCGAATAACGGAGGTAATACCTGGCAAAACACTACCGATTTTCTACCCGCCGCAGGTGTTTTTACGTTTGATGTAAATCCAAATAATACCAATGAAATCCTAATTGCAGTCTGCCAAGGTGGATTTTTGTACACCCACGGTATATATAGAAGTACTGACGCAGGAGCAACTTGGACCGTCTCTAACTTTGGGCCTGCCAACTTAGGCTGGGGAGGACTTGGATCTAATGTTAGTATCACCAAATTACGGTATCATCCCACGGTTGCCAATCAGGTATTTGTCGGGACTTCACTTGGATTATTTGTATCTACAGACAATCTTGAAACTTGGCAATCTAAATTTGGAGGTAACGTTACAGATGTAGCTTTTCATCCTACCAATACCGATATCGTTTATGTATACAACAACGCTGGAACAGATCGAAATTTACTAAAAATATCAACCAATGGAGGAGTCAGTTTTAGCAACGCAGGAAGCTTTCCTAACAATAGTAATTCACGAATTTATATTTCTACTTCTCCAGCAGAACCAAACCACGTATATGCAGCTTCTACCAATAACGTGTACAAATCTACCAACCAAGGAAATTCGTTTGTTGCTTTGAGTAATCCGGATGAGACTTGCTTTGCATTCTCGGTTTCTGATCTGAACGTCAATAATATGATTTATGGCTATGTAGACCTGCAAGCGTCTACTGATGGGGGAAACACCTTTACACGGACAACATCATGGAGTAATCAGAATAGTGCCTATATACACGCTGATATGCAAATCGCAAATTGTATAAATGGCGTATTTTATGTAGCTACCGATGGGTATTTTGCAAAAAGTACAGACAATGGCTTCACATGGACTAAGCTCAATGATGGAACCGGAATACGCGATTTTTATGCCGTGGGCACGAGCCAAGGAGATTATAGCGTGCACATGGCAGGCTCTCAAGATAACGGAACGAGTATTTTGAATAAAGATGGCTGGCTCGAATGGAACGGAGGAGACGGAATGGAAGCATTAGTTCATCCCCTTAATCAAAATTGGATGTTAGGAAGTTGGCAATTTGGTACGCGAAGTTACACACGCGATGGAGGCCAATCGAGAAATGGAACTGGGAACCCAGAAGGAGGAAGTAGCAATGCATACTGGGAAGCTCCTTTCTTGATTAATCCGCTAAATCAAATGCAAGTACTTCATTTTGCAGATACTATCTATCAAGGAGATAAATTTGGCACAGAATGGAGTTATAAAGCAAATCCGGGTATTAATATTTTGTATGATGCTTCTATTGCAGAAACAGATTCTAATGTTATAGCAGTTGCCCGCGGAAGTTCCATAAGGCTTACCACAAATGGAGGAACTACTTGGCAAAATATAAGTTCGGGCTTACCTGGATATTCCATCACCGACATCGCTTTCGATCCTAAAAATGCAAATACAATGGTCGTAACTTTTAATCGCTACCAGGATGATGGCAAAAAAGTGTATATTTCTTTTGACCAAGGAAGTAGCTGGCAAAATATTACGTACAACCTAAACAACATGCCACTACTTACCGTCGCTTTGGACCACAGTGACTCATCCTACATTTATGTGGGTGGAGAAATAGGCATTTACTATAAAAGTATAAACGGAACCGAATGGACTCTTTATAACAATAATTTGCCTAACGCTTGCGTAAAAGATCTTGAAATACACTACGGAAGTAATCGATTAAGAGCAGCAACCTACGGTAGAGGTTTATGGGAATACACACTGGTAGGCAGAAATGATTATCCAGCTATTACACACACTTCTATTACCTCTATACCTGATGACGTTACACCTAAAAAAGGAGTAGATCAATTTGTACATGCAACCATAGCATATACCGGCACACTTACAGAGGTGAAAGCACTTTGGTCTTTGAATGACCAATCACTTACCAACGAAATTACTATGACCAACATAGGCGGTAATAACTGGAAGAGTGCTACTCCTATCGGCAGAAAAGAATTAGGGGACATGTTGTACTTTAAAGTAATTGCTACATCTAGCCTTGGACAAAAATCAGAAACCTATACCTTTAATTACAAAGTACATGAGTTTATTTATTGTGATGCCATAGGATCAGAGGGAACAGGTTCAGATTACATCAAAGCGGTTAACTTAAACGGTGCTACCCATACAAGTGGACAAGATTATTATGGCGACTTCACCAGTACTCGCTTTGAATTGAGCGATAATATCGCACACGAATTGGAAGTAGTAATGCAGTATAATTGGGATAGTGATTCTGTAACGGCTTGGATAGACTATAATGGAGATGCTTCATTCACTAATGACGAGCAACTTATATTTACCAAATTAGCTAATTTTAAAGCTACCGCAACTATACAAGCACCTCAAGATGTAAATTTAGATACTGATTTACGAATGAGAATACGTAGTCAGTACTACTCAAATTATATGGATCCTTGTGGTGACAAATATGGCGAAGTAGAAGATTATACCGTTAAATTTATTCATTCTACTATTGATATTAAGGATATTTCAACGCTAGAGGCGTTTATTTCTCCTAACCCAAGTACAGATCGCTTCAGCGTATCGTTAGCTAAAAAGAGTGTATTCCTGCAAGTGGAAGTAATTGACATTACTGGAAAAACAGTGTTACGTGAACGCAGAGAAAATGTGAGCGATGTAGAAATTAAACATTCGCTTGCCAGTGGAACGTACATTGCCATAATCCAAACAGATAATGGTCAATCGCAGTTAAAACTAGTTGTAAAATAAGGGTTAAGAAATGGCTTGCGGCAATCTTACGCGAACCACTCTTTAACGAAATTTCGATCGGTTATTTTATCTTCTAGTCCTTGCGCAATAAGCTCATAAACTAGTTTAGTGTTACGAGCGCCTTTGGTTTTAGCTTCGCTATAGGGTAGATTGCTAAACGTCACCATTTCGTATTGAGATTGAAATACATCTGGATGCAAATCACAGATATCGTGTTCTACTTTTTTGTAATGTAAAAAGTCTTTATCTCCTACTAAATCACGCATTTCAATAAAATTTTGAAGCGCTAAATCGGCAATTGCATCTGCATTGGGTTTTCTACGCACTTGATAGGCTTGCATCGCCGTTTCCCAATCGCCAAATTCTTCTAAACACTCGTCCAATACCACACAATCTTCAAATGCACAATTCATCCCTTGACCATAAAAGGGCACAATAGCATGACAGGCATCCCCTATCAACGTAGCTTTATTAATATTCCATGGGTAACACTTTACGGTAACTAAGCTACCCACCGGATTCGATTTAAAATCTTCTAATAAAGTTGGCATTAGCTTCATCGCATCGTTAAAATACGTCGACATAAACGACAGAATTTCTTCGTCCGTATTAATGTTATCAAAACCAGTTTCACCTTCATATGGCATAAATATGGTGCACGTAAATGTTTTGTCTGGATTAGGAAGCGCTATCATCATAAAACTACCCCGTGGCCAAATGTGCAATGAATTCGGATCCATAGCAAAATCACCATCTTCAGTTGCAGCTATACTCAACTCTTTGTAACCGCTATTGGTATACGACTGTGAATAGTCAAATCTATTGGTACGTTGCATTTTATCACGAACGGGTGAAAATGCACCGTCACCGCCGATAACATAATCTGCTTTAACTTCTTGATGAACACCCGTTTCTGTATTCGTAAACCAACAGGTTCCTGTTTCTAAATCTACTTGAGTACACATCATATTAAAGTGCTGGTGTACATGCTCATATTCATCCGCAAGCTGAAGTAACTGAACGTTAAGATGCGCTCTACTTACTGAATTAATAGCTTGCCCTTCTGCGCCATACGGCTGATAGGCTAAGTCTCCTTCTTTACTGTGCATCATACGACCCGCCATAGGTATCGCCTTTGCCAGTACAGCAGTGTCCAAGCCTACTTTATGCAGTGCATTCAAACCGCGTGCGGAGAGTGCTAAATTTATAGACCTACCTGCAGGTATTTTTACGTTACGCATGTCCGGTCTGCGCTCATATATATTTACTTCATAGCCTCTTTTGGCTAAGTAAACTGCCACTAGCGATCCTGCTAATCCTCCTCCTACAAGTGTAATGCTCTTCATGGTTTGTGCGGTCAAAGTTACGTATACAAGTTTTTTAAGTGATATTTGTTTTAATATAAATAATTATTTTGACGCATTCAGCCATTTTAATTTTGTTTAATCCCGCTGCACGTGGAGGAAAGTCACATCTAAAATTAAAAGCATACACCCATTATTTGACGTCACAAAAGCTAGCCTTTACCATCTACGAAACCAATGGAACGAGCGATGCTGATGACTTGGAATTACGATTTCACGAAAACAACTATACTGCTGTAAGTATTATTGGCGGTGATGGCACGCTTAATCTTGCGCTCAACTGCTTACCTCATCTCGACATACCTATCCATCTTATACCTGCTGGTAGCGGTAATGATTTTGCCAAAATGTTAGCCTTAACTCCACAGGATGAACAGGTTTTTGAGAAAATCAGGTCTTATCAAAAAACCACCAGCATCGATTTATGGAGCTGCAACGGACGTAAGTTTATCAATGTATTTGGGGTAGGATTTGACGGAGAACTGGCTAAATCCATGCACGGAAAAACCTCTTGGATTCCAACAACTATGAAATATTGGATTGCCATAGCGCGACATGTTTTTTGGTATAGAAGTAAGAACATCACACTCAATGGCAAACCGTACTCTTCCTTTATGCTATGCGCAGCCAATGGACGCGTTTTTGGCGGTGATTTTAACATTGCACCACATGCAGATGCGCAAGACGGCTTACTAGAACTACTTCATATAAAAAAGGTAAACGTACTGCAGCGGTTGCTTTATCTACCCAAAGTAAAAAAGGGAAAACATCTACACTTAAACGTAGTAAATCATACCCAGCAAAAGACCATAACCATAGAAGCCAAACACACGATGGCAGCTCAGCTAGACGGCGAACCTATGCTAGCCTCACGATTTGATATTCGCTTTGAGCGCAAGGTTAACTTCGTAAGTTAAAAACTTAGATTATCACTTTATCTTTACTCCACCGTCTCCATACGATGGCGCACAACACCAAAATACCCATTGCTATAAATTGAGAGTGTGAAAGCACACCTTCTATCACAAAACCGCGTGTATCGTCTCCTCTATACATCTCCACAATGCTCCGACCAACGGCATACATCATGAGGTATATCAAAAACAACTGACCATCAAATTTCTTTTTATGTTGCCATAGCAGGACGGTAATCAGAATAACCATATTTACCGCTATATCAAACAGTTGTGTGGGGTATAGAGGAACATTTTTGATAGCAGCCAATGAATCGGGATTAGAAAAAGTAACCCCTACCCAACTGGTACACACTTTACCATGACAGCATCCAGCCAAAAAGCAGCCCACTCTGCCAAACGAATGTACTACAGGGCCTACTATCGCCAAAATATCTAAAAATGGACGTACAGGAACTTTCTCTTTTTTAAGCCACCACACAATAGTAGGAACCGCAAAAATAAGCGAGCCGTAAAATACAAACCCACCACCAATAGCTCCTTTTATCAAGCTAGGATTGGCCGTAAATTTACCCATATCCTCTAAAAAGAAAAACAGCTTACCGCCAACAAAAGCAGCTAAAATTACCCAAATAAATAGGCTAGAAAGTGTATCTGAATCAAGCCCAAACCGTTTTGACTTTTGCAAGGTGATGTAAAAAGAAACCAAAACACCCAAGGCTATCATAAGCCCATAGCTGTGTAAGGTAAAATGATCTGGCAAAAAGCCTTGAAGAAAAGAGGGAATGGAAAAGGTACCTAATTCTGGAAACACGTTACAAGTATACGTTTAAATCTAAATTTCTGTCGAGTGGCATTTATTTTTCATCTCCAATATACGCGGCATTATAGGCTCTCCCCTTCCATACGCTCTGTATAGGCAAAGCATAAAATACGGCTGTAGCCGCAGTATTTAACAGCACATAAAATTCATAGAGTATCAAGTAAGAAAAACGAAATGGCCTACGATGTACGGCTAGCGATAAGAAGATAATAAAGAAACACTGAATCAGGAATTTGCTAAACCACAGTGCCATTGCCAACTGCGCATTAACCCAAAAAACATAGCATAATGCAGGTATAAATAAACCATACAGCACCAACATAAACTTCCAATTAAGCGGTAACTCTCGAGCTCCTATTAGCCAACGCTTACGCTGGTGCAGCATTTCTTTTACGTTGGGAATATACCAAGCCAACCCCAATGTTTCCTCACGCATCGTAGTGCGCCATTGCCAGCCTCTGCCCGTTACTTCTTTAAAGAGTTTGTAATCTTCAGTTATACTAAAATCAATTTCTTCATAACCACCCGTTTGCCAATAAGCCTCTGCTCTAACAGCCATATTGTTGCCTACGCTGGTGCATCCTATTCCCGCATTCGCAAAAGCCTTAATATATCCCATAAAATGAAGCCAATCTATGCCTTGCAATGTAGCAAAAAGACCGGCACGTTCGCACTTGGTAGTGCCACTTACTAGGCCCACACCATCTGTAAATTCTTGAAGTAAACCAAGAATCCAATTCGCTGGAAGCTTCACATCTACATCGGTGATAAAATAGAATTCTCCATTGGCCTCATGTGCTAACTGACCTAAAACATTCGCTTTACCTCTCCCCTTGCCTACTGTTTTATCAATTTGAAATAACTTAAAATGAGGTTTATCTTGGATAAATTCTGCTATGAGTGCAGACGTATTATCGGTACTCGCATCGTTGCCAATAAGTACTTCTAGGTATTCTTTAGGATAGTTGAGTTTTTCTATGGCTTCGAGGTTTCTAATGATTAGCTTTTCTTCATTTCTAGCAGCCAGCAAAATACTAACCTGAGGAAAATGCGTACGTTTTTGAAGAACCGCGGGTGTTTGTAACAAAATAGATACCAAAGAAAATAGCTGAATGCCAAAAAATATTCCGAGTATAGCGTATGCCAGAACAATCATAATAGCTTCATTAAATATCCTTCCGATTTTAAAAACTGTAAATACTCAGGAAGTAAAATTTTTAGATTTGTCTCTGCCTTTTCACTATCGTGAAAAACGATAATACTTCCCGGACGCGTTGCTTTTTGAATTCTTTTTTGCGCTCTGTTTGTGTTTAGCCCAGGCAAGTAATCTTTGGTCAGTATATCCCACATTATTATCTCGTAATCTAGGCTAAGTAAGGCTATAGACTTAAAATTAATCTGGCCATATGGAGGTCTAAATAACTTACTTCCGGCAATAGTTTTATCACATAAAGCTATGTCGTGTAAGTATTCCTTCTTTAATACCTGCCATCCTTTAATGTGGTGTTGGGTATGGTTACCAAGTTGGTGATTTCGGGTATTAATAGCCGTTACGACTTCAGGATATTTGACAGCATTATCGCCTACGGCAAAAAAAGTTGCCTTAGCTCCTACTTTTTCCAACTCAGTCATCACCCAAGGAGTAATAGCAGGATGCGGACCATCATCAAAAGTAAGATACACTACTTTCTCATCTACTTTTCGACGCCAAGTAAGCTGAGGTAAAAATGTTTTTCCTAGGGTATACCAGAAGTTCAAGTGCACAAAGCTAATACAACCCATAAAAAATCAATCTCTTCATTCTCGTAAAACGAGGATATCTCCCCATTAATCGAGTGCCCCAATTGATATGCACGTGGCCCATTACATTTGAGGACTTTACAACCACCATCGCTATGTACAAAGCCATTCTTATCTTTCTATTATTTGCTACACTTGGGCTAAAGGCTCAATCTACCGAAAAATGGAATCTTCAACGCTGCATAGATTATGCCTTGGAGCACAATACTGCTATACAGCAAAACAGTCTCCAGGGTGTTATCTTAGCTAATAATTTACAGCAAACCAAACTTAGCCGCATACCAACACTAAACGGTAGCGGAAATCACAACTACAATATCGGTAGAACTATCGACCCCTTTACAAATACATTTAACAATACCACGATACAGAGCAATAGCTTCTCGCTGAGTAGCGGCGTCTTGCTATACGGAGGTAGCCAGGTAAATAATCGCATAAAACAAAACCAAGTTGCTACCGAGGCTAATGCACAAAACAATCAAGTTATTCGGAATCAAATTGCCTTATCTGTTGCCACTACGTACTTACAAATTATACAGGCAGAAGAAAACCTAAAGGTGGCAGAAGGACAGCAGCTACTTACCAATAGTCAGTTACAACGTGCTCAAAAATTGGAAGCGAGTGGCAGCACCAACCAAAGCGCTACTCTCACGCTAAAAGCACAAGTAGCCAATGATCAGGTAACTATTATTAATGCCCAAAACGCCATAGAACTAGGCTACAATACACTTATTAATTTAATGCAACTGCCACTGGACGCAACCCTAGAAATTGAGTCATTGAACAGTGTAAACGTATCTGAGTTGCTAACCGATGACGTTGCAGACATCTACCAAAAAGCACTACTGAATCTTCCCGAAATACAACAAGCAGAGTTACAAATAGCACAAAGTCAATTGGGAGAGAAGATTGCAAGTGCAGGCCTACAACCTACCATAAGTGCCTATGGAAATATAAATACAGTGTACTCACAAAGCGGTAAATTATATACGGGTACTGGTAATTATGATATAATTCCCATAGGCGCCACAGAAACTACGAAAGAACTGGTGGTAACTGCGCGTGAGCAACTTTCCATTACAGACAAACCTTTTGCAAATCAACTTTCAGATAATCTTGGACAGCAGGTAGGGCTATCCATGCAAATCCCTATTTTTAACGGATACAGAAGCAGAGCTGCACTCGAAAACGCCAAACTAAACACACAAATCACGGAGCTTGGCTTAGAAAACACCAAAAACCAATTGCGAAACGATGTGACTACCGCATTCACTAACTTGAAAGCAGCCAAAAGTAGATATGAAGCAGCGCTAAGTAACCTAGAAGCACAGCAACTGAACTTTGATTTTAGTCAAAAACGCTTTGAAGCAGGTGTAATGGGTAGCTATGAATTAGTCACTGCCAAAAACCAATGGAGTGCCGCTCAGATTCAGGTACTCAACGCAAAATACGAATACGTTTTTAGAGCGCTAATTATTGATTTTTATAAAGGAAAACAACTACAACTATAATGAAGAAACGAACTATATTTTACGTACTAGGAGGGCTCATACTGATCACTACCCTTATCGTAATAGGCAAAAACCGAAGTAGAGGTGAGCTGGAAGTGAACGTGGGTAAGGTAGAAAAACGCACGATTATAAGCACCGTAAGTGCCAACGGAAAAATACGACCAGAAGCCGAAGTAAAAATAAGTGCCGATGTGAGCGGTGAAATAACGGAACTGTATGTGCAAGAAGGTGATACCGTAAAAGAAGGTCAGCTGCTGCTAAAAATAAATCCTGATTTGTACATAACCTCTAGAGATAGAGCAAGTGCTGGATTAAGCACCTCTAAAAGTAGCTTAAAAACAAGCGAAGCACAACTTACCCAAGCCAAAGCACGATTTACCGAGCAACAATCTGCTTTTCGTAGAAGTGAAAAACTATTTGCCGATAAAGTACTAAGTCAAGCGGAGTATGATGCTGCTCAGAGCGCATACGCCATTGCCAAAAGTGAGGTAGTAGCTGCGGAACAACGCATAGCTGCCGCTCGTTTTGGTATAGACAATGCCAATGCATCACTAAGTGAGGCCAACAAAGCATTAGGACGTACCAGCATATACGCGCCAAGTGATGGCATAGTAAGTGCGCTTAACAACGAAAAAGGTGAGCGTGTAGTGGGTACTGCTCAAATGGCGGGTACAGAAATCATGGTCATTTCTAACTTTGACAATATGGAAGTAATTGTAGATGTAAATGAAAACGATATTCTACTCGTAAAAAAAGGAGATACTGCCTTAGTGGAGGTAGATGCGTATAGCGACCGAAAGTTTAAAGGTATTGTAACCGAAATTTCACGAAGCGCAAACAACGCTGGTGGTATGCAACTAAATACAGATCAGGTAACCAATTTTGAAGTAAAGATACGCTTGGTTAAAAGCAGTTATACCGATTTGCTGGCCAAAAGCAAATCCCCTTTTTTACCAGGCATGAGCGCCAACGTAGAAATACAAACACAAGTTAAGAAGGACATTTTGTGCTTGCCCATAGAAGCCATTGGGACAAGGGTAAAAGACAGCACAAAAAGCACTTCCGAAGAAGATGAACTTGACGAAGTCGTGTTTAAAGTAGAAAATGGGAAAGCCTCTAAAATAATTGTATTTACAGGTATACAAGATAGCCGATACATCGAAATTCTAAGTGGATTAAAAGATGGTGAAGAAGTTATTGTAGGTCCTTACGACGCCGTTTCCAAAAAACTAGAAGTCGATAAAAAAGTAAAAATCGTAGCGAAGAAAATACTGGATAAACTAGAAGAAGAGTAAATCTCTATACTTTTTCTAATAACAGGTTGCTTCCTAATCATTTTTTTACCTACTAAAGGTGATGGTTTTTAGTCCTTTTGAAATCTATAGCCTAAATAAAGTGTTGGAGCGCAAGCAATGTGAAAAAATACTAATTTTGGGGAGGTATTAGCTCACACAAATTTGAGGCGCGCAGCTAAACTCAAAAACGAAACAGATACACCTTGATTCTAACTATTTGCTTTTTACTCTTATTGGCGTACATCTTTGATGTAACCTCTGCCAAGACAAGGATACCTTCGGTTATTCTGCTTATCGCCCTAGGAATGGGTGTGCGTCAAGCTGCTGTCTTTTTTCATATTCCGATACCTGATTTAGAAGCAATTTTACCTCAATTGGGAACGGCAGGACTAATTCTTATCGTACTTGAAGGAACATTAGAACTAAATGAATCAAAACTGCCGCTTATTGGCAAATCAGCTTTGCTCGCCATCATTCCGATGCTGGCTCTAAGTTTTTTGCTTGCCTATGCCTTTCATTTTTTCGGGGGTGTGTCATTTAAGATAGGATTGGCTAATGGTGAGTCCCGAAGAAAAACTTGAAGATGAAATTACAAAAGAAATTACAGACGAAAATCCCATAGAATGAAAAGGCTTTCGATCATTCTCATAGTGCTTGCCTCTATGAATACACGTGCACAGCAAGACACCTGTTTTAAACCAAAAAATTGGACTATCCCAAGTGGACTTATTTTAACCGGAACCGCAGCGACCTATAGTAATTGGGGTCAAGACTTAAATAACTCGTTACAAGGGCAACTGTATACCCCGGGCAAACACACTAAACTAGATGATTACATCGCATTATCGCCGTCGGTTGCTGTTTACGCTTTAAATCTACTAGGAAATAAGGGAAAGCATAGTTTTACAGATAGAACTATCCTTATTGGCACGTCTTATCTTATTGCCTACCCCATCGTCATCGGGACCAAAGAAATCACAGGGATATTACGCCCAGATGGGAGCACATACAACTCTTTTCCCTCTGGTCATACCGCAATCGCATTTGCTAGTGCAGAGTTTTTAAGAATGGAATATAAAGATGTCAGTGCATGGTATGGCATTGCTGGATACACCGTCGCTACAACCGTTGCCGGACTTCGTATGCATAACAACAGACATTGGTTTAGTGATGTATTGACAGGCGCTGGAGTGGGCATATTAAGCACGCAATTAGCGTATCGTGTGCAGCCTTGGTTAAGCCAAAAACTTTTTAAACGAGCGCACAGTAACACCAGCATCTTACCTCAACTGGGTAAGAACAGTGGAGGATTTGTTTTAAGTATCCGTTTTTAATTATTATCCCCATGATGCTGGGTTTTCTCGCCATTGGCCAAGACTAGCTAAATCCGATGCTTGCACATAGCCGCTTGTCACCGCCTCATCTATCATACTAGCGTAATTCCCCAGTGTGATATACTTACAATCCGCTTGATTAAAATTATCATCTGCAATTTGAAAACCATAGGTAAATATAGCAGCCATTCCCATCACGTTATACCCTTCAGCTCTTAAGTATTCTACCACTTTTAAGCTACTTCCGCCTGTACTTATCAAATCTTCAAGTACTACTATTTTAGCATCTTTATCTACTTTTCCTTCTAACTGACGTTTCAATCCATGCGATTTAGGCTCTGGTCTACAATACGCATAGCTGAGTGAAAGTTGGTCTGCCACAAGTGCACCCATGGCGATACCCGCAGTAGCTACCCCTATTATAGTATCCACCCCCACAAATTCCTCAGAAATCTTAGCAGAAAGCATTTCTTTTATAGCCTTTCGGTGATGCGAATAAGACAATACCGTTCGGTTATCACAATAGATTGGGCTATTCCAACCACTGCTCCATTTGAAAGGTTTTTCCGGAGATAATTTTATTGCACTTGTTTCTAAAAGTATTTTGGCGATTTTTGCTTCTGTATTGATCATATAACGAAGGCAAATGTATCGAATTTTTCACGGCAAACACCGTATTTATCTCTCAAACGACGAGAATGATATAGAACGCTACACGCCTGACTTTGTCTTCAAAAAACCCAAAGAAGAGCAAATAAAAGAAGCCCTCAAAGTAGCCAAAAAAGCTACTAAACCCCTTAAAATACTGCTGTTGGGCAATCCTGATAAAATATTGAATAGGGTTATTTTAGAGTTTAAGTATAAAATTGCTGGTGGTGGAATTGTAGAAAATACCGAGGGTAAAATATTGCTTATGAAGCGTCTTGGAAAGTGGGATTTGCCTAAAGGGAAATTAGATAAAGGCGAAACCATTGAAGAATGTGCCTTACGCGAAATTGAAGAAGAGACGGGAGCTCAAAATTTATCCATCATTTCTTCATTTGCCGAGACCTACCATACGTACTTCCGAAACGAAAAATGGGTTATCAAACACACCCATTGGTACACGGTAAAATGTAAAAGCGATGCTGAACTCATACCCCAAGTAGATGAAGATATAGAAGAAGTACATTGGTTGGATCCTCTTAGCCTAGATTTAGCAACACTAGACACCTACCCTGCCATACGTAAGTTACTCAAACTCTATAAAAAACGATATTCCGAATGGGCTAATGCGTAGCCTTTATAGCTAAGTAAATAGATTCAGGAAGGTATTTTTTATACGGTCCATTATGCCGTATCAAATCCCGAACTATGGTCGAGCTAACTGAAGCGTTGTTCTGGTCGCTCATTACAAAAACACTTTGTACAGCAACAGTTATATCTTCATTTACATATGCAATTTGTTGCTCATACGTAAAATCTTGCGTAGTACGTAGTCCACGCAATATAAACTGTGCACCTATACTCTCTGCAAACATAGCTGTAAGTCCTTCGTAATGAATTACACTAACACGAGGCTCATTTCTAAAAATGTCTTCTAGCCACGCTGTACGTTCCTCCAAGGTAAACAGGTGGTTTTTACCACTATTCACCCCAATAGCCACGACCACTTCATCAAAAAGTTTTAGCCCTCTGTTTACTATATCTAAATGTCCGTTGGTAAACGGATCAAACGTTCCTGGAAAAATTGCTTTCTTACTCATTCTTCTTCGTCAAAGTTAAAAAAACTAAAGGTACTTTGGCCATATTCTCTTTTATAGCTAATAAATGTAGAATCTATCATGGTCATTGCTTGGTGTTCTAAGATAAATAATCCTCCTTTTCGCAAATAATTCCCTGTTGAAATAGTCTCTACCAAGGCGTGAATTTCTGCATTGTCATTATACGGGGGATCGGCAAATATGATGTCGTATTGATTTTCATCCTTGGCTAAAAAAGAAAGCACTTTTTCTTGCTCAAGCTGTAACGGCATCTTTAATTTAACGGCCAATTCTTTTATGTAGACTATAGACTTCCGGTTAAAATCTACAGCGGTAATATCTGTAGTGCCTCGAGAACAAAATTCGAGGGCAATACTTCCCAATCCACTATATAAGTCTAGCACTTTTATATCCTCAAAGTAATAGGTCTGATCCAAAATATTAAAAAGAGCCTCTTTTGCACGGTCGGTTGTAGGCCGAGCATGCGGCATGTTTTTTTCAGGAAACCTGAAGCCTTTGTGTATCCCGCTTACAATGCGCATTGTGCAAAGAAATAAGCCAACATCTCTTCTTCTTTATTTTCGTCAACGTTGGTTTGGCTATAAGCAGATGTTATGTTCGACAAATAAAGTGGACTTACATAATTTTTAAAAATCGAAACATACGTTTCGTGCATCCCTTTAGTACCAATGCACTCAAAATAGAGTTCACTTGAATTTAGCTCCAATTGCTCTATCACCAACATCACATAATAAAACGTCTCTTCCGCATTTTGGCTGGGGTATCTATTGGCCAGCATAAACTGTCCCTCTCTCCACGCCAAAATGGTGATTTCATTGGCTTGACAGTAAAAATACACGGCATTCTTAGGTGACTTTTGCGCAGTGTAGGTGTACGCCAAATGAATATCACTCGTATGCTGTAAGCCTACTACTAGTTGTGAGACAGTCTTAAAAACAGATGAGGCTTGGTAGACAATCGCAAATATTTCGGATTCTTGAATTTCTAAATCATCCGCAAGACCATTATTTAACGTATAATATAATTGAAGTTCTGAATCATTCAGTGGGCCTAAAGAAAAAGGCATCCCACTAGAAACCAGGACACTACTACTAAAAATAGCATTTACCAAGGAATCGGGATACGTATGGGTGTAAGACATTATGCAATGCCACTTTAGAATACTGTCTTTGTTATATATATGGTAAACAACTTTGTCTTTGAAGAGGCTTACTATAAGCCGATCACTTACGGCATTGATATAGGCGGCTTGTTCGGTCACGCCTACTTTATCTACTTCCAGTTACCGTTATAATTCACTTCAAATAGAGAGCCTACTGTAAGTGGGTCGTTTTTCTTAATACGTTCTTTATTGAACGGATAAGGATCTTTTATTTCGAATACAGGAACTGTAACGTTGTTCTTTTTGATTTCACCTGAAGCTATGATAAATACTGCAGTATCTGTTCCCGGCAAGAACTTAAGGCTATTGATGTCTATTCCTTTATAAAGAGAGTCTTTTATACTAAACTCTATCGTACGTGAGCTAAAAACGGTAGTAGAGTCATCTTTATCTCCTTCTAAAATCATTGTTTTAACGGTGCCTTCTTCTAAAAACTTAAAAAGTTCATCAAAGGTGTTCGCAAATTTTCCGTTAGCATCTTTGTATAACAACTCAGCATCGCGAAGCGCTTCTAATTTTGCAATTACAGCATCTTCTTTCACTTCTACTTCTTCCGCATAAACGAGATCATCATTGACGGTATCAAAGGTTTTGTAGGCGAAAAAGGCTATCATTACTAACAGTGTGATTCTAATGGCGTATTTCATGTATGCTTTTGTATATTTTAAGTGGCAATATTACGTAAAATCAGTTAAATATATTTTGACTTTGTTTTTTTTATTGATAACCGGCGCTCTTCAGCTAACGAAAGATTTGAAGCACCAATCTGTTTGTTCAAACGCTCTTACTCCGTCCACACATATTTAAACAATACCACGGAAAGAACCAACTGAATAATTAACAACAACATCAAGACCAACCAATCTTGAAAAAACACAGACGTGTCTAGCGGAGAAAGGGCTTTACTCGCAGATTTTAGACTTACCAAAAGGCTAGGAATAAGTAAGGGTAAACTTAATATCATAGCAACCAGACTGCTGTTTTTAGCACCAAGCGCTAAGGCAGAGTTAAACGTAAATACAGCAGAGTTGCAAAGGGTAAACAATAATGCTGTGATCATGTACTGCCAGAAGTGCGGAATACTTTGGGGCAGCCAAAAATTCATCAAAACACAGAGCACTGTCAAAAAGAAAGCGTTGACTAAAAACTGATACGCAATTTTGGAGACTATAATGGCCCGGCTATCTACCAAGAATTTATAATAGAGTAGACTTCCTTTATTTTCCATCAGAAAACTTCGCCCTATGTTTTGAACTACCCCAAAAATGAGAACGACGTAAAATAAACTGTGCCATACCATGTCACTAGCTTGCTTTTGAATCGTGTAGATAATAAAAACGGAAACGACCAATAGCAGCACCAGCGACCACAGGGCATACTTATTTTTAAGCTCCATTTTGAGCTCTTTTAGAAAAAGTTGTTTTATCTGCTTAATAAGTGCAGTTTGCATAAATTTGCCATCGCAAAAGTACATTTAATGTTATACCAATTACAGAACTTATCAGAAGAAGAAAGAATTGTCGTTCAGCAATCACCAGTTTGGGTCACCTTACTTATTGCTTGCGCAGATCACGATATAGACGAAGCGGAAATAGATAGAGCCAAAGAAATAGTGCATATTAAATCTTTTGCTACTCAAAACGACGTAAAGCATCTTTATAAAGACCTAGACAGCCACATCGATAAAGAAATTGACAATGCGCTAAGAAGTTTACCCGCCAAAGGAAATGAGCGCTTGGTTTTACTAGAAGAACACATTGCAAAACTGAATCGCATCCTTCCTAAGTTAGACAGTACGTATGCCACGCAATTGTACAATAGCCTATTGAGTTTAGCTGTTTCTGTAGCGAAATCTGAAGGAGGAATATTTGGAATTCAACGAGTAAGCCCTAACGAGAAGCAATACATTCATTTACCTATGCTGCACAAGCCTTGAAAAAAATACTAATAGCAAACCGTGGCGAAATCGCCGTAAGAGTGATAAAAACTTGTCGCAAGATGGGTATCTCCACCGTAGCTATTTACTCGGAGGCAGATAGAGACTCTAAACACGTACAAATGGCTGACGAGGCTTTTTGTGTGGGCCCTGCACCCAGTGCAGAGAGTTATCTACAAGCCGCCAAAATTATACAAATCTGTAAAGACAATAACGTAGATGGAATACATCCAGGCTATGGCTTTTTATCTGAAAACGCAGGTTTTGTTAAAGCCGTAAAAAATGCAGGTATAACCTTTATAGGACCCAGTCCTGAGGCTATAGACTTAATGGGAAGTAAAATCGCCAGTAAGCAAGCCGTAGAAAAATATGGGGTACCACTAGTTCCAGGTATTAATCACGCCGTAGAAGACATCAGTGAGGCTGCCGATGTAGCCAATCAAATAGGCTACCCTGTGCTCGTAAAAGCAAGTGCCGGAGGTGGCGGTAAGGGAATGCGAATTGTGCACGACCCAAAAGATTTAGAAAGCCAAATGAGAACTGCACAAAGTGAAGCTCAAAGTGCTTTCGGAGATCGTTCTGTTTTTATAGAAAAATTTGTTACCAAGCCAAGACATATAGAAATTCAGCTCATCGCAGACAATCACGGCAACGTAATTTACTTACTTGAGCGTGAGTGCTCTATACAAAGACGTCACCAAAAACTAGTAGAAGAAGCTCCTAGTGCAGTGCTTACTCCAGCGCTGCGAAAAGCAATGGGAGAAGCAGCCGTTAATGTGGCTAAGGCATGCAACTATTCTGGTGCAGGTACCGTAGAATTCTTATTGGATGCAGACCATCATTTTTATTTCTTAGAAATGAATACTCGCTTGCAAGTAGAGCATCCTGTTACTGAACTCATAACGGGATTAGACCTTGTGGCAGAACAAATAAAAGTGGCTCGTAACGAGCAACTTACGTATTCTCAGGACGATATAAAAGCCAATGGACACGCTATTGAACTACGTTTGACCGCAGAAGAGCCTGAGAACGACTTTACGCCAGCCATCGGTACAATTAACACCTACCAAGCACCTAAAGACGAGTGGGTACGTTTAGATGATTTTGTGTATGAGGGATATGAAATACCTATCTATTATGACAACATGTTTGCTAAACTTATCGTTTGGGGAGCAGATCGTACAGAAGCTATACAACGCATGATTAAAGCCTGCAATGATTTCAAAATTGAGGGTGTTCCAACTACCTTAGATTTTGGACGTTTTGTTATGCAGCATCCTAAATTTATTGAAGGAGATTTTGACACCAATTTTATAGCACAATACTACACACCTGAAGCGCGTGCTGAACAAGATTACGAAATCAATAAAGCAGCATCACTATTTACATACTTAGAATTTAACGAGCACAAAGAGGTTATAGTGGCAGAGCATACCAGTAGCAATTGGAGTAAACGAAACCTTTAAGAAATACAGGCGTAAAACCTCACTATTTCTTCGATCACAACTTAATTTCTAGCACAACATAATATATTCGCTCCTATCTTGGAACGACGTATAGCACAACTAACCAATATTAGCGAAAAACAGGTCAATGCCGTTTTAAAACTACTTGCCGAAGGAGGCACAATTCCTTTTATAGCGCGCTATAGAAAAGAAGCCACCGGCAGCTTAGACGAGGTTGCTATCGAAAAAATAGATGTAGCACAGAAAAAATTCATCGAACTCGAAAAAAGAAGACAGACGATCCTAGATCGATTAGCAGAACTTAACATACAAAAACCCGAACTCATAGCACAAATTCAAAACTGCTATGACCCCAGAGAACTCGAAGACCTATACCTCCCCTACAAGCAAAAACGAAAAACCAAAGCTACCGTTGCTATAGAGCAAGGATTAGAACCGCTGGCTAAGCTTATTATGGCGCAACGCCAAAACGATATCATGGCACAAGCTTATCGCTTTTCCAAGAACGGACTTACGATAGACGATGCACTGGAAGGCGCACGTCATATTATAGCCGAATGGTTAAGCGAAAGTCCTGCCGCACGAAATACCATACGCACCAGCTATGAACGGCATGCCACGCTTACTTCCAACGTAGATAAGAAAAAAACAGCCGACGCACAGAAATATTTAGACTATTTTGATTTCTCCCAGGGGGTTAACCGTATTCCCAGTCATAGATTTTTGGCTATACTGCGTGCAGAAAAAGAAGGTTTACTAAAAGTAAAAATAGAAATAGATAATGAACGTGCACTTGAACGACTTGAACGCATATTTATTCGCTCCAATGCCGATGCCGCGCATCATATACAACTCGCCTTAAAAGACAGCTACAAACGTCTCTTGGCGCCAAGCATAGAAACCGAAATTCGCAAAGAAGCGAAAGAAAAAGCAGACCTAGAAGCCATTGGAATTTTTGCTAATAATCTTACCCAATTGCTCATGGCACCCCCACTTGGCACTAAGCGTATTTTGGCGTTAGACCCCGGTTTTAGAACAGGTTGTAAATTGACATGCTTAGACCAACAAAGTAACTTAGTACATCATAGCACCGTTTACCCGCATGAACCACAAAACGATAAAGAAAATGCTCGTCACTGCATAGAAATCCTCATTCGCAAGCATGATATAGAAGCCATAGCAATAGGTAACGGAACTGCTGGCAGAGAAACGGAACAATTTATTAAAAGCATATTACCCAAAGAATCTGCTATTGAAGTATATCTAATAAGTGAAGCCGGCGCATCTATATACTCTGCTAGTGAGGCCGCAAGGGAAGAATTCCCAGACTTAGATTTAACCGTGAGAGGATCTATTTCTATCGGGCGCAGACTTATGGATCCCTTAGCCGAATTGGTAAAAATAGAACCCAAAAGTATAGGCGTAGGACAATACCAGCACGATGTAGATCAAGGTAAACTAAAAACCACACTGGATAACGTGGTGAGTTTTGCCGTAAATAAAGTAGGCGTAAATGTAAATACAGCCAGCAAACATTTGTTGCAATACGTTGCAGGCTTAGGACCAAAGCTCGCACAAAATGTGGTGAATCATCGGCAAGAAAACGGAACGTTTAAAAGTATAGATCAACTCAAAAAAATAAAGGGATTTGGGACCAAGGCGTACGAACAGTCTGCAGGATTTTTACGTGTGATAGATGGAGACAATCCGTTAGATGCATCTGCTGTGCACCCCGAACGTTACGCAATCGTTCAAAAAATGGCTAAAAAACTAAACCTTCCTACCTATAAATTAATAGGAAATACAGAGCTCGCTACCACGCTTCAATTAGAAGATTTTGTATCTGAAGAGATTGGTTTAATCACACTTACGGACATTGTAAACGAACTACAAAAACCAGGATTAGACCCGCGTGGTGCAGCTAAGACAATGGACTATGACGACCGCATACGTGACATAAAAGACATTCGTACGGGTATGATCTTGCAAGGAAAAGTAAGCAATCTTACTAAGTTTGGGGCCTTTGTGGATATAGGTATAAAAGAGAATGGACTAATACACGTGTCCCAAATAACCGATAAATACATTACCGATCCCGCCGAATACCTGAGTCTAGAACAAGTAGTCACCGTAAAAGTGATTGAAGTAGACGTAGATCGAAAACGAATCGCTCTGAGTATGAAGATGTAGGCTGTAAGAAGAATAAGCATCTATAAAATCAATTTGGCTTCATTCATACTCCAACATTTCCGATAGCACATAAAGCTTACATTTGCTGCACATAATGGAGTCTTTCGAAGAACTAAACATTTCCAAACAACTGCTCAATGCCATTACAGACTTGGGCTTTGAAAAACCTACTCCTATTCAAGAAGAGGCTTTTCCTATTGCCATGTCTGGTAAAAATATTGTGGGCATAGCCCAAACCGGAACAGGTAAAACTCTTGCGTATATGTTGCCCATTTTGCAACAATTTAAGTTTTCAAAAGACTACAAGCCAAAAGCCATTATTCTAGTCCCTACCAGAGAACTGGTAATACAGGTAGTAGAGCAAATAGAATTATTTACCAAGTACATGACTACCCGCGTATTGGGCGTATATGGCGGGGTAAATATTAAAACCCAAATGGGCCAACTTACCCAAGGAGTAGATATCGTTGTAGGCACACCGGGCAGGTTATATGACCTTGCCGCTAATCGTTCGTTGTTGCTTCAAAATGTCAAAAAACTGGTGATAGATGAAGTAGATGTAATGCTTGATTTAGGTTTCCGTTTTCAGTTAAATAATATTTTTGAACTGCTACCCGAAAAACGTCAAAACAGTATGTTTTCGGCAACAATGACGGAAGATGTCGAAATACTAATCACCGAAAATTTTATAGAACCCGAATTTATTGCAATTGCACTCAGTGGTACACCGCTAGACAACATTGCACAAAGTTGTTATCCCGTAACTAACTTCTATACTAAGGTAAACCTGCTAGCACACTTACTTAAAGATAAGAGCAAGTACCAAAAGGTTCTTATTTTTATGGATAGTAAGAAAAATGCAGATCGCCTTTTTGAAGCATTGGAAGAGGAATTCTGGAAAGACCTAGGAATTATACACTCCAACAAAAGTCAAAACAATAGAATGGCAGCGATAGAACGTTTTAATGATAACGCGAGCCGTATATTAATTGCTTCTGATTTGATAGCGCGTGGTTTAGACTTAGCAAACATCTCACATGTTATTAGTTTTGACACCCCTAAATACCCAGAGAACTATATGCACCGCATTGGTAGAACAGGAAGAGCAGAAAAAATAGGCGAATCCGTACTTTTTTATACCGAAGCTGAAGAAGAATGGAAGCTAGCTATCGAAAAATTAATGGAATATACTATTCCAGCATTACCGTTCCCAGAAGAAGTAAAGGTTTCCAAACAACTTACCTTGGAAGAACAGCCACGCATTATTGAGAAGAATCCGCACAAAAAAACGCAACGAGAAGCAGGTCCCGGATTTCACGAAAAGAAAGACAGCAATAAAAAAACTACGAATTTAGGTGGAGGGCAAAAACTAAAAATTAAAAAAGCTAAGAAGTATAAGAAACCTATTACTCGAGGAAGTAAAGAGATGAATATGAAGAAACGCAAGTGATAAGGCTTTCTATATTAGCGTTTACTCCTAAAGTGAATTAAACGTCCCTTCATTTTCTAAAAAAAAATGCGATAAAATAAAAAAACCAATCACACGAAAACTGACTACATTTGCACTTTAATAAAACAATACCATGAACAAAGGAACAGTAAAATTCTTCAACGATGAAAAAGGCTTTGGCTTTATCACTCCAGAAGATGGAAGTAAAGATGTATTTGTACACAAAACAGGTACTAGAACTAGAATCAACGAGGGAGACCAAGTTACCTACGAATTAGAAGACGGTCAAAAAGGCCCAAGTGCAGTAAATGTAAATTTAGTATAAGCATTTACTAATAAAAATTTTACAACTGAAAGGCTTACCGTATGGTAAGCCTTTTTTTGTAGTTAAATTTGTAACCGAATTGAAACGCAACGAAGGCAACGAACAAGAACAACCAAACAACCCACTTCACGGAATGAAATTAAAAGAAGTTCTTGAATTTCTTATTTCGTACTATGGTTGGGAAGGATTAGGCGAACGTATCAAAATAAATTGTTTTACAATGAATCCTACCATGGGCAGTAGTCTTAAATTCTTACGCAGAACACCGTGGGCCCGCGAAAAAGTAGAGAAACTCTATAGCCAAACCATTCCTAAATTCAAATAATGTCTACCGATTTAAGATACCTCACATTACGTTTGTTACGTGGCTTAAATCGTTGTTTGGGTTTTAACCTACAATTCTGATGAAAGCCGTAACCGTTACCACCATCAAAAAAGAACTCCAACATCTTGAAAAAGAGCAGTTGGTAGAATTGGCATTACGCATAACCAAGTATAAAATAGAAAATAAGGAACTCATGACCTACCTCCTATTTGAGGAACATGATGAGGACCATTTTATAGAAGCCATCAAGGCAGAGATGGATGATCAATTTGAAGACATCAATACCACAAGTTACCATTTCATCAAAAAAAGTGTTCGCAAGATTTTACGAGGTGTAAAAAAACATGTGCGCTACTCCAAAAAACTCGAGACCGAAGCAGCACTAACCATACACTTTTGCCGTAAGCTGAAACAAATGGATCCTTCTTACCGATACAACACCGTACTTACCAATATGTATGAAAGGCAACTAGGCTTAGCCGAAAAAATAATAGATAAGATGCACGAAGACTTGCAATATGATTACAAGTTAGAAATCGAAGGTTTTTCCTGATAAAACGTAATCACCAGCTAGTTTAGCTTCCTAATCTTTCTTGCTTAGCTGCGTAATTTTAATCTGAAAAGCCGCGAAGAGAAGAGTCATAAACGGACTCAGGTAATTAAAGACCGCATAACCTATATATTCACTTACACCCACACCAAGTACACCACTCTGGTATGCGCCACATGTATTCCACGGAATAAGTGGAGAGGTTACGGTGCCACTATCTTCTAAGGTCCTACTCAAATTTTCAGGAGCAAGTCCTTTGTCTTTATAGGCTTTTTCAAACATTTTACCGGGCACCACAATCGCTAAATACTGATCACTTGCGGTAAGGTTAATCGCTAAACAACTCGCTACCGTACTCGCAAACAATCCAAAAACAGATGTTGCAAAACTCAACAAGGCCGAACTTATTCGGGCTAACGCGCCGATTGCTTCCATTATGCCTCCAAAAACCATAGCGCATATAATTAGCCAAACCGTGCCCATCATACCCGACATGCCTCCAGCTGAAAACAGATCGTTGAGCGAAGCATTACTTGTCTCAATAGCAACTCCTTGCGTAATGGATTGCATAAGAAAGGCATACGTTGGAGCGATTTTATGCGTTGATGCAAAATCACTTAGGATAGTAGGCTGGGTAAGTACACATGCCATACAACCCAATAAGGTTCCTGCCAATAAGGCCACTACGGGGTTTACTTTTTTTACAATGAGCATTATAACCAGCAAAGGCACTGAGAAAAGCCACAGCGTAATATTAAATTTAGCTGAAATAGCTGCCAGTAATTCATCTGTACCTTGTACCTCTCCCACTTCATGCGTTAAACTCAGTACAGCAAATACGACTAAGGTAATTATAAACGTAGGAACCGTAGTGTACGTCATATACTTAATATGGGTAAATAGTTTTGTGCCTGCCATCGCCGATGCAAGATTGGTGGTATCACTAAGAGGGCTCATTTTATCACCGAAATAAGCACCACTTATTACCGCACCTGCCACCATACCCGCAGGCAAGCCAATCGCTTTTCCTATTGCAACTAGTGCTATACCTATAGTAGCACTAGTTGTCCAAGAACTGCCAGTAGCCATTGAAATAATAGAGGAAATAATTACCGCAGCAGGTAGAAATATAGCGGGGTTTATCAACTTAATGCCGTAAAAAATCATGGCTGGGATTACACCACTTATAAGCCACGCTGCAGAAAGTGAACCCACTAAAAGTAAAATAAGAATTGCTCCAGCTACTGATTTTAGATTACTCCCAACATTATCTAGCATGGTATCTAAACTCACTTTATTAAAATACCCTACTAAAGCAGCCACAGCACCTCCCATAAGTAAGATAAATTGATTACTCCCACTTATGGCATCGTCTCTAAAGACAAATACATTAAAAGCGAGCATGCTTACGAGTGCTATAATGGGGATTAACGCCTCCCAAATATTGAGTTCTTTATTACCTACTATTTTATGCTCTTCCATTGGTTTGCCAAATAAACAGAAAAAAAACTTAAACTAACCTAAGCCTCTCCGTTATCAGACGGATTACTTAGTGCCATGTCGTCCTAAATCGTTCAAATCAGTACTTTCGCATGGTATGATTCAAAATCTTATTATCGGTGCTGGTCCTGCAGGTCTGGCGATAGCGGGCGCACTGCGTCACGCTAAAAAAGACTTTTATTTGATTGAACAAAGTCATCATATCGCATCTAAATGGCATGCGCATTATGATAGACTCCACTTACATACTATCAAAGAGTACGCTCATTTACCCTTTATGCCATTTCCAGACGAATGTCCTACATATATTTCTAAGTCTGATTTGATAGCCTACTATGAGTCATATGCTGCTCAATGGGACATTAAACCTCATTACCATACGAAAGCAACTAAGATTAGTAAACACGACAATGAATGGCATGTGCACTGTGAAGACGAGCTACTCGTAGCCAAAAATGTAATTGTGGCTACGGGCATAAACCGTATTCCTAATATTCCTCATTGGAAAGGTCAAGAACTCTTTACAGGGGAGATAATTCACGCAAGTCAGTACAAGAACGCCACACCCTACCACCATAAAAGAGTACTGATTATCGGCATGGGGAATACCGGTGCGGAGATAGCTTTAGATCTAGCAGAACATAACGTAAACGTGGGTATTTCGATACGCAGTAAGCTGAGTATCGTACCCCGTGATTTGTTTGGTAGACCTATTCAGAAAACAGCTAAAATTCTAGACAAACTCCCATTTGATCTAGGCGCTCATATAGGAAACATAGTAAGAAGACTCTATTTCGGCAACCTGGCAAAATACAATGTACCGATACACCCTGAACCGCCAATAAAAATGCTTCGTGAAACAGGTAAAACACCTACCATAGATTTAGGTACCGTTGCTCGAATTAAAGATGGGAGTATTCATATCCATGCAGATGTTTCTCATTTTGATAAAAACGGTGTTTATTTTACCAATGGAGATTCCGCAGGTATAGATGCTGTCATTTTGGCAACTGGTTATCTAACTCAGCTAGACACCTTAATTGACGATAGTAAAAACTGTATTGACGTAAAAGGTGAGCCTATAACGAAATGTAATCCCGGCAATCAGCAGGGACTTTATTTTATTGGTTTTGATAACTACAAAACGGGCGGCATACTTGGCACGTTGCGAGATGACAGTGCAGAAATAACAAGAAGCATAGTTGCGACAAGCGAATAAATCAATTGTAAATTATTCATCAACCGGTATACTTTTATCAAAAGGAACTTTTAGTTGATAAGCTAAGTCTTCAGAACGAGAATTGTCTAAAACGTCCAGTCCATAACGTATATCACGAACATCTCCAATGACCAACGTACCAAAGATACGATCCCAAATACTGAGGATATTCCCAAAGTTGGCGTCTGTCCAGGGTCGTTCATAGTGATGATGAAACTTATGCATTCGAGGAGTAACAATTAGGTAGCTTAATAGTTTATCCAACCTATTAGGAAGATCAAAATTTGCATGGGTCCAATAGGTAAAAAGAACCGTTATTATGCGGTAAACCAGATAAAAGGCAAAAGGTAATCCCCCTATGACTACTGCGAGTAGTGAAAATAATTCTCTAAACACATAATCTCCTGGATGATGGCGTGTCCCAGAGGTCACGTCTAAGTGTGTATCGCTATGATGCACCATGTGAAAACGCCAAAGAGGCCCAACTTTATGTAAAATGTAATGAACGCCAAATTGCGCCACAAAGTCAAGTAACATTATTCCCACGACCAGTTCCAACCACGTTGGCCAATCAACCCAATTTAAGAGCCCGAAAGAATGCGAACCAACCCACACAAAAACGCCAGCAGTTATAATTCCAAACAAAGCGTTAATTAAAATAGTAGTGCCCAATAACACTAGATTAACTCTAGCATGGCGCCACTTTTTATAGCCCAGAACTACCGCCGGGAATAAGCCTTCTATGAGCCAAAAAATAGTCATACAGATAAGCACCCAACTTATTTTTTGTAGATTGGTTAATGCCTCAAAGAAGGATAAAAATGTATTCATATTAAACTCGAATATACTGTATTTAGAACTTAATAGTATAATGTCTAGCTCGGTTTTAAATACATTATAGAAACCAAATTAACTTACATTCATCTGCCAAACTAGGTTTGGCAACCTTTTTGCGATTTTGTGCCACGTATAGTAAAACAACATGAACAAGATAATTAAGTTTTTAGTCCTGGGAGGAGTGATATTTTTATGCGGTAAGCATCTAGAGGGCATCACTATAACAGGTGGATATTGGTATGCGTTAACCGCTGCTATTGTACTTGCCATCGTCAATAGCTTTATTAGGCCGATACTCGCCGTTCTTACCTTCCCTATAACCGTGTTTTCTTTTGGGATATTTAGTTTTGTGCTAACCGCTCTTATGGTAATGGTTATGGATTACTTTTTAGATCACGTATACATAGCCTCATTTTGGAATGCAATGTTATTAGGCCTTATCGTATCCTTTGCAGGTTCTGTCTTAGACAAATTTTTAAGTCGACCCAAACGAGTGTATAAGCCCGAAGCTGATCCTGGTAAATATGCAGATTACGAAGAAGTAGACTAAAATTTCAACATTTAGCTATAAAAAAAGCCCGTCACCCATAAAATGGGGACGGGCTTTTTAGTATCTATTACTTATCTAATTACTTTGACAACGTAATGCCTAAATACTATTACCACATTTTTAGTAAAAATTCGTCATTACTACCTAACAAGTCAATAAATGCAAGACTGTACGCTCACTTCATTGTGCATAGTTTATTCTTTTTCACCAAAAAAGAACTCTATCATAATAACCCTGCGCCTGAGGAGATTAAAAATATAACCAAACGAATAATTAACAGTTTGTTTGTGGATCACCAAGAAACATCGACTGCCGGGAGCTAGAATTTTCTAGCTTTTTTGTTCCTGTCTTTTTAGGCTAATCAAAGTAGAGGCCTAATGAGACCCTGATGCTTTGTAAATCGTATTGACGTCTTACCTCTACATTAGTCCATCCCGACCATTGCTGCCAGATTGCTTCATTGTAGATTTCACCATACGAAGTGTAATTATAGCCTAGTTTTAGATAGGTAGCTACGTGTGGTCTTTTCTTGGATATAATGCCTAAACTAGGATTGATGTATGCCCCGCCATTTTTTTCTGTTAATTGACTACTTGAATTATTGTCATGGGCAAAACTATATCCCACACCTACATCGTAAAAAGCAGATAGTCCGCCATCCCTAATATTACCGCGCAGACTCACTCCTACCGGTACCAAATCTGAGGTTAAGTTAAACATATAATCGTACCCCACACATGCAGCAAGACCAAGATGTCTATTTTGATTAAGATATTTCCCTACAGAAATCTTAAATCCAGGATTTAGTATGGCGCCCCATTCAGATTGACCACCACCAAGCCGCACATCAAAAGTGCCAAATAACGTAGAATCTATAAAATCATAGTGCGGCTTAACCAATTGAATTGTCTCCATTTTATTTTGAACAACCGCAAAATCTATATACGCTATATCGTCCCAATCGAGTATGACACTATCTTTCCAAGTTGCCTTCAACACAACGTGCTTATCTTTACTCACGCTTACAAGCTCTCCTTTAAGCACCATACCTTTTTTCAGTCTCACTTCGGCGTACTGTTGCCCAAAACTGCTTCCTGCAAGGAGAATCAAGACAAAAGTCAAGAAGTTGAGCTTTAATTTATTACAATGCATAGACAAAAATAACATTGATTATCCTGAATTAAAATGAAATATTTGTGCAAGTATTTTTTTTAAACGTAAAACATGAAATCAATTCGTTTCACTCCGGTATCGCTCGTATTATTTTTTGCAGTGATTTTTTCTTTTTCTGGCTGCAGTAGAGATTGCACCGAATTCAGAACCTACATTAAGTACATTCCATTAGAAAAAACCATTACAGAGATACGCAGTAGTTTTAAGGTAGAAGCCCCCAAAACCCTCGATAACCCAAAGAAAATTTATATTTATGAGAAGTATTTATTTATTGTGGATGAGTTTAAAGGCTTTCAAATCGTGGACAACAGTGATGTAAATAGCCCGACGCCATTGCATTTTATACACCTAGACGGATGTACGGATGTTTCGGTAAATAATGGCATTATCTACGCAAACCAGGGACCTGACATAGTGAGCTTATCCATAGACAATGCAGCAAACATTCAGCTTACAGGCAGAGTTCAAGATGTAATGAATACGGCACTTAAAATTGGTGCTAATTTCATATATGACTATGAAAAAGTAGAGGTAACCGAAGAAGTTCCGTGTGGTTCTAGTTCTATCAGGTCAGGTAGAAACGATTTCTTTACAGCCGAAAAGAACGATTTTTCTATTTCAAACACGGGTTCATCTGGAGGTAACAATTCGGGCACAGGAGGCTCTATGGCACGAATGAGCTTCGTTGAAGGGATTTTGTACCTGGTAGATAACACCTCGCTTACTACCATAGATGTAACGAACGGATTCAAAACATTGTACACCGGAAATATTGGATTTGAGATAGAAACCATTTTTGGCTCTTCATCTCATCTGTTTATAGGAACATCCACTGGTATGTTAATTTACAACCGAAATAATGGTTACCAGCCAACGTATCTTAGCGGGATTAGTCATGCCCGTGGCTGTGATCCTGTTGCTGTACAAGGAGATTATGCGTATGTAACGGTGAGAGGCAATGGAAATTGCGGAGAAGCAAATGATGAATTGCTCGTTGTGGACATTAGTACTATTAGTACTCCTAAACTACACAGTGCACATGCCATGAATTCTCCTTACGGGTTAGGGCTAAATAACGATGTGCTGTTTATTTGTGACGGAACATCTGGCCTTCGTATTTTTGACAAACGTAATCTAGCAACGATAACACAAAACGAGTTAGCAACGGTTACGGGTATTGATGCTTACGATGTTATCCCTTTGGAGACCACCTTTATCTTATCTACGAGTCAAGGGGTTTTTCAATACGACTATACAGACGTAACCAAACCAAGATTACTTAGCAAACTGTATTAGTTAGAGGATGTAAGTGGCTTTAGATGGAGCTTAGTTTCTGCAAAAAGGAAACTCGCTTCTTTAACTGCGTCAATATCTGTGCTGAATAAGCTGCTTGCCATAGCGTGAGCCCCTACCCCCTCAAATTGCTTAATTTCTTTGATGGGACTTCCTAATTTTTTGTACATTTCTTGTATCGCTACTACAGAAACTACGTCGTCTTGTTGCAACTCATTTTTATAATAGTACCCCACAAACGTAGGGACGGTAATTTGCGCAAATGTAGCTTCTACCATGGTCGCTTCTAATAACTTTTGCATTTCTACAATTGCCTCAAGTCTGTATTTGGTATGCCAGTATTTTTCTGCCCCTTTGGGCGCTTCCCAAACATTGTACTTATCTCCTTTTATGAGTCTGGCGATCTGTAATCCCCAAGGTCCAGAAACAATGAAGGCGCGTTTATCAAAAACCCTAATGTTAGGAGAATAATTAAGTAAGGCATGAATTTTATTGGTAGAATCAGAGGCTAAGTATAGTGCAGATGTACAGCCGGTGCTGGTAGACATAACGATTACTTTCTTACCCATGGTTTGTGCCACTGCTAATGCTTTTTGAGCACTTAGCGTCCATGACTCAGCGGTATAATTGAGCATAGGCTCTTCTTCTATTAACCCGTGTTCTGCAAGTAATGGCGCATACAAATTCATGCCATATCGCTTCGCAAAATCCTTACTTACAGGACGCCCTTCTGCAGGGGAAGCAGAAAATCCATGTAAATATAGCAACACAAATTCAGTCGTTTTTCCTGCAGAATCTGCCCAATAAAATTCACTTTCGTTTCCTGGTCGTATTTCCTTTTGGCTTTCAAGCTCTTTTACCCACGATTCAACATTAGCATGTTTTGCAACTTCACTCTGCACATCCAAAGGAATTGCAGGATTACTTTTAAATGGTGAAGGCTTTGGGACTAATAAAAATAAAAGTGTCAATACACCAATAAAGCCGACTATGCCGAGTATAATTTTTTTCATGATTATAATTCACAAAATTAAGCATCGTCTTTAATCCAAGCTACCTTTTATGAAAGACTATGAAATTAACAAGGGATTTTATTATTTTCGGCATCTCTTAACCGTAAGCGTATATGCCAAGAATAAACCCGCAATATATAACGAGCCGCAAAAGCGTTTGGCTTTTCATCCTAGCCTTTTTTTGCACCTTATTTGTAAATGCTCAAACCATATCCGGGAAAGTAATAAATACGAATAACGAACCATTAGCTGGCGCTTATGTTACCGTTCCAACAGTGAAAGGTGCAGGTGCTATCACAGATGAGAGTGGTGAGTTTAAACTTAAAGCACCGACATTACCTGTTGCTATCAAAATTTCATACTTGGGATATGCTGACCTTGAACTCACCGTAACAACAGGCGATAAAACGATAAAAGCCATCATGTTAGAAGCCAATGAAAATGTGCTAACCGGTGCAACAGTTAGAGCGAGTAGAGTTTCCGAAAAGCAAAAAGAGCAACCACTTACCGTAGAATCGATGGGACTAAAGGCCATTCAAGATGCGCCTGCAGCGTCGTTTTATGAAAGTTTAGGCAACATGAAAGGAGTGGATGTAACGGCAGCAAGTCTTGGGTTTAGAGTAGTAAACACCCGTGGTTTTAATAGTACTAGCCCTGTACGTTCCTTGCAATTGATAGATGGAGTAGACAACCAATCACCAGGATTAAATTTTAGTCTAGGTAATTTCTTAGGAGCGAGTGATTTAGACTTAAAAAGAGTAAATGTGATAGCAGGAGCCAGTAGCGCATTTTACGGCCCCAATGCATTTAACGGAGTAATAGCTATGGAGACCAAAGATGCTTATGATTTCCCGGGGCTTAGCACGGAACTTAAAATAGGTGAGCGTAATTTAATGCAATTTGCTGCAAGGTATGCTGGCTTTACCACAAATGAAAAAGGCCAAAAGAAGTTCGGGTATAAAGTTAATGCGTTTTATATGCAAGCAAATGACTGGAAAGCAGAAAACTATAATTCAACACAAAACAGTGAACATGGCCCAAATAACCCAGGTGGTTATGACGCTGTAAATAGATATGGAGATGAAGTACTCGCCAATGGTAATGACGACTTTGATGAAGCAGCACGGATTTATGACAAAGGAGCAGGCTTAGGAACCTTTTATAGAACGGGGTATAATGAGAAAGATTTGGTAGATTACGGCACAGACAACCTTAAGCTAAATAGCACACTGAGCTATATGCTAAATGATAGTTTACAGCTGGACTATGCTTTTAATTTTAGCACCGGGAGTACTGTTTATCAAGGAGATAACAGGTACAAACTAGAGAATATTCGTTTTTGGCAGAACAAAATAGAGCTGAAACAAAAGGATAAATTTTTCTTTCGGGTGTACAGCACAAACGAAAATGCAGGCAACACTTATGATATCGTAACTACCGCATTTAGATTGAACGAAGCCGATAAGGAAGAAGGCGATTGGTATAATGACTATGAGCGATACTGGCGTAGAACGGGCTATAAGCAAGTAGAAGCATTACCCGGTTATATTCCTTACGATCAGACTATACACGCGTCGCAAGACGAGTGGTACAAGACCATCTATTTACCTTTTATTGATGCCAACAGAGATGCAATCAATACATTCCATACAAACAATAGAAAAACGACAGATGTTGGAAGAATCGCGCCGGGAACTAGTGATTTTGACAGCACCTTTAGGGATATTACCAGCAGACTATTTACCGAAGGTGGCACCCGATTTTATGACCAATCCGCTTTGTATCATTATCAAGGCGAGTATAAATTCAAACCTTCATTTGGCGCTGTTACCGTTGGAACTAGCGGAAGACTTTACGCGCCAGAGTCAAAAGGCACTATCTTAAATGATACAGGGAATGTTGTCATACGAAATTTTGAAGCAGGCATTTATGCGGGAATTGACAAACGTTGGCAATCAGATCGGATGATTTTAAATATCACCACCCGACTAGATAAAAATCAAAATTTCAACTTTTTGGCTTCTCCTGCAACATCATTCATCTACAAAGTACGTAAGAATCATGTGATTCGCAGTTCTTTTTCTGCGGCTATTCGTAATCCAACCTTGGCAGATCAGTATTTACTGTACGACGTGGGTAGAGCCACCTTACTAGGAAATTTAAATGGGTTTGATTCTCTGATCGATATTCAATCATTTAGAGATGCATTTGCTACCAATATTGATATTTCAAAAATTAAATATTACAACGTAGACCCGATACGACCTGAGCAGGCTCGAACATTTGAAATAGGGTATAAAGGAAACGTTGCAGACCAATCTGTTTTTATAGACGCAGGATACTACTACACGTTTTACAAAGATTTTATTGGATACAATATTGGGCTAGATGCCGATTTTGATGCCCAAAGCGGATTGCCGAATGGTGTTGCCGTATACCGAGTTGCGGCGAATGCAACCTCGGGAGTGACAACTCAAGGCACCAGTATTGGCATTAATTACTTCTTCAAAAAATATGATTTTGGGGTAAATCATTCTTGGAATGTATTGAACAAAAAAGGTGCAGACGACCCTATTGTTCCTGCTTTTAACACTCCAGAACATAAATTCAACATTAGTTTCACGGGGACCAAGTTAAAGCTTCCTGGAAGTAAAGCGGAGAACTTTGGTTTTGGTGTTAATTATAAATGGATACAGGGTTTTGTGTTTGAGGGATCTCCTCAATTTACTGGAACGGTACCTACGTATGACATGGTCGATTTTCAAATCAACTATGAGATAAAAAAGCATCATACCACCTTGAAGCTTGGTGGATCAAACCTATTTGGCATCATGCCGTTGTTTGACAAAAATGGAGAAAATGCACAACGAAGCGTTTTCAATAACCTTAATTATCAGGTATATGGAGGTCCATTTGTGGGTAGAATGCTCTACTTCTCAGTGCTAACAAACCTGGATATGAAGAAAAAATAATCATATTAATTAATTATTTATATTGCACCTCTTAAATTTAACAAAATGAAAAAACAGTACTTATTATCATTAATTATTGGCTTTTGCGCAATTACGGCATCAGCACAGCTTAGATATGTCGATCCGATATATTCAAAGGCAGACATTGAAGTAGTGAGCAACGTGAAATTTGCAACTAACATTGACTTCTTAACTTCAAAGTTGACTAATCCAGCAAAAATTGGTGCAGACATAGTTGCACTTAAAACTGCTGTGGCGATGAGCCAACAAATCCCAGCGACGTATTACAATCCTGCAGATACCAATTCTGTTGTAAAAGTAACTGACCTTAAAATGGATATCTACAAGCCAAAAGCTTCTGTAGATACAAAAACTGATAGACCTGTGATTATCTTTATTCACACAGGAAACTTCTTACCACCACCACTCAATGGATCTCCTAACGGAATTAAAACCGATAGTTCTGGTATTGTGCTTTGTACAGAATGGGCTAAAAGAGGTTACGTGGCTGTATCGGTAGATTACCGATTAGGCTGGAATCCATTTGCTGAAGATATGGAGCAAAGAAGAGGACAATTACTTAATGCGGTATACAGAGCTATACACGACGTTAAAGTAGCTGTAAGAACATTAAAGACTAATTCTGAAGTATATGGTATAGATACAGGAAAGGTTGTACTTTACGGTGAAGGTACTGGTGCGTATATCGCATTAGCATACGAGACTCTAGATAAAAATTCAGAAATGGAATTAACCAAATTTAGAGCAGGCGGCGTAGGACCATCATACATCAATAGAGCTAACGTAGGTGAAATAGACGGTAGCGGTGGAACTTTCAATCTTTATGGTAAATCTACTGTAAGTGATAAAATAGCTGCTGTAGTTACTGCAGGTGGCGCATTAGCAGACACTTCTTGGTTAGAAGCTGGAGATGCTCCTATGATTGCTTTTCATTGCGTAAGAGACCCATTTGCACCATTTAACGAAGGAACTGTAATTGTACCTACTACCAATGAAGACGTGGTAGACGTACAAGGCGCTAACCTTTACATTCAAAAAGCAAACGCGGTAGGAAACAACAATATTATCAAAGACATCAAAGCAAATGACCCTTATACTGCAGCAGCTGAAGCTAACTACGGTAAAACTGTTGGTTATATTTATAAGGCTCCAGACGATAAAGTAACTATTAATACTAGCGTAAAAGGATTGTTCCCTGTTTTACTTCCAATTGCTTCTACACTATTAAACAACCAATCAAGCCCTTGGCAATGGTGGGATCCAGCATCTCCTCTTGCAATGGCTGACGTTTCTGGTGGAGCAGGATTTACTGCACACATGAATAGCTTACAGTCTAACCCAGACATGTCTCCAACTAAAGGTAGAACTTATGTAGATACTATCATGGGCTATGCTTGTCCTAGAATAGCGCTTATCACTGGTGATATTGCACTTAGCCAATTATCTGTAAATGAAGTACTTTCTGCAAGCATTGCTAACGTTTATCCTAACCCAGCATCTAATAATGTAACTATATCTGTTGACGCTAAATACAGCGTAAAAAGCATTAAATTATTTGATGTTACAGGTAGAGAAGTTTTATCTACTGAAGCAGGAAACAACGTAACATTAAGCCTTGAAACTCTTCAAGCAGGATACTACTTTGTAAATGTATATACTACAGAAGGTGTAGCATCTTCTAAACTTATCAAAGAGTAATCTTCCATAAAATTTAAAAAAGCCCGTCTTCTTATTGAAGACGGGCTTTTTTTATGTACTTTTTTAAACCCATCATTAACCTATAGATCAACAGGCACCTAATACTAAAAAGGCCAATCTAAAATCGGATTGGCCTTGTATATTGCATTTTACGTTTCGCTTTAAAACGAACCTCTTATGGTCAGACTCAAGCTACGTCCAGAAGCGCTGATGTTGGATGCAAACACACGGTAATTTAAATCGGTAATGTTTTCAACCGCCCCCATGAGTTGTACGTTCTTTCCCACTTGATAACCAAACCTTGCGTTAAGCGTGAGCCAAGCCGGCATGTAACCCTTAACTGGGTCGGCACTGAATGCCTGATTATCTTCACCATACGGGTTGTAATCCTTGGTTTTCTTTGCACCGTTATACAGTACAAAAAATTCTGTTTTTAGCTTCTCTTTTTGATACATCACACTCGTCTTTCCAAACGTTGGCGCTATATGATCCAAAGGAATTTCCTCTGTACCGCTTGTAATGCGTCCGAAGGTATAATTCGTAGTATGCGTAAAACTAAGTGTGCTGGTAAGTTGCGCAGAGATCGAAAAATTAGCTCCGTAAAGATAGGCTTCAGAGGCATTTACGCTACTTATTACCTGGCTCAATTGACCACTGTAAATAATACTATCTTGCCCATTAAACGTAGACGTTTTAGTAGTAATAGCATTGCGATACCATGTATAAAATCCAGTAGCACTTACGGTTAACTTATCGTTCCACATTCTACTTGCGTTTAGATCTAAGTTATAGGTGTATTCTGGCTTCAAGTTGGGATTAGGTATTATAACAGAACCGGGAACACTCTCAAAAACTTTACTTAAATCGTCTACATTGGGAGCTCTAAATCCGCTTGAGGCAAGCACACTCAACTTCCACTCCTTTGTAGGTCTGAAGATTAAGCCAAGATTTCCGTTAAGGGCTAAATTCTTTTGCTCAATACTATTTACGGGGAAGGGGAAAAATGTAGTATCGTTAAACTTAGCGTTAAGACTCACAGAACTCAATCTTAAGCCATCATTCAACACCCATTTATCGTTTATTTTATAGGTATGCCCCAGGTATATAGCAGCACTACTCATTGTTGATCCACCGTCGGGGTAACGCGTGTCCAATGGTTGCACATTACCCGTTATGATATTCTCTTTACGCGCCGTAGAATTTACACTATTGGTCCACGCATCAACGCCATAATGAAATTCATGTTGAAGTAACTTTTTAGAGAAATCTGCATTTGCTGTTACAATATCCAGTTTTTCAATCCTGTGATTTAACGTATTACTTCTAAACTCTCTGTCGTTTCTGCTTTCTTCTGTATTCTGATAAGCCACTGTAATTCTGCCGTTGGAATACCATCCCGTATTTTTGGTTAGGTTCATAGTATACGCACTAAGCAATCTTTTCTGAGGGCCATAATACCACTCCGCATATTTAGGAGAATTACCGCTGGTTTGTGTAAGTCTATCGTAGCGAGGAATATCTGT
>CAMDBP010000007.1 GCA_945889315.1 Chitinophaga pinensis
ATTATTGTCTTACTAATAACTCGTTGACAACCAAGTGTTTAAATGTTTAAAGAAAACATGCAATTATTTTAAAAGGTTGAAACCTAGTGCTTGAAATGCCTGATTCCGGTCGTAACCATAGCTAAACCTAACTCATTGGCTTTGTCAATCTTTTACATTCCTTTAGTACGCCTATATTAGCTATACTATATAACTATATCTAGTTATGTCATTGTTCGAATGTGTCATAGCGCAATAAAAAAAATTGCACCCCTCAACATCAAGCAGGATATCGATCAACCATTATCCTAACTTGGGGTCTAAATCGATGAAAATATCTTGATTTTTTTTGCAGAATCAACTGGCATATAACTGCCAAAAAATACGACTTTTGAGATGCAGCTAGCTGAAACTTGAATAAAAAAAAGACCCCTACATTTACGTAGAGGTCTTAAATTGTGCGCCCTAACCTGGACTCGAACCAGGGACCCTTTGATTAACAGTCAAATGCTCTAACCAGCTGAGCTATTAAGGCTTAATCACTCTCTTTCAAAAGCGAGTGCAAAAATAGATTAATCCTTCAATTTCAAAATATATTTTTCAATTATTTTGAAATAATAGTACAGCTACCCAATTTGCTCACTTTTGCAGTTATTTTTTGATCTGGCTCTATGAAAACTGCAGGAGTTGCTGCACCTGCCAGTAAGATATCGCCTGCTTTAAACGGCTGATTATACTTAACCGCCAATCTCGAAGCATTACATACCGACAAATAGGGGTTATCCAGAATGGCATCACTGCGATCTTGTTCTCTTACCTCCGTATCAAACATAAGCGTTATATCTAGCCCATTTAAAGAGGTAGGTAATGGTTGCCAAGCGCCTACCACAAAAGCAGACGAGGAACAGTTGTCTGCTATAACGTCTTCTAATGAGAATTTAAAATTTTCGTATCGCGAATCTATTATTTCTATGGCAGGTGCACACGCTTGAATATAGTCCGGTATTTCGTCAAGGGATATTTCTCTATTTAAATCTTTTTTTAACAAAAAGGCTATTTCAGGCTCTGCCCTGGGGTGGATAAAAGCACTTAAGTCCATTTCTGATCCACTCTTGTACCACATAGCGTCTGTCAGTCTACCCCAAATCATATCATGAACACCCATTTGCTCCATTTTGGCAAACGAAGTAAATCCTAGTTTCAAACCTACAAATTTTTCGCCTCGAGCATAGCGTTCTTCCAATGATAACCGCTGTATCTCGTAGGCTTGTTCTTCTGAAATACGCTCGCTTTGGCTAATTTGTACAATTGCTTTTGAATTTTTAGCAGCAAGATCTAATTGTATTGCTATTTCCTTTAGGATCATGACCGCGAAGGTAAATACAGAAATGTGTATTAGTTGAATATATCCCTAGTAATGATTAGGAAATTGAAAAAACTACTTTTGCACCATGAGTTTATTAGTGATAGGAAGCGTGGCTTTTGATGCCATCGAGACACCATTTGGCAAAACAGATAAAATTATTGGTGGAGCTGCCACTTATATTTCACTAAGTAGTAGCTATTTTACCCATGATGTAAATCTAGTGGCCGTAGTTGGCGGAGATTTCCCAAAGGAAGATATCACATTGTTAGAAAAACACGGCGTCAATACAGAAGGTTTACAAATCAAAGAAAATGAGAAGTCATTTTTTTGGAGTGGTAAATACCATAATGATATGAATAGTCGGGACACGTTGGTTACCGAGTTAAATGTATTGGGCCATTTTGATCCAATAATACCTACCGCGTATCAAGGCAGTGAATATGTAATGCTAGGTAATCTCTCGCCAGAAGTACAACGTACCGTGATCGAGCGCATGGAAACCAAACCAAAACTAATCGCAATGGACACCATGAACTTTTGGATGGATATTGCTCGCGAAGAATTGGATAAGACCATAGCCCTAGTTGACGTACTTATTATCAATGATGAAGAAGCTCGTCAATTAAGTGGTGAATATGCACTTAAAACCGCTGCTAAAAAAATAATGGCTATGGGTCCAAAGTTCCTTATTATTAAAAAAGGAGAACATGGTGCACTTTTATTTGGTGATGACAAGATCTACTATTGTCCAGCTTTACCTTTAGAATCCGTATTTGATCCAACAGGAGCCGGTGATACTTTTGCCGGAGGATTTATTGGTCACCTTGCTGCTTCAGATGATATTTCGTTTGCCAACATGAAAAGAGCAGTGATATACGGCAGTGCGATGGCTAGTTTCTGTGTAGAGAAATTTGGAACTGAACGAATCATAAACTTGGGTAAGGAAGAAGTAAATACCCGCGTTCAAGAGTTTATTGACTTAAGTCAAGTCGAAATCAGTTTGGCATAAGGACGATTTTTTCTTCACGCATTCTTCTCCCGGAGTCTTGCTTCTCACGGGTAGGGCTTCCCATTTATTTTATTTATTTTTGAAAAATAATGGATAGCACTCATCAATGGCTACCCTAACGCTATTCATATTGGAAAATTCAATTTTAAAAACCAAGATCTGGAAACAGAAATCTTCTCCTGAACGAACACTCGTAGATGTGCTTACCCAGGAATTAAATGCACCTGAAATAATCGCTAAAATGCTAGTGCAGCGAGGTATTGATTCGTCAGACAAGGTTAAAAAATTCTTCAATCCTAGAATTGGCGATATGCATGATCCTTTCCTTATGAAGGATATGGACAAGGCTATAGAACGCGTTCAAAGCGCACAGAAACAGAAAGAAGGCGTTTTAATCTTTGGAGACTACGATGTAGATGGGACCACTTCCGTAGCCTTAGCGTATTCCTTTTTTAAGGATAAATTTGACAAAATAGATTACTACATTCCCGACCGATACAAGGAAGGTTATGGCATAAGTAATGACGGTATCGACTACGCTAAGGCAAATGGCTTAAGCTTAATCATAGCCTTAGATTGTGGTATTCGCTCGATTGACAAGATAGATTATGCAACTTCATTGGGAATAGATTTTATTATCTGCGACCACCACTTGCCTGGCGCAGAGATTCCAAAAGCGGTTGCAGTTTTAGATCCCAAGCGAAGTGATTGCGAATATCCATTCAAAGAATTGGCAGGATGCGGCATCGGATTAAAACTAGCACAAGCATATAGTCAGGTAAACGACTTGGACGAGCGCGAATATTTACAATACCTAGATTATGCCACCCTTAGTATTGCGAGTGATATAGTGCCGATTGTGGACGAAAATAGAATCATCGCCCATTTTGGATTAAAAATAATAAATCAACAACCTAGGATTGGATTGCGCAAACTCAAGGAGATTTCAATTAACAAAGACGAACTCACTATCGAAGATTTAGTGTTTTATATAGGACCTCGCATAAACGCCGCTGGTCGTATGGACGATGCTAAAAGTGCTGTTAAAATGCTTATCGCTTCTGACGAAGCCACAGCAGACGAATACGCTAATGAGCTACAAACACAAAATGCCAGTCGTAAGCTTGTAGATCAAAAAATTACAGCAGATTTTCAGGAAATTATTGCTAAAAATCCAGCATTGCTAGATCGTAAAACGCATGTATTTTACAAAGAAGATTGGCATAAAGGAGTTGTTGGTATTGCGGCGAGCAGAGCTATTGAGTTATACTATCGTCCTACTATTATACTCACCAAAAGCGGGGAAGGTATTCTAGCCGGGAGCGCACGGAGTATAAGCGGTTTTGATGTGCACGCTGCATTGGAAAAATGCAGTGAACATTTAATTCAGTTTGGTGGGCACATGTATGCCGCAGGAATGACACTTAAGGCTGAAAATCTTGATGCGTTTCGGGAGGCATTTGAAAAAGTGGGTGAAGAAATGCTTGATGAGGAAATGCTCACGCCAAAAGTGTACTATGATGCTGAACTTGATGCAAACGAGGTAGATATGAAATTCTTAAATATCCTGAATAAAATGGCTCCTTTCGGACCGGGGAATATGACACCCGTTTTTTACGCTAAAAACTTAAAAGATGACGGGACGGGCAAAATAATAGGTGAGACACAAGAGCATATTAGATTGAACATAAAGCGCTCCAAAGATGCAATAGCAGCAGTTGGGTTTGGCATGGCTTCTCAATTTTCTGAAATAAAAAAAGCAGACTCTTTTGAAGCCTGCTTTCAGATTAACGAAAATGTTTTTCGTAACGTATCATCTCTTCAACTGATGTTGAAGGACATTAGAATTACCAAGGATGTCTAATATGTTGTCTTTTAGTTAGACTAATATCGTATGCTAAGTAACCCATTAATGCCATATTGGTTGCTTTACCTAGTCTATCGTCTTTGTAAATATTAAGCATACCAAAATTAGATCGGGCTCCGACGATAAGTCTTTTGCCCTTTTCTCCGATTTTAAAATTAACTCCGATACCTGCAGTGATGCCTACATCTATTTTACGTGGCGTTAAATCTGCGGCTACAATTGAATCAGCAGTACCAATAAAAGGAGCAATAACATCTGGGTTATTGTAGGACGTCACACTTAATCCATAAGCAAAATATGGTCCGCCCTCAAGAAAAAAGTACGATTGTGGCTGTCCAACTCTATACGGAATAAGTTGTTTCTTTTTGAATGGAATCATATATTGAATAGTGATGGGAATTTGTAGGTATGAACCGCCACCTGGAGTCATAATTGTAAATCCATCTCCATCTATTTGATTGGTTGGATAAGAGAGTGCTCGAGAATCAAAAAGAACATCTCCTTCAAGTATCAATCTCTTATAGATTTGGTACTTATAGCCCAAACCAGCTAAGATACCCACTCCTGAAGTCGCTCCGTCATAGCCTTGTGCCATTGTTAGACCAGCACCACCCTTTATTTGCAACCATTGTTGAGCATTACTCTGAACTGAAAAACCAGTTATAATAAGTAGGCTTAAAAGTATTTTTTTCATCTTTACTGTTAATTAATTCGACAAATATAATTGAAAACACATATTTGCTATTCATTAGACATTACTTTTGAACTATAAATGCGTTTAAGGGCCGAAAATCTTATAAAACAATACAAAAAACGGAAGGTGGTAAATGATATGTCACTTGAAGTCGAACAAGGTGAAATCGTTGGTTTACTTGGTCCGAATGGTGCAGGAAAAACGACTACTTTTTATATGGTAGTGGGATTAGTAAAACCCGATGCTGGAAGAGTTTTTTTGGATGATGAAGACATAACTAGCAAAGCCATGTACCAACGGGCTCAACGTGGGGTAGGCTATTTACCACAAGAGGCTTCTGTTTTCAGAGATTTAACCGTTGAGGATAACATACGTGCAGTACTCGAAATGACGAACAAAAGCGTAGAAGAACAACGTGATAAAACAGAATCTCTTATCGCTGAGTTTGGATTAGAGAAAGTGCGAAAAAACTTAGGTAAAGTACTTAGTGGTGGCGAGCGTAGAAGATGTGAAATAGCTAGAGCCTTGGCTACCGACCCTAAATTTGTATTACTCGACGAACCATTTGCAGGCGTAGATCCTATTGCTGTGGAAGACATTCAAGAAATAGTGCAAAAACTGGTTACCAAAAATATTGGTGTACTTATAACCGACCACGATGTACACGCTACATTAAGCTTAGTAAATAGAGCTTACTTACTTTTTGAAGGTAGATTACTTAAAAAAGGAACTGCAAAAGAACTAGCTGAAGACGAAATGGTGCGTAAAGTATATTTAGGCAAAAACTTTGAATTACGTTAGGAACTACTATCTAATAGATTCTCCCCTAAAAATCCGCTTATTTTAGAAACATCCGTTTCTTAACATCCCTTACCGCTTCCAGGCTTCTTCATGTACTTTTCCATGCCTTGGTTGTTTGGGTTACCGTGTTTTTTGATAAACTTATCTGCTTTCCCTTTATACCTTTTCTTGCCAGGGGACGCTTTGCTGAGTAAGGTATTGATGAGCCCCGCTTGAGCTGTTCCATGCAATCTATCACGAATCCATTGTTGGTTTTCTGGCTTATACCAGAAGAAAAAGCGGTGTTGATTTTCTTTGTCTTTTTTCGTTTTAGGAACGTAATATTCTTCTAATCGGTAAGGATGATATCCAGAATAGTAGATAACCGTAGCCACCGTCATAGGCGTGGGTGTAAAGTCTTGTACTTGCTCAAGCTGGAAACCCATTTCTTTAGTTTCTGCAGCTAAATTTGCCATATCTTCTTCCTTACATGCAGGATGACTAGAGATGAAGTAAGGTATCAGTTTTTGGTTTAGGTTAAACTTCTGGTCTATCTTGTCATACATCTTCTTGAAACTATGAAAATGCTCAAACTTCGGCTTTCTCATTATTTTAAGCGTATCATCAGATGTGTGCTCTGGAGCTACTTTTAATCGACCGGAAACGTGTCGCGTTTGAAGCTGCTCCATGTATTCCAGCATATCTTTTTCATCTCCTTTTTTATTGTAGGATTTGGTTAGCAAGTCGTAACGAATTCCGGAACCCACAAATGCTTTTTTGATTTTTGGATGAGCATCTATTTTTCTATACAAGTCTGTCATGGGTTTATGACTAGTTTCTAAGTTATCACAAACCACCGGATGTATGCAACTTGGGGTATTACACCTGTCACAAATAGACTGGTCTTTACCCTTCATTTTGTACATATTAGCACTTGGGCCAGCAATATCACTCAAATAGCCTTTAAAATCTGGCATCTCAGTTACTTGCTCCACTTCTCTCATAATAGACTCTTCAGAACGGCTAGCAATAAACTTACCTTGATGCGCCGAAATAGTACAAAAGCTACACCCACCAAAACATCCTCTGTGTGTGTTGATAGAGAACTTAATCATTTCATACGCAGGAATCGGTCCTTTCTTATTGTATTTAGGATGAGGCAATCGCGTATAGGGGAGGTCAAACGCAAAATCTATTTCTGCTTCCGTCATTGTTTCAAAGGGCGGATTAATGATCAGATTTTTGTCGTAGGTATTTTGGATGATGCGTTTTGCTTGTACGCTATTACTTTCTTGTTCTACATGCTTAAAGTTAGATGCGTAGGCTTTTTTGTCCTCCAAACAAACTTCGTGCGCATTGAGTTCAATGTCTTTCCAATGCTTGTTCTTAGGAACTCCATCTTCTACTGATCGCTGGTAAGCAGTTTGCTTTACCATGGTAAGCTGATGAAACGGCACACCTTTTTTAAGGAGTTGTAAGATTTCGCGCAAAGGTTTTTCACCCATACCATATACCAACAGGTCTGCTTTACTCGTCTCCAAGATATTGGGCATCAGCTCGTCTTTCCAATAGTCGTAATGTGTAACCCTGCGCAAAGATGCTTCGATACCTCCAGCCAATACAGGAGTATCAGGATATAAATCTTTCAGTATTTTACAATAAACCGTAAGTGCATAATCCGGTCGCAGCGTATTTAACCCTCCTGGGGAATATGCATCGTTAGCTCTCCGTCGCATGCGAGCAGTATAGTGATTTACCATAGAATCCATATTGCCAGAAGTCACTGCAAAAAATAATCTTGGTGCACCTAATTTTTTAAAATCACGTAAATCATCTTGCCAATTAGGTTGTGGAATAATTGCCACGCGAAGCCCCTCACTCTGAATTATGCGACCAATAACAGCCGCTCCAAAAGCAGGATGGTCTATATAAGCATCGCCCGTAATCAGAATTACATCGAGTTCACCCCAGCCCCTATCTTCTACCTCTTTTTTGGTAATGGGCAGCCAGGCGGATAATGGTCGTTGCGTGATAGACATGATTTAGTGTGCAAAGGTAACGTTTTGAGTATACTAAGTGTTTGTTATAAAACGTAACTACCCAATCTTAAGAACGCTCCTTTGTTTTGGTAACTGCTCCAATTAATTGCCAATAAAATGAGTTTACTGTTAGCCTAATTATGGATTAACACATACCAATTTAGTGACGTAGCAATGCATAACCAAACAAAATAGGGTGCAATCAATAAGGATAAGTAACCTAACAAACTCCAATTGCTCACTAATAAATAGCCTACCAAAGCGGTTAAGGCTATTATGACTAATAGTCCTGGCAACGCCAAGTGAAAATAAAAAAATAATGGATTCCATCCGACATTCAGAATGAATTGGAGTGCAAAGAGTCCCCACACAGTAGTATCATTTTCGGCGTTTAGCCAATAGGCCATGTAAACACTGAAGCACACCATGATAAGTGTCCAAGCGGCGCCAAAAACCCATCCGGGAGGTGTCCATGGTGCTTTATTTATAGCTTGATAATATTCTCCGCTTGGCCCCTCTCCCATCAAGAAACCGCCAATACCTAGTGCCGCAAAGTTGATGATTAGGAAGATAATTATGTTTTTGGTAAATATGGTCATGATGATTTGTTTTAGCCGTTACGAAGTTACAAAACATCAACGGGTTAATGCTGCTCTCAAACACAAGAAAATCTTAATACCGTAAAAACATGCCCATATAACCTAAAAAAAGGCTGATCAATTATTGATCAGCCTTTACTATAGAATTCAATACCCTAGCTTATTATTTCAAATCAAATCTATCTAGAGATTCATCACTTTTACCCATGCATTCACAAAATCTTTTACGAACTTATCTTTACCGTCAAAACTTGCATACACCTCTGCTAAGGCTCTAAGTTCAGAATTAGAACCAAAAATAAGGTCTGCACGATTAGCTGTCCATTTTACTTTTCCGGTAGTGCGATCTTTTCCTTCAAAGAGTTCTTTTTTGGCATCTATCTCTTTTACTTCGGTATTCATGTCTAATAAAGTTACAAGGAAGTCATTGCTTAAGACCCCTGGTTTAGCTGTAAGTATACCTGTTTTTGAGTTATCGTAATTAGCCCCTAAAGAACGCATACCTCCAACCAAAACCGTCATTTCAGGCGCTGTTAAAGTAAGTAATTGTGCTTTGTCGACTAGTAATTCTTCTGTTGATAAGGTGTATTTCGTTTTAAGATAATTTCTAAAACATCCGCCATTGGTTCTAACACAGCCATACCTGCTTTGTCTGTTTGGGCTTGAGTAGCATCCATTCTATCTGGTGTGAATGGTACTGTAATAGTGTAACCTCCATCTTTGGCCAAAGTAACCTCCTTGCTTTATCCAGGTTAGCATTATCAGGCCAGCTGTTTAATGGGGCAAATCGTTGTTGGCCTTCACGAGAACCCCCTCTTCCATCGCCTGTACGATAGGTTCCTGCACTGTGCCAAGCCATACGTATAAATAGTGGCCCATAGTTCCCATAGTCTGCTGGCCACCACTCTTTAGACTCTGAAAGTGCTTTTCTAATATCTTCTTTCAATGCATAACAATCAAGACTATTGAACGCCGCTTCGTAGTCAAAATCTTCGCCCATAGGGTTGGAAAGGTCTGAATGTTGTCGAAGTATGGATAAATCTAATTGGTTAGGCCACCAATCTTGGTTATCATTTGCAGCATTATGCTTTTTCATACCATCAAATCCAAATGGACATCCGCCTTCATCTTGACTTGCATCGCCACTTTTGTTACACGAAATGGCAACAGTAGCTAATAAGGTGAGTAAAAATAATTTCTTCATACTTGTTTAATTTCTGATTATAAGTCTTTCAAACATGAACAAGACCGTTGTGATTTAAACATTTATTTTTCTTATACGCTTATAATTAGTCACACCTTAAGGTAAAAAGGATTCTTACGTGAGATTTACGAATGAATAAAAGTGAATACTCCGAATAAAATATTTCCTTTGCCTAAAGCGTTTTAAACACTTGAAGCAATTAACCCCATATTTAGTGCTTTTGATGGCATTTTACCTTACTAACACTTCGTGTCGAAAGGATAAATTTAACCTAAACGATACCGTGAAAGTGAACGCCGACACGTTGTGGTTTGACACCGTATTTACGAAAGTAAGCCTCCAAAAACCACGATCAGTAACCAAACAAATATTAGTACACAATCCGTACAATGAGAGTATTCGTACTTCTATCCAACTGGCAGGTGGCGCAAATTCTCACTTTAGGTTGAATGTGGATGGGGAGCCTGGTTACCGTTTTAATGATGTGGAAATACTGCCAAAAGACAGTATTTTTCTTTTTGTTGAAGTACATCCAGACCCAAATAACAATAGCCCTGATTTTAATCCATTGATTATCAGAGATTCTATTATTTATACCACAAACGGTAAGGAAAGTAAGACCATGCTAATTGGCTGGGGGCAAGATGCTCATTATTTTTTTAGAGACAGTATAGATAAAGACACCACCTGGGCCAATGATAAACTACCCATTGTAGTTTACGGATATTTTTATGTTAAACCAGGAGCTAAACTTACGATAGCAAAAAACATGAAAATCCATTTTGCTCCAGCGAGTTGGCTTTTTGTGGAAGGTCAACTGGATATGAAAGGGACCAAAGATGAACCTATTATTATGCAGGGAGATAGGCTACAACCAGCTTGGGAAGAAACAGCTGGCCAATGGGGCGGGATATGGATTAGCCACCCGAGTTACGGCAACCAAGTGGAGCACAGCATAATAAAGAATGGTACCGCAGGAATTTACTGTGATTCGAGTTCGGGTAAGGCGGGACAACCCAATGTTACCATCAAAAAAACGATGATACGCAATATGAGCGTGGATGGCATTAGTGGGAAGGGAAGCACCATAGTGGTAGAAAACACCGTAAGTGTAAACTGTGGCAGATTTACCTTTTTTGGACAGAACGGCGGAGACTACTCCGTCAAAAACAGTACCTTTTATAGTACGACTACCTCAGGAAGACAAGATGAAACCTTTGTCTACCTTAATGTAAGGAGGGATGAACTAACGGGAGCTATTTTAGAACGCTATAATTTAAAATACCAATTTATCAATAATATCATTTACGGAACTAGAACAGACGGAGAGATATATGCAGACGTTGATTTTAACCCAACCTATTTTGATCCTAGTTCCTATATAAACTATAATCTAATAAAAACGAAAAGGTCCTTTTTTGCCAATCCATTGTTTAACAATGTGATTGATAAAAACCCTAATTTTATGCAGATTGATAAATACAATTTTGACTTGGACACTACATCCGCGGCTAAGGACAAAGGCATTCTGCTCTCACCCCCTATACTAGATGATTATTATAACAGACCTCGAAAAGGCAATCCAGATTTAGGTGCGTTCGAGAGTACGTTTTAAAATCTATTTATAGCCTCATAGATCTGCTACCTCAAGCAGTTTTTCGATCATACTATCCCACGTAAAGCGTTCTCGCTCTACTTTTATATTGTCTACAAATGCAGCTTCTCTTTTGTTTTGATAAAAATCTAAGATAGCATCCGCTATTTCGGTAATGCTTATTGTGGTAACATAACCTACTTTTTGATTGGGAACAAGCTCTGCTAAGCCACCTACATTTGTAACTAACATTGACTTATTATAATAGTATGCTATTTGAGTCACGCCGCTTTGTGTAGCTGTTTTATAGGTTTGCACAACCATATCTGCCGCACAGAAATAAGTACTCACCTCGCTATCTGGGATGAAATTATTCACTTGAATGACAGCATCTTGCAGCGAATTTTCTTTAATAATAGCTTCATATTCGTCTGGCTTGTCATAATACTCTCCGGCGATGATCAGTTTTATGCCTGCATCTTGAATTCGTTTGTCCGCAAATGCCTGGAGTAATATATCAAGTCCTTTGTATTTTCGAATAAAACCAAAAAAGAGCAGATACTTACCCGAAGCATCTAATTTTAGTTTAGTACGCGCAACTTGTTTGGTCATCTCAACTCCCAAGTTCTCGTACATGGGGTGGGGATTGTACACCGCAGCTTTACGAATGTTAAATTTTTTCAAGTCTTCTAAAACAGACCTGCTCATAGTAACAAATCCGTCTGAGCATTTCAGGAAGTAGGATGTTAGCGGTTTATCTACAATATTCTTTTCATGCGGAATAATATTATCTGCGATTGTGACTATTTTAGTCTTTTTGTTTTGACGAATAAGCCGGCCTACAGTTCCTAAACAAGGCGCTATAAATGGTGTCCAATACCTAAAAATAACCAAGTCGGGTGCTTCTAACTGGACTTGCTTGCCCACGTTATACCAACTAATAGGGTTTATTGAATTAAGAGAAACTTCAATTGTTAAGTGTTCTGCCCTGGGTTCAGTCGCGTATTGAGATTTACCTGGAAATAGAAATGAAGGATATTGAAGACTAAAAGTGATAATTTTAACCTGATGCCCTGCCTCCTGCAGTTTAGTTGCAAGCAATTCATTAAAAGTAGAAATCCCGCCACCACGCAGCGGGTATGCTGAACCTATTATGATGATGGATTTTTTCAAAAGCCAATACGTTCAGAAATCTCATATTGATTTCTATTAGTAGCATTTCGACTAATCATTTCTGCTAAGAAGCCGCCCATAAACAACTGTGAACCCACTATGAGCATGGTTAACGCCAAATAAAACAATGGATTATCTGCCACTAATGTGTGTCTCATCCCGTTTGCTAAGGCAATAAACTTTTGAATGAGCACAAATGCCGTAAGACTAAAACCAAGTACGAACGCTACAGCGCCCCAAAAACCAAAAAAATGCATCGGTCTTTTTCCAAATTTAGACACAAAAATAATACTCAATAAATCCAACGGACCTCGTACAAAACGGCTAAGGCCAAACTTAGTCGTGCCGTATTTACGTGATTGGTGCTGAACTACCTTCTCCCCTATTTTTTTATATCCTGCTCTGTGCGCCATTACGGGGATATAGCGATGCATCTCTCCGTATACTTCTATACTTTTTACCACTTCATTTTTGTAAGCTTTTAGCCCACAATTAAAGTCATGTAAAAAAATACCACTCATTCTGCGGGTAGCCCAATTGTATAACTTAGTAGGGAGCGTCTTGGTAATGGGATCATACCTTTTTTGTTTCCAGCCGCTTACCAGATCAAAGCCTTCTTCCCAAAGCATTTTATGCATAGCTGGAAGTTCATCCGGGCTGTCTTGTAAGTCTGCGTCCATTGTAAATACAGAATCTCCTTGTGCCAATGCAAATCCTTCATTAAGTGCCGCCGACTTTCCATAGTTTCTTCGGAATTTAAGCCCTTTTACTTCCGAAAATGAATTTTTAAGCTGCTCGATAATACTCCAAGATTCGTCTGTGGAACCATCGTCAATAAAAATAACTTCATAGCTTAATTTATGCTCATCCATTACACGCTTTATCCAAGCATGCAATTCAGGCAATGATTCTGCCTCATTCAGCAACGGTATAACAATAGAAATATCCAAAATACTATTCTATTATGAGACTATCCTTAGGCTCTTTATCGCGTTGTAATAAAGCAATGATAAGTGCAATTACGGCGTACCACAAAAGCCCACCACCTGTGGACTGAAGTTGAGCCATAAAGCCTTTTGGTTTATTCGCTTCTTGAGATCTGGCATCATCCATAGCTTTATCAATAGCATCTTGCGGTGCACCCATTTTTTCCATAAAAGCTTCTGTGCTATTTAATACCTCTTCCGCCATTTCAGCTTCCCAGTTTGTATCTATCAGATTTACAAACACTACATTAAAAGCTAAGGTAAGAACCGCAGCAACAACACCTGTAAAGAATGCAGCATTAAATGCTCTCCCGAATGAATAATAATTGAAATTTGGCTTACAGGCCTTAGCTCCCATTAGTAAAAAATAAATGGGCAGTGCTAGCATATTGACCACTATTAAAACCATCCAACCCCTTGGTTTGGCAAGAAATAAAGGATCAATTGCGTAAGTAATAAAGAAGATAAGCAGACCTATAATAGTCATCGTAACTCCTTGTTTTAAAGCGGGTTTGTAATGTTCTAACATTTTTTATTTATTTAAATGAGTGTGATTATTATTAAACACCGCAACTACTTTTCCTTTTAAGGTTTGGTTATATTGATGTGAATTTTTAGACAACGATTTATTAGACGAAGCATCGAGTAGCCAAGTTGCTTTTGAATCAAATACCGTAAGATTGGCAACTGATCCCACCTCTATTTTAGGTGAATTCTCTTGAATGCAGGCATTAGCATTTGTGGTGAGTGCATTCACAAATAGAGATAGTTCAAGTTCTGAACTTAGATAGCGTATATACCAAACATAAAGTAACTGAAGCGTTAAGGCGCCATAATCGGCATAATCAAACTCCAATTCTTTATTCTCAATGTTTTGAGGAGCGTGATTGCTACAAATCGCATCTATGGTGCCATCTTTTACTCCTTGAATAAGTGCAAGTCGGTCCTCTTCTGTGCGCAGTGGCGGGTATAATTTAAAGTTTTCATCAAAGTTAAGTACTTCCTTATCGGTAAAACATAAATTAGCTATGGCTACGTCGCAACTGATTTGCAGACCTTCTTTTTTTGCATTTCTTATTATCTCAACCGATTCTTTACACGATATGGTACTGAAATGCAATGGAGCATCGCAATACTTTGCTACCTCTATTTGCTCTTTAAGCTGTATATATTCTGCCAGTGCAGGGCTTGTTTTTAGTCCGGTATGAACTGTTGTTTCACTTTCATTTACCATACCATGATGTTCTAGCGACTTATCACTTGGATGCGTCATAATTCTCCCGCCAAACGGTTTTACGTAAAGTAACGCTTTTTTCAGCAAGCCATTACTTACTTTATGATCTCCATTGGTAAAGGCAACGGCTCCAGCGGTGTGCATATCATAGAGTTCGGCTAGATTTTCCGGATTGTCTGTAGAGGACAAAACGCCGGTAGGTCTAATGTCTACCGTATGATTTTTTCCTGATTGTATAACATACTTCACCAGCGATTTGTCAGATATTACAGGTTCACTATGTGGCAAGGTTACTATCTTAGTAAATCCTCCTGCACTAGCCGTGTCTAGCAAATGGGCCAGTGTATCTTTATGCTCATTACCTGGATCTGTAAGGTAACACCTGGTATCCACCCAGCCCGCACTAACGAAGATTTCTTCCCCGGTTATGTGTGTGGCATCGGATTTTATTCCCTTACCTATATCGGTTATGATACCATCTGTTATTAGGATATCGATTGGAGTTAAATGATGTGCATGCCCATGTTGGATGAGCGTGGCATTGTGTATGAGGTATGATTTTGGCACGCGTGGTTATGATTTTAAGAATCTTAGCAAAAGTATCTCTATAAGCAGAAATATCAAACAAAGTAGTACGAAGAGTTTCCACAGCGGAGTTCCACTTTGGAGTTTGCCGGTTACATTCTTTATAGATGCTGAAGCAGTAGTCATAAAATTAAGTTTTGCTCCACCCCAAGAATCATATAATTCTTCCTTACTAGCATAACGCTGAATGGACTCCTGCCTGCTTACGTTTAAAGCTACTTTCGCCTGCTCTATGTTATTTTTATCTCGCAGGCTGTACACACCTGCCTCGTTTAATTCATTATTAAGCCAAAACCGGTATCCGCCTTTGTTTAAAGCACTTTCTACGAGTACAGATTTAGTTGGTGACACCAATGATAGGGTATTATCTGCAGTACTTACTCCCTCAATAGGTATCGCATTTGTGCCAAACATTGGATAGGCTAGTTGTTGCTTTTCACTGCGGCTAAATGACATTTTGAGCATACTTAGCACGAACAACTCATGTTGTGCCATGTTGCTGTAGGCTTTATCCATGGGCATTGCAAATAGAAACACGCTTCCCGCTCCTAGTCTTCCCCGCAGCAGAACAGGCGAATTATCTTTTAACGAAAATATGGCCTGACTCACTGCCGAAACTTGAAGATTATAACATTCTATGACCTTGGGCAATACGCTATTTTGCGGTATTTTTTTATATACATCTTTGATAAAAGGGTGCTTTAAATCTTCTGGTTTAATCGTTATTCCTTTTTTAACCATAACACCATAACTCGCCATACCTAAGATACTGTTTACAGCACCGTAATTACCAATTTGCTTTGTAGGAATGATGGCTACAACACCTCCTTTTTCGGCGAATTGTTTGAGCTGTTCTGATAGGCCACTTCCTATATCATGTAGTTCGTTTATGATAATAAAATCAAACTTCGCAAAAGATGTATAGTCAACACTCCCTTCAGGTGCTGCCGTGAGTTTAAAAATAGGATCATTCTTAAAAATTTTAGCAATCGCAATGGATGCCTCACCTATTTGTAGTATGTTGATGTTAGGTTTTAGCTGTAAAGCAAAGTGATAGACGTTATCAAAAACTACAGGAACATCATTTACGCTAACATCTCCTTCAATCCAACCTTTTTGAGAGCTTGTAAAAGCAACGTCTATTATTTTGGTTTCCTTTGATTGCAGGCCAAAACTCTCTACACCTTGCTGCACTCCATTGATCTTGAGCACCAGTGTGGAAGATTCTATCACTTCATCTCCATTGTTTACGACCTTCACTCTTAGTTTTATAGGACTTTGTGGTTTTACAACAGGCTCCTCAAGCCATACCGAATCGATACTTATATTTTGAAAATTCTCTGGAAGTGTTTTTACAATATGCAGCGATAAATTACTGTCAATCTTACTTTGTTCATCCTTTTTACGCTGCTGAAAATCACTTATGGCGAATGTATGCTGGGATGCATACCCTTCGTTATTATATTTAGTGCTTATTTTTTGGACTATCTTAGAAAAGTCGTTTGGATAATAAGAGATCGCCATGTCATCTACGAGTTTTATGGCATTTTCGGGAGTGTGCACTTGGCTTGCGTATGGACTGAGGTCATTATTTAGAATTTGGATTTCCGCATCTGGAGATAAATTCTGTATAATTTCTCGCGCCGTAGTTTTGGCATTTTCAAACAGCTGACCATTCTCGCCATCGGCACGCATACTTTCTGAATTATCAATATATATACTAACTAACTGCCTCCCCGATTGAGTTACGGCAGAAGGGAAAAAAGGTAAGGCAAAAGCTAAAACAAGAGCCGCCAATGCCGACATACGCGTTGCGAGAATTAGCCACTTTTTGATTTGCCTAGTCTTACTACTCTGTGTTTGAATCTCTTTAAGCATCGCTAAATTGCTAAAGATTACTTTTTTATACTGCCTAAAATTATACAAATGAATGATAAGCGGTATGGCTAATAGCAGTAATGCCCAAAGAAAAGTAGGATTTTGAAAATTCATTTGCACAAACACTGCGAAGTTAACCTCACACGAAGTTACAAACGAATAAAATATTTAGACGCGTTGAGTTGGGGAACTCTTAGAGATTGGCTAAAAACTCTTGAAAGTCAATCGGCACTTGGTAATTAAACCCTATGTAATAATTGCATTGCAATTTAAATTGTACCGCATTTTTAGCATCTTTTTTTAACTCTATTATTACGTTGCCATATCGCTGTGCATATTTCCCTTCTACAAATGTTGGTTTTGCTTTCAAAAAATAAAACCAAGATTCTTGAGTAGCACCGCTTATACGTTGCGCGGTATGTTTATTAGCATGCACGATGTAATCGTCTATCTGGAGTTGACTTTTTATGTAATCGATAAAGTAATGATGAATATCAAGATTAGGCTGTTGACCTACTTTGATGATAATACCTGCGGCGTCTTGACGATTGATAACATAGGTAGAGATATTTTCATTTGCCGTTTTTGAAGCCTCCCATTCTGTTTGGAGATAGATAAGTAAATCATTTATCTTGGGGTAATTATGACACATATCATCCGCAAAACCTTCCTTGCGCTTAATTTCCTGAGCATACGAAAAATCCTCTTCTTGCAGCTGAGTAAATAATTTTTTAAAGTACAGTGGCATAAAACCTAATGTCATATAACACTTTTGATTTACGTATGTTTGCCATTTAGTTTGAAACTTTCAATAGTCATAGTAAACTACAATGTAAAGCACTTCCTAGAGCAGTGCCTTAAGTCTGTACAAAACGCCATAAAAGGCGTTGATGCTGAGATTTTTGTCGTAGACAATAATTCTGTAGACGGCTCTAATGAAATGGTAAGAGCTTTATTTCCTGCGGTGAAACTTATTGCCAACCAGGACAACGTCGGCTTCAGTACGGCTAACAACCAGGCCATAAAAGTGAGTACTGGCGAATATGTTTTACTTTTAAATCCCGACACCATCGTTCCTGAAAACTGCTTTACCAAATTACTTACCTATGCAGATAGTAAGCCCGATCTTGGTGGTTGCGGTGTACACATGGTAGACGGGCAAGGCAAATATTTACCTGAAAGTAAACGAGGTCTTCCTACTCCAGAAGTCGCTCTTTATAAAATGATTGGGCTAAATAAAGTATTCCCGAAATCTAAAAAATTTGGCAAATACCACTTGGGATACTTGCCAGATGATGAGAATAATGAAGTAGACGTGCTTGCTGGTGCATTTATGCTATTACGCAAAGAAACCTTGGATCAAGTTGGCTTATTGGACGAGACTTTTTTTATGTACGGAGAAGACATCGACCTAAGTTACCGAATAACCAAAGGCGGTTGGAAAAACTATTACTTTGCCGAAACAAGTATCATTCATTACAAAGGAGAAAGCACCAAGAAACAAAGCATTAATTATGTGCGCGTTTTCTACAAGGCAATGATCATTTTTGCAGAGAAACATTACACTGGCAATAACAAAAACCTATTCAAACTTTTTATTAATACGGCCATATATGCGAGAGCAGCCATTGCACTTGGGGTAAATTCAGTTCAAAAATATTGGATGCCCGTCGTAGAAGCAATTCTAATTTTCATGTCCGTATACTGGCTAAAGGGCTATTGGGAGGAGCACATTAAAAGAGGCAACGAAATGTATCCTATTGAGATGGTAACTATCCATATTCCTTACTACACAGCAACATGGATTTTGAGTATGTGGTTTTTGGGAAGCTACCGAAATCGATGGGATTTTAGTAAGATGATTCAGGCTTTGCTTATCGGTACCGCACTCATTTCTATCATCTATGGCTTTTTGCCTAACTCCTTGCGGTACAGCAGAGGAATAATTTTATTTGGCACTTTGGTCGTGGCAGCTATCTTATTTGCCTGGCGCACTGCATTACACTTCTTAAAGTACCAGACCCTTAATTTTAGTCATAGGAACAATACTAAGAGTATCCTTGTAGGCGATAAAAAGAATTGGAATAAGGTAACTCATTTGCTACATAGCTATAATCAAAACTACCAGCAATTAGGCTATGTAAATGATGGTGAAAAAGATAGTACAAACTGGCTTGGTCGAGTAAATCAGCTGCAAGAAATTGTCAAAATATATGACGTCAATGAGATCATATTTAGCACTAACAATATAACCGCAGAACGGACTATGCAGCTAATGACTAAAATAGGACCACATGTGAACTATTACACCTTGCCTGCAGACAGTAATTTTGTAATAGGAAGCCATTCTAAAAATGCCAACGGTTTATATCTTGGGGAACAAATAGAACTCAACTTAAGTAAACAAGAGTATAAAACACAGAAACGAATTTTTGATATTTCACTTGCCCTTTTAGCAATTATTCTCTCTCCTGTGCTGAGTATAATACCCCGCACTCAAAAATGGGTTTTAAACTCTATAACTGTTTTGTGGGGTAAAAAAACGTGGGTAGGATACAGCAGCAATGCTATTGACAAACTACCAAAATTGAATAATGGGGTATATAACACAGCGTATATGCTCAGAGAGCCCAATGAACTATTTGCACAAAACCTAGATCAACTTTATGCCAAGAACTACGGAGTGCTGATGGACATAAGGACCATTCTGAAAGGATAAACCCACTTTTCAAGTCGGGCTGAAAATCACCATAAACGTTATATTTGTCAAAATTTGTACCTGGTTTTGAGGTTGCGTCTAATTTATATCTTACTGAGTGTCATTGCGGTCTTTTCGGCTAGTGCTCAATCAAAGCTGGGGGTTACCATAACCAACCCTAGTGATATTCATTTGTGTATTAAATCTGATTTTATAACCATTGAAGTAAGAAATATTTCTGCTTCCACCGTTACGGGGATAGAAACTAAGGTAATCTTACCAAGCGGGATGACATATGTTACAGGATCTCTTAATGGTTCTGGAGTAACCATAAAAGACACCTCTAACCTTGCTCAACCTATTTTTACTATCTCAAATCTAGCGATAACACAAGTTCGGGAACTGAAAATTAAAGTACGCACCGCGTGCAGTATTAGCTCATTTCTGAATAGTGGAGGACTAGCCATAATCCGCACAACAACTACTTACTCTGGCGGATCTGTTTCTGCTAATGGCAATGTACTTAACATTAAGCAGGCCTCTCTTGTTGTGCAAAGCATTACAAACCAGCTTAAAATAGCCTATAAATACGAAAAATACGAACGACAAATTGCCGTAAAAAATACAGGATCTGGGAAATTAACATCACTCACTTTTACTCGAAAGTACAATACTGGACAAGTATTATTTTATACTTCGGTAAGCGCCACCTCTACTTCGGGTACCTTCACCACTAGTAACTTAGACACTACCGACTTCAAAACCATTGGCAACAATGACATCTATCTTGACTTGAATGAAACTTATATTTTTACAGATAGTATACAAGTAGTCGCGTGTTCCAATTTTAATGTCACGTATGGCCTTAGCTGGGGATGCTATGGAAGTTCGTGTCAAACAACTTCTGCTGCCGCAAATACCACTCTGAGCACTATCGTACCTTCATTAACAATTACACCTACGTCAAATACAACCAACTGCCTTTCTGATAATATACTGCATGACCAAAAACTCGTAATTTATAACAGTGGCAATGATACTGCCCGAGATATCGATTTAAACGTCTTTCAATCGTATGGTTCTGGTTATTATCAATATTCCATATCACAAATACTTACAAATACATTTACCGTTCAAAAAGGGGTAAAGGATTCGGCAAAATCTGTTACTCCGTATCAAACTTCAAACACCATTAGCACTGGGGTATATTCGTGTTTAGGAGCCAATGCAAAAGGAGAAGTGTTTCTCAAACTAAAAAGTTTAGGGCCGGGTGATTCGCTAATTATCAAATGGAAGACAAAATCTTGTAGCCCAGACATTTGCAATGTTGGCACGCTCTATAATCAGCGATGGAAATATAAAGCAACGTTTAAAAACCAATGCGGGAGTACCCTTAATTATAATGAAACCTACGGAGGTTATGGTACCTACCAAAGCTTTCAAGTGCAAAAACTTATACCTACAGATATAAAAAGCAATGAAACAAAGGTCCTAGAATTTACGATAAGTTACGGATATTTACTCGGGGTATCAGCAAAATCTCAGTTGCAGGTTCAGCTAAAATTACCCTCTCAGTTAAGTCATACCCTTACTGCAGCCGACTTGCGATTTGAACACACCAATGGTACAAGTTGGTCTCCTAGTAGAATTATCCAAAAATCAGATACTGTAATTGCGTTTTTCAACGGTGTCCCGCAAGTTACCTTAACGGGGAGTGAGTTACTTATCAAAATAAAAGGTATTTGTGGATCTGCGTCTAGTAGTCAAACTCAGAATCTGAAATTAAATATCGCGTATAACCCTGACACCACGTGTAATCCTAAATCATCCTTGTTAATATATTGCAACAATGATGATATCAAGATTCATTGTGCAACCGGCTGCTCGGCAGGTTTGCACTTCAACTCCTTTACGGCCAAACGAATAAGTTACGGACAACCCGACAATAATAGTGATGGAATAGCAGACGCCACTGGCTCATTGGACTATAACAAGATTAAGCTGAATAGAATTATGTATGGGGATACATTGTTAACGACGTTTACGGGCAAAATTTACAATGCCGGTAGTATTACCAGTTGGAATTACAGTAAAGCAACCTCAACACTCAACTACGGGAAATTTCTTTCGGTTAAATCAGCATCGCTTAGCATTTACCGAAACGGAAATCATGTTGTGACTTGTTCTAGTGTGCCATTCTCTTATTCTGCAAGTGGCAATGCAAAGACCTATACATTTGATATGGGACTAAACAGTCTTTTGGCATCTGGATGTTTTATTTATTCCTCCTTTACTTATCTTAACACTGATAGTTTGGTTTTGAATGTAAAATATGTCGTAGATCAAAACCCCGGTAATGCTGAATATCAATTACAAATTGATAACGATTTTTACATCAGTAACGTCCCAAATCCATCTACAAGTCAACGCTACAGTTGTGATAATTTTTCTGCAAGATTAAAACTTATAGGCTATTACTTCACCAACTATGGAAGCAATACGTTCAATGCTGATGGATGCACGAATATCGCGATTAGTCAAAGTTACTATCTGAGTGTAGGAGCATGCTGCGGGAACTATGCAGGAGGCAACATTTTTCCATACGAATACCGCAAATGGGCAAAGCTAAAAGAAATTATTTTCACTAAACCACTTGGTTTTGATGTAGTTACAAGTAATTTTAACCATAGCAGGACAAAGAGTACCGGCACAATTGTAACACAATCCCTTTCTAACATTACCCCTTATTATACCACCCAAAGCCAGCTTAAATACAGAACCGACTCTTTCTATACCGACCTAGGCGGCAGTATACTCATAAGCGATGACGGTTTTTATGGAACGTATTCTACCGTATTAGCTCCCAATTGTAAAACTGAGGATGGACCAAATTATTTCAATTATGCTTTCGTTTATGAAAAATTAGGATTTTTAGACACCGGGCTTGACACCTTATATTCCACTAATACCTTTGATATAATCGACTATAATAGACCGAACCTAGCATTTACTATAACGAATAACTACGTATACCCAGAAAAAGATACTGTAGAATGGCAAATTCGCGTATCAAATAATGATCCAAAAGCCACAGCTAATAATGTTTGGATAGGAGCACTTAAGAATGCTAATACTCAAATTGTCGCCATTAAAGATAAAGCGACCAACACGTTACTCTCCAAAAATCTAGATCTCTATAAATTAGGTAATCTCGCATCTAATGGATACAAAGACCTCATCGTTTATGCTAAATACATCTCGTGCAATGAAGACAGTATTTTATTACGGATGGGGTACGATTGCGGTCAGTACCCTGACTCGATAAGGGCCAATCCCTGTAGCTATTATACCGCAATACTAAAATACGAGCCTATTAATACCCGACTAGACGCCAAGGTGCTTACGAAACTTTCTGATATTGATTTGTGTGCTAAGCAAGCATATCAAATTGAAATAAGTAATACCGGGAGCCCTAAGGTGTACAAGACCTACCTTGATTTAGAGCTAAGACCAGGGCTCACGCTATCAGACACTGCTTGGTTATTCATAGCCGGTCGTTCGGATTCCATACGTATTAGTGGTTTTACAAACTTAGGGGGTAATGCATACCGATGGAATTTTGCCAATAGAGATAATCAACTAGACCTAAATGGATTAAATGGTGTAAAAAGTTCTTCGGGGTATAAAATGATTCTGAAGTTCTGGTTAACTACAGATTGTAATTTCACTAGCTCATCCTCATTTCTAATAAGACCAGGAGGTTTCTTGAAATGTGGATTGCCTGTAAACGCGCCGTACTTACTAGCTGATCCTTTACAAATTAAAAATGTTGTTAAACCCTATTACTCCGCCATTGATTATTACATGAATCCACTGGAGGTGTGTGGTTATCGAGATAGCACATACGCTAAATTCATAAATTTAGGTCCAGAAAAAACCGGAAGTACGGATAAATTCATCCTCACATTACCTTTAGGTGTTCTTGTGGATACCAGTTATATTGATACCTTACACAATGCCCCGAGATATAAGCCGTCATGGAATAACACCAATGGTCAAAACATATTCAGTTGGAAAATACCCGCTAATATTAGCCCTGGAGACAGTTGTATTTTCAAGATAAAAACTTATTTAAACAACAACACACTGACCTGCGGAATCAAACAATATTATGCGCAAGCCGTAGTAACTTCACCTGCTTTTTGTGTAAGTTCCAACTCCTATTGCGATATTAACGTAGCAACAAGTTCTTTGGAGCTTGGAGATTCTGCCGTGAAAGAAGCGTATAATTTGTCATTTTTAAAAGCAGAATCTGTTCCAAACGGACTCAATGAAAAAGTCAAAATGGACTACGCGATAACCAATACCGGCAATGATAAAGTTGCTGGAACCCCTTTAGTAGTTCAAATTGTGTACGATTCCAATGCAAATGGAAGAGTAGACTATGGCGAATTAGTGATAGATACCGACACTATCTGGGATGCCTTAAATTCAGCTTCTATTCTTTACAGTACCAAACAATTTGAGGTGTTATCTTCATTATCGTGTAATTTGTTGCTCCATATTTCTTCAGCTAACTGCGTATGCGAAGAGACCACAGAACGCATTAAATCAATTCAACTATTGAATGCAGGAAGAGACTCTTTGCTCTGTCCCAATGGAATTATGAATCTTGGGTTTGTAGGAAATTCAGCGAACTCCTACTCATGGAACAATACTGCCTACGTTTCGAAATCGGATACAAGTATCACAACGTTTATAGCCTTAAATTCTTCAATACTCAGAGATACTGTTGAAATGATTTTAACGACTAACAAAGGAGCATGTAGTTCAAGTGATACCGCTAAAATAATCATTTACGCTGGCATGCAAGTCAATATGCCCGACTCTGTAAATCTATGTATTGGATCGTCGATACTTATTGGAGATATTGCTACAGGTGGTGAGTCTAAATTAAAAAATACCCAATGGCAACCGACCACTAACCTATCAAATACAATTGGATATAAAACGAACGCTAATCCAACACAGAGCACAACGTACACCTTAACCATTACAGACGCAATAGGTTGTTCTATACGAGATTCTAGTTTGGTTAAGATTAAGGCCAAGCCTATAGCATCCTTTAGTTTTCGGGATAGTTGTGCCGAAGCCACTTTTTCATTCACCAACACTTCTGATTATTTGGGCACTGTTGCAGATAGCGTACATTGGGATTTTGACTACCTGGGCGAGTCACCATTTAATACCATCACTTATAAGATAGACTCCTCATTAATTTTACCTGTTCAATTATATGTGTCTAACGAATTTGCTTGTTGGGATACTCTTACTCAATTTGTAGAAATTCAACCACTGCCAAATCCGAAAATACGCTATACAAGCGCATGTGAAGAATCTAAAACTACTATTTTTTCAGGGAGCACTATTACCTATGGCTATGTAAAAAATAGATGGGTTGTGGATGGAGTTTCATATACGGGAGATTCTATAGTTACTACCGTGCCTAGGTCAGACTGGTCATTCGTTTCTCTTGTCACCATTTCCGACAAAGGCTGTACACGGAGCCTATCCGATTCTTTTACAACGCTTGATAAGCCTGAGATAAGTTTAAGCTTGCAAAACCAATGCTTTTTAGATTCGGTGCAATTTAGACTAACTAAGTTGGGCGGTACTCGTGACAGTATTTCTTTTTATCGATGGATTTTGGGAGATGGATTTACTACCACTCAAGACAGTTTTAGTCGACTATACAAGGATACAGGAACATTTACGGTGAGTATAATCGCCGGCAACCTGTCCAATTGCCTGGATACAGCAACTGCTAGTGTTACCATTTATCCTAAGCCTATTAGCACGTTTGGTATAACCAATATCTGTCTGGGCGATACCCTTACGCTAGTAGATGGATCTACCCTAAGTAAAGGACAACGCACCATTTTTTGGAATACTGGACAAGGATATTTCCCTGGAGATAGTACATTAAAGATTACACCCACAAGCATTGGAGATTTTACGGCTAAACAAATAGTGGAATCGGATTACGGATGTACAGACTCTTCTCGCCAAAACTACACCCTATTCTACAAAGAAAAACTAGCGCAAAGTATACAAGGGGTGTGTGAAAATACCGATATTATTTTTACTGCAATTGGTTATAAGACTGACTCCGTATCTAGTCACAGGTGGACTGTAAACGGCGACACGCTTACGACCTCAAGTTTTAGTTATAGATTTCCAAAAGATAGTACATATATCATCCAGCAACAGATAGTTACCAATCGTGGATGTGTTTCTGATACGTCATATTCAGTTATTATTAGGCCCGCCCCAATTGCTCAAATTTCACTAGGCAAACCTTGTGAAGATAATCTAGTGAATGTGAAGAGTGGCACAGTGCAAAACCAATACGAGTGGTTTTTGGAAGACGGCACACAAAATTCAAACCAGCAGTTTAGTCATACCTTCACCACCATCGGGACACATGATATTACGCTGCGCGTAACCAACCAATATAATTGTCAGGTATCGATAAAGGATAGCATAAAGATAAATAACATCGTAAAACCAGATTTCAAAATTACCAATGTGTGTGAAGGCGACGGACAATGGGTTATTAACAACTCAAAAGGGCTTAACACTCCTATTACAACGGCGATCTTTAACATGGATAACGGAACTGTGATAAATGAAATGGACTCGTTGGAATATACCTATTACACTTCCGGTAGTTATGATGTCTCATTGCAAATAAGCACCCTACCCGGCTGTAATTATGGCATTACCAAATCAATCGTAATTTACCCACTACCTAAAGCAGATTTTATACTTAGTCCCGAAACACCAGATATTTTTACACCTGAAATCATAGGCATGAACACCAGTTATGGGGCTGATTCTGTTCGCTATATACTTAGTGATGGCAGCACATTTTTTACTCCCAATTTTGCTCATCGATTTTTAGACAGTGGAAATTATGAAATAAAACAGTGGGTGAGCACTCAATTTGGATGTTTAGATAGCATCACTAAAGAGTTATATGTGAACTTCGCATACCATCTTTATGTGCCCAATGCGTATACACCAAATGCCGATGCTTTAAATGATGGATTTAAACCCGTAGCTTTAGGACTTAAGAGTTACGAATTAGAAATTTACAACCGTTGGGGAGAGAAAATATTTGTATCGTCAGATTTAGAACCTGCTTGGATGGGCACTGACGCTGAAACGGGATACTACTTTTACCAAATCAAAGCATTTGACTTCACAGGACTAGTACATTATTACACTGGCGTAGTGCACCTATTACGTTAATAAAGCTTTAACCATATCTGCAATCATCTTGCCATCGGCGCGACCTTTCATCTTGCCATTGGCCATTCCCATTACCTTTCCCATATCTTTCATTCCATTCGCCCCTGTTTCGGCTATAATTGATTTTATTTCAGTCTCGACTTCGTTTTCATTTAACTGAGCAGGAAGAAACGTATCGATAATAGCAAGTTCCTCTTCTTCAATAACTGCCAAATCAGGTCTATTTTGCTCTTGGTAGATGGCAAGCGAGTCTTTTCGTTGCTTAGCCATTTTAACTAAAGTCGCCATTTCATCTTCTTCCGTAATTGCTTTACCCCCTTCTTGTGTAGCCAGAAGCATAAGTGCGGACTTGATTGCTCTGAGTCCTCTTAAGGTCGTGGCATCTTTGGCTTTCATAGCCGTTTTCATTTGTTCTGATATTTGATCTGAAAGACTCATGGCGCAAAGGTAGGTGTGTTGTGCTAAAAATAAAATGATTAATACCAGTCAATTCACTCCATAAAGCCTCGTGATCAAGAGATTTTGCCACGACACCAAATGCGTATAACGTTCCTACCCTTTTTTTAAGGTAAAGGCAAAAGTGCTCCCCACTCCAATGGTACTGCGCACATTTATCGTTTGATTATGCGATTCTATTATGTGCTTTACAATCGCCAGACCTAATCCCGTTCCACCTTGATCTCTGCTACGTCCTGCATCCGTTCTATAAAATCGCTCGAAAAGCCGAGGTAAATGCTCCGCTTCGATGCCAAATCCGTTGTCCGCAATTTCGGTAAGTATATTCTTATCCATGTCGAAGAACCTTACCGTAACAGTACCCCCATTTTTGCCATATTTAATGGCATTAACGATTAAGTTTACCAAAACCTGTCGCACCTTAGCCAAGTCTGCTTTGACCATTACGCTTTTAGGATTATTTTTATTAAAAGCTAAGGTTATTTCTTTCACTTTAGCTTTATTTTCTGCCATCTCAAACACTTCTTGTGTCAATTTCAGGAGATCCACATCTTTTATATCCAGCGAACTACTATCCTCTAAGGTGCTGATGCTGGTAAGATCATTCACCATTTCTACTAGTCTATACGTGCTTTTTGCTGCTTTATTCAAAAAAATACGATTTACTTTTTTATCGTCGAGCGCCCCATCTAATAGAGTGTGTATATACCCTTGAATATTTTGAATAGGCGTTTTTAGTTCATGCGACACATTTCCTAAAAATTCTCGTCTAAAATTCTCCTGTTGTTTAAGTTCGTTTACCTCCTTGCGACTCTCAAGCATCCACTCTACTACCTCCTTACCAACAGCACCAATTGGATCTCTTTCTTTTTTGTCCAAAACTCCATATCCTTTGCCGCTCTCCGTTTTAAACCTATATATATTTTTATAAATCAACTTAATTCGATCATGAATAAATGCCTTAAGTAAATAACTAAACACGAGATAACAAACTACTAAAACCGCTACAAAATTGATTGCGGTAGCCGCTACATCAAAGGTCAGTATTCCGACACCCAATGATGAAAAAAAGGCCGCTAAAAAGCTAGCTACAAAGGCGATAAAAGTTGGGCTCTTGTTTTGACTCAAACTACAAATTTATAACCTACACCTTTAATTGTTTGAATACGATCATCTCCAATTTTCTCACGTATTTTACGAATATGTACATCAATTGTACGATCTACCACGCTAACATCCATACCCCATACTTTATTTAGTATAGACTCTCTTGTGTAAACCTTATCTGGCTTAGAGGCTAGTAAATAGAGTAATTCAAATTCTTTTTTTGGCAACACTAGCTTATTCCCACGCAATGTAACATTGAATGTACTCCTATCAATTTCCATGTCTCCTACTATGATAGTATCCGACTTTGCTTCATTTTTTGTGCGGCTAAGTATGGCCTTCACTCTACTAATTAAAACACGGGGTTTTATGGGTTTAGTAATGTAGTCATCTGCCCCTACTTCAAATCCCGCAATTTCAGAGTATTCTTCGGCACGAGCGGTTAGAAAAGCTATAAACACTCCTTTAAGTGATTCTTCAGAACGAATTTGACGACATGCTTCAATTCCATCCATGACGGGCATCATGATATCTAAAAGAATTAAATCAGGCTTTTTATCCTTGGCTTTGGTTACCGCCTCTACACCATTTTCTGCAGAGTAACATTTGTAACCCTCCTTTTCCAAATTGTACTTTAAAAGTTCTACGATGTCGCTTTCGTCATCTACGATGAGTATCTTTTGTACCATTTTATTTTTGTTGCAAGGTTAGTGGACTGACACCACCCTATCGTTATGTCAAAGTTAAGCTAAATTTAAATTTATCGCGACATCATCGGGCCAAGCTTTTTCTCTGGTCTTATGTAGGTAGTGTAAATCGTATCTTTATGTGACGTCATATTACTAGTAGCCGCTTCGATGTAACTAGTTGGCCCAACTTGCGTCATCCAGCATTTGCGGACCAAGGTATCTAAACCATTTGGCAAGCTAGTACCCTGTGGATTAGCTACTAATTGTCTAAATGCTAAAGTATATGTGCTATCCGTTTGCCATGCAATATCAAACTCGACCAACATGCCATTCGTCTTAATAAATTCTTCTTGAATAGAGTCATTTCTATTCACTAAAAAGATACCAAATGGAGGCTCTTTATAGTAACATTGTGTTTCACGCCACGTTTGAAAAAGTACTTTTTTTTCAGCAGAAAAAGATACTTCCGTATCGTTTGACTCTTTTTCTTCTGATATCTTAGCACAAGATACCAGCACACTTAATAGGCCAAATAGAAGAACTTTATACAATTTTTTAGTTTAGCAAATCCTGTAATAGGGTTTCTAGTTCGTGACTTCTGAAACCAGATTTTACAATTCGTCCTTCTTTATCCAATAAAAAAGTCTGTGGGATAGAATGAACTTGATAAAGTTGCGCTGCGCTAGATTTCCATCCGCCGAGGTCACTCACATGTTTCCATCCCAGTCCATCCTTTGCAATTGCAGCTTTCCATTGGTCGCCATTATTATCAAGCGACACTCCATATATTTCGAATCCTTTGTCTTTATACTTGTCATAAATGATTTTAACATTTGGATTTTCTTTTCTGCACGGACCACACCAGCTAGCCCAGAAGTCTATTAGGACTACTTTCCCCCTAAGTGACGATAGTGCCAGGGTATTCCCCTCTGGAGTTTTTAGATTAATTTCTGGAGCCATTGCACCTTCTATGGTTGGGCCGTAGCTATTTGCCAAGGTTAGCAAATTTGAGGTATACGAAGAATTAGGCAATTGTGCAGTCATTACTTTGCTTCCCAAAATTACTAATTTTGGTTCAGGCTGATTAAACAAATACTTAATTGCAAAATAAGTTGCGGGCGAAGCATCTTCATTTGCAATAAAATTCTGGATATCCGTTGATCTACCTTGCATCAATGTATTATAGCGCGCACTTGTCTCCGCTCTTAATTCTTCAGTGGCTGAAGCTGGATCAATTTTAGCCACTTCATTGTTAAATGCAGCCATTTTAATCTCGTATCCAGTGTAGATTTTGAAAAGTTTGACCATATGACTATTATACTTTCCACCTGTCATTTCTAAATTATACGAAATATCCTTGGTTATGTTCATATTTACCTTTGCTCCATTTTCTAAGATTATAGGAATGCCTGGAGGCTGGGTCGTGCCAAAGGTAATATAGTACAATAAACTCTCCTCAGATGCCATTCCTTCCAAGTTAAACACTCCCTTTTCAGAAACGAGTACTGTGTCTACATTTTCTAACTTGGTATCTGTGATTTTACTTAGAATAACTAGTGTATTTGCCTCGAGATTAGTTTGCGCAGAAATAGTGTAGCCCTTACCATTTACTCCAAACTCACCTGCAAAAACAAAGACAATGGATAAGCCCACAATGCCAACGGTAAGAAATAGGTTTCGTATGTTTATTTTTTTCATTTTATTTTTCTTTGACTATGCAATAGTTGTTCCGTTTATGCTAGTGACTTTGTTAGCAGGTCATTAGTCTTTTTGGGATCTGCTTTACCACTCGATTTCTTTTTCACTTGACCAATAAATAATCCCATAAGATTTGATTTACCCGCACGATACTCTGCAACCTTATCTGGAAACTCCGCTAAAACCTCGTTGACCCATGTTTGCAGTGCATCATCATCATCCATCAATGCTAGATTTTGATTCGCAATTATCTCACTTACTTTTTGAGAAGGATTAATTAGCAATGCTGGAAAAACCTGCTGCTCTGCTATACTGAAATTAATCACACCCTCGTCGATAGACGAAACGAGCTCCGCGATAGTTGCCGCAGCTATAGGGAAAACGTGAATATGAGACGCATTACTATTTACCCAATTTTTGACCGCACCCATCGTCCAGTTAGCTGCAGCTTTATAATTTTGTGTATGCTCACAAATGGCTAAGAAATACTCCGCTATATCTCTACTTTCTGTGAGAATTGATGCATCATAATCTCCAAGTCCCATCTCAGTATTAAACTTATTGTATAATTCTTTAGGCAAAGCCGGCATTGCCGACTTAACATTTGATATCCATTCTTGGCTCACAATCAAAGGCGGCAGGTCTGGTTCAGGGAAGAATCGATAGTCATTCACTAATTCTTTGCTACGCATACTAAAAGTCGTTCCTTGAAGGGCATCAAAATTTCGCGTTTCTGAATGTATTTCTTCACCCGCATCGGCCATCTTACATTGACGCTCAAATTCGTACTCTATGGCTTTTTTTACGTTGGTCATAGAATTCATATTTTTCACTTCTACCTTAGTACCAAATGCAGTTGTCCCAATAGGTCTGATGGAAACGTTCGCATCACAACGAAGACTTCCTTCTTCCATATTGCCGTCACAAACACCTAAATACCTAACTAACTTTCGTATCTCAGAAAGAAATGCGTACGCCTCGTCTCCACTTCTAAAATCAGGTTCGGTAACAATTTCTACTAATGGTGTACCCGCTCTGTTGTAGTCCATTAAGGTGTTTTCAATATCCAAGTCGTGAAGACCTTTTCCTGTATCTTCCTCCATATGAATACGGGTTAAATTAATTATTTTAGTTTGGCCACCTGGTAGGGTGATTTCTACTTTACCATTTAGACAAATAGGCGTCCCAAGTTGTGTTATCTGGTATCCTTTGGGTAAATCCGCATAAAAATAATTTTTACGGTCGTATGTATTGTATTCCGTTATATCGCAGGCACAGGCAAGACCCAACATGATCGCCATATTTACGGCCTCCTTGTTGTGAACAGGCAAAGTACCTGGGTGGCCTAAACTTATGGGGCTAACTAATGTGTTGGCAGGCTCACCAAAAGCAACTTGGTCTGAACAAAAAGCTTTAGATTTTGTGAGTAATTGAGAATGAATCTCCAAGCCCACGATTACTTCGTATTTATCGTTTTTTAACATGTTTAAAACCGTACAAAAATAAGGTTTAGTTTGATTATGCGTAAGCCTGTAAATTTACTTCCTATCCTCTTCACTTCAAGTACGTCAAGGTTAAATCATAAGATTTTGTGAAACAAATCGGAACTAGGCAATAAATGCCTCTGCACGTTTTTTTATATTGGGCAATCCGCTTACCTCTGTACCTCCGGCTTGTGCAAAAAAGGGCTGACCACCACCGCCGCCTTTAACTTCTTTAGCCCAATCACGTATTAGATTTCCTGCGTTATATCCCTTTTCTTTAATCAAAGTATCGCTTATCATAATACTAATACTGGGCTTACCATCTATATCTGCTAGCAATACACAAAAGAGGTTTTCAACCTCTTCCTTTAGCTGAAATGCCAAGTCTTTTGCCTGACCAGCATTGCTAACTTGTATGATTTGTATAATGCTGTTAATTCCTTGTGAAGACTTCATTGATTTCAACAAATCCCCTTTTACCTTGCCAAGTTGAGCGTTTTCAAATGTTTCTAATTTGATCCTTAATTCAGCATTTTCTTTTTGGAGTGTTTGAACTGCTTTCAACAGATCTTGCTGATTCCCCATTTCTGCACTAATTTGTTCCATAAGGGATAATTTTTCCTTCACAAAAGCATCCGCTTTCGCTCCAGTTATGGCTTCAATTCGTCTTACTCCAGCGGCTACTGCTCCTTCGTGTATTATTTTAAAACTGCCAATTTGAGCGGTATTATTAACGTGACAACCCCCACAAAGTTCAACAGAATAATCCTTTCCAAACGTAATAACCCGAACAGTGTCCCCATATTTTTCGCCAAATAACGCCATCGCACCGCCTTTGGTAGCCTCTTCAAAAGGAACATTTCTAGCCTCGTTTAAAGCAATAGCTTCTCGAATTTTCGCATTTACTATACTTTCAATTTGAAGAATTTCTGCCTTTTCTACTTTTTGAAAATGCGAAAAGTCAAATCGTAAGTTTTTCTCATTTACCAAAGAACCTTTTTGAGCAACGTGATCACCTAAAACCTGTCTTAACGCAGCTTGTAACAAGTGCGTTGCACTGTGATTTTGGGTAGTATCGGTTCTTTTCTCCGCATTGACTTTCGCCCTGAACTCTTGATTGAGATTAGCAGGAAGTTGTTCTGTAATTTGTATACTTAGCTGATTTTCTTTTTGGGTATCGATAATACTAATTTTTTCGTCATCCATTTTACCCGTAAGCAAGCCTTTATCTCCCACTTGCCCTCCGCTTTCCGCATAAAAAGGAGTTAGATTTAGAACCAAATGATATTGCTTTTTACCTTTAACAATAACCTCCCTGTATCGGGTAATTTTCACAACCGATTCTAAATAGTCATAACCTACAAACTCTTCGCGTTCGTCTTCTGCCAAAATTATCCAATCACCCGATTCTTTTTTAGCATCTGCACGGCTTCTATTTTTTTGCTGTTGAAGGGCGGCTTTAAAGCCTTCAATATCAACTTCTACGTTATTCTCCTTGGCTAGAAGTTGTGTTAAATCTATGGGAAATCCAAATGTGTCATAAAGTTCAAATGCATTTTCACCAGTTACATTTTCAGTCCCTTTTGAAGAGTATTCATCAAATAGTTTTAGGCCTTTGTTTAAGGTATTTAAAAACGATTTTTCTTCTTGTTCTATAACCTTAATAAGAAAGTCTTTTTGCTCCACTAAACCAGGAAATACATCCTGAAATTTGGCCACAAATGCAGGAACTAAGTCCTTCATAAATGGTTTTTCCAAGCCTAAAAAACTATACCCGTACCGTACTGATCTTCTGAGGATTCGGCGAATCACATATCCAGCTCCATTATTGTCTGGCAATTGACCATCTGCTATGGCAAACGATACAGCTCTGAGGTGATCCGCAATTACTCTAAAAGCGATATCAATCTGCTCGTCGTTACCGTATTTTATAGTACTTATCTTTTCTAATTCTTGGATAGTATCCATAAAAAGATCAGAGTCATAATTTGATTTTTGACTATTAATTGCTCTTACTAGTCGCTCTAAACCCATTCCTGTATCAACATGCTGTGCGGGCAAATTAACCAGGCTTCCGTCAGCCTTGCGGTTGAATTGCATAAACACCAAATTCCAAATTTCTATTACTTGGTCATGATCTGCGTTTACCAAGGTTGCACCATCTATCGAGGCTCTTTCTGCATCAGAACGCAAGTCAACATGTATTTCTGAGCAAGGACCACAAGGACCTGTATCACCCATCTCCCAAAAATTATCTTTTTTATTCCCGAGGATAATTCTGTCTTCCTTTACATGGTTAAGCCATAAATTTTTAGCCTCATTATCTAATGCCAATCCCTCACTGCTATCACCTTCAAAAATAGACACATACAATCTATCTTTATCTATCTTATATACTTCTGTGAGTAACTCCCAAGCCCAGTTTATGGCATCTTCCTTAAAATAGTCACCGAAAGACCAGTTACCTAGCATTTCAAACATAGTATGATGGTATGTATCGACACCTACTTCCTCCAAGTCGTTGTGCTTACCACTAACTCTTAGGCACTTTTGAGTGTCTACAACGCGTTTTTCGATTGCCACCTTATCCCCAAGAAAAATATCCTTGAATTGATTCATTCCAGCGTTAGTAAACATCAAAGTGGGATCGTCTTTCACCACAATTGGCGCAGATTCTACTATTTTATGGCCTTTTTGTCTAAAAAATTCAAGGAATTGTCGTCTAACGTCTGCTGCGGTCATCGTGTTTTGATCGGGTCTGTTGTTATTGGTACAAAAAAATTATATTTGCTTGCTTTTAAAACGGCAAAAATACAATGACAAAAGCGAAATTTAGATTTAATAAAGAAACTCTTGAATACGAAAAGGTTTCGACTAATTTTTGGGCTATTGCTGCAAAGGTTTTAGGAGTAGTTTCATTAGCAGTTGTAATAGGAACAATTAGTGCATCGTATGCGCTGAGCGGCCAAGACACTGAAGAACTGCAACGAGAGAATGCTGATTTTAAACTTCATGTACAGCTTCTGGAGAAGAAATCAATAGAAATGCAAACTCGTTTAGATGATTTAGCAGCAAAGGACGATCACGTTTACAGAGAAATTTTTGGTGCAGAACCCGTTTCGGAGGATATCAGAAAAGCCGGCACAGGAGGAGTTGAAAAATACACTTCACTGGATGGGATTAAAAATGGTTCACGGTTCAAGGAACTTCATAAAAAGTTAGATGACATGTCTGCACAGTATAAAGTGCAAGAAGATTCGTACAAAAAGTTAATCTCAATGGCACAAAATAAAAGTAAAATGCTCGCTTCTATACCTGCCATTCAACCTATTCCTAATAAAAAACTTCGACGTATCGCATCCGGATTCGGGTATAGAATTGACCCCATTTACAGAACCAGAAAAATGCATAAAGGTATTGATTTCACTGCTCCTAAAGGCACCAAAATATATGCAACAGGTGATGGCGTGATAAGAAAAGTAGAATATGCGCGATGGGGTTACGGGACACACGTTATTATTAATCACGGTTACGGCTACACTACATTATACGGACATATGAGCCGTATAAATGTTAGACCGGGACAAAAAGTTACCCGTGGTCAGTTGATAGGTCTTGTGGGTAGCACAGGAAAATCTACTGGAGCACACCTTCATTATGAAGTTGCTAAAAACGGCGTAGAAGTAAATCCAGTTGGTTATTTCTATAACGATATTAGCAGTGAACAGTACGAGGAAATTTTAAAATTATCTTCAAATCCCAACCAGTCATTTGATTAATGGCCTTAAAGGAGGGCAAATTATTCTACGGTATTTCTGAAGTCTCTGCACATTTTGATGTCACTGCATCATTATTACGCTATTGGGAATGTGAATTCCCGAGTATAAAACCTAGACGTAATCCGAAGGGCACCCGATTTTACAGCACTAAAGATATAGATGAAATTAGAAAAATTTATTATTTAGTTAAAGAAAACGGTTATACCTTGCAAGGCGCTAAGGACAAATTGAAAACTGATTCTAAGATTGTAGATGCTAATATTGAAGTTATCGAAAAATTAGAGCGTATCAAGGCTTTCTTGACGCAACTAAAAAAAGAACTCTAAAACCCTATAATCAGTTATTTCGTGCGTAAAATTGGCACAATACTATTACTGAGTGTATTAACTAATTTATGTATGGCTGATTTACCCTCGGCTAACAATGCTATTACACTTTCACTAGGTGGCGCATCGTCTACCTATTTAAACGCGTTTGCAATTGAGAATAATGTAGCGGCCCTCGCTTTCTCTAAACAGGAATTTTCCTTAAATGCAGCCAATAGATTTGGTATATCTGACTATTCTAATCTTATGGCGGTGTACCATCATTCGATAGAGAATACTTCAATTGGATTTTCCTACCAAGTGTCACCTCTAGCATCGCTTACCCAGCAAAAAGCGCAAGTTGCCGTTGCCCGAAAACTAAATAAAGATATCTCGGCAGGTGTAGCCCTTAATTACCATCACTTTTCATCAACAGATGTCTATTATCAAAAACGCAGCACCTTAACTTTTAATGCAGGCCTTTATTTTCAGGTGAATGAAAAGTTAACAATTGGCACTCAACTTTTCAATCCCAACAGAAGTGAGTTGACGCGTATTCCAAAAGAACGTATGGGCAGTGTTCTTAAGCTAGGCACCAATTATAAACTCGGACATAACATAGAATTATATGCTGATGCTGTGCAAGCTACAGATCGAAAATTAGCCATTCATGCGGGTGTTGAGTTATCTATAGAGCACTACACCTTTAGAGGGGGATTCGGACTAAATCAGTTGGTTGCATTGGGTTTCGGATGGAAGTCAAGCCATCTAAAAATAGATATTGCCGCTTCGTATCATAATCAACTTGGATTTTCACCTTCCCTCAATGTAGGTCATGCGTTTTAAATGCATAATTATACTGATTGTCGCTAGTTTTTCGAGTGTCAATGCCCAAACAGAAAACGAGTACATTAATCAATATATCGAGCGATATATAGAAAACACAACAGACGAAGTAGACATCCAACAATTCACAAGTGACCTAGTCATCTACCTTCAAAATCCAGTTGATTTAAACAAAGCGACTGCCAGTGAACTGCTCGCTGTTCCTTTTTTTTCTAGTTTTCAAGTGTCCGAAATACTAGAACACCGCAAAACATTTGGGAATTTCATATGTATTTATGAACTTCAAGTTTTGCCCAGTTTTGGTACTGAGGTAATTAAAAACATAATTCCTTTTATTAGTCTCAAAACCCAGACCCTAAAAATAGGCGATGTACGAGAAATATGGGAACAAGGTTCTCATCAGTTTTTAACCCTAACGGAAACAAGTTCGCCAAGAAAAAAAGGAGCGATTGTAAGAGACACCTTAACAGACCTTACGGTGAATCATTATCTTGGTTCTGGCGTTTACACTAATTTACGTTATCGATTTGACTATGGCCGTCTCGTTTCTTATGGCGTCAATATGGAAAAAGATGCTTACGAATCATTCCTAAATGGCAATAATCCTCTGGGATATGATTATTTATCCTATTATTTCTCCCTTAAAAATATGGGTAAACTTAAGTCATTACAGCTCGGCGATTACCAAGCTAGTTTTGGACAGGGACTTACGCTAAATACAGGAATAGCCTTTGGTAAGTCGAGCATCATTACCAATGCAAAACGTAATTTTAATGGTTTTGGAGCATACCGATCTTTGAGAGAGAATGCATTTTTAAGAGGTATAGCAACCACTTATCAATTTAACCGCAGCACCGTTGGAGCCTTTGTATCCTACAAAAAATTAGATGGCAATGGGGTGTACCGTGCAGATTCCAATGATTTGGAAGGTTTAGGATATCTTATTTCTACAACCAATATTCAAGAAGATGGAGGATTACACCGTACTCCTTCTGAGTTAACTGATAAAGATGCTATTAAAGACTTTCAAACGGGGATATTTACCGAGTACAGTCTTCCTTTTGGAAAAATTGGAGCAGTGAGTTACCTGAGAAGACTAAATCAACGATTAGAACCAATACCACAAGTTTACAATCGATTTAATTTCAGAGGAAATCAATACCTTAAAAACGGCATTTATTATGATTTTCTTTATCGAAACCTTAACCTTTTTGGGGAAATAAGTATGAGCAGTTATCAAAACAGCTTTGCACAAGTACATGGAGCCTTAATTAGCTTGGGGAAGCCGCTGGATATTAGTCTGGTATATCGAAATTACGGCAAAAGCTTCATCACAATGCAGAGTACTGGTTTTGGAGAGAGCGGCATTACCGCAAACGAAAACGGATTATATGTTGGATTTGAATCTAAATTATCACGACAATTTAACTTATTGGGTTATTACGACTTATTTCAAAATCCATGGCTAAGATCTGCAACAGATGCGCCAAGCTCAGGCTCTGACTTTTGGAGTGAGATCCAATATAAAACCAATAACGGCTTTCAAGCGTACTACCGATACAGAACAGAAACAAAACAACAATCAAATGCTGCTTCCCAAAACAGTTTGCTTCAATTCACTACTACGCAACGACATCGTTTTCATATTAATTACACCCTTAATAAAGGCATAGAGCTCAGGAGCAGAATAGAGTCGAGTATCTTAACTACACCAAATTCGAGATCCTACGGAAGCATGATTTACCAGGACTTTATTTACAAGCCTATGAAAAGTAAGCTTCAATTGAGTGGAAGAATAGCGTTCAGCAACATAGAAAATTTTAATAATCGAATTTATAGTTTTGAACAAGTCCCGCTTTACGATTACCCTCTGTTTACGCATACTTATTCTGGTCTTCGGTATTATCTTTTGACCCGTTACACCGTAAAAAAAGGAATAGATATTTGGTTTAGATACGCAATAAACCAATTGGATATTCCATTGGACCATTTAATGGATAATTTTGCAACCGGATCTGGATTAGATGAGATAAACAGTAATATAAAACAAACATTCACCCTTCAACTAAGATACCTTATACCATGACAAAACTGAGCGTTAATATTAATAAAATAGCAACCATTCGTAATGCACGAGGAGGAAACACCCCGAATTTAGTACAAGCGGCTATAGACATTGAAAATTTTGGTGCAGAAGGCATTACGGTGCATCCTAGACCAGACCAGAGACATATTACATTTAGAGATGCGTATGACTTAAAAAAAGTAGTTAAAACGGAATATAATATTGAAGGGTATCCCAGTGATGACTTCATAGAAATGGTGCTTAACATACAGCCCCATCAAGTTACATTGGTTCCTGACAAGCCTGACGCTATTACGAGTAATGCAGGATGGGATTGCATTAAAGAGAGAGAATACCTAACGCCCATTATTAAGCAATTTAAGGAGCAAAATATTCGTGTTTCCGTTTTTCTAGATCCTGAAGTATCGCAAGTAGAGGCAGCTTTGGCATGCGGTGCCGATCGCATTGAGTTATATACCGAGGCATATGCTTCTGGTTTTTCACACGATAAAATAGCAGCAATAGCACCTTATAAAGCAACTGCACAACGGGCCACCGAATTAGGAATAGGTCTTAATGCAGGGCATGATTTAAACTTAGAAAACTTAGCCTATTTTGTACACGAAATCCCAGAGATTTTAGAAGTATCTATCGGACATGCCCTTATTTCTGATGCACTGTATTACGGTTTAAATAATGTAGTGCAGATGTATAAAAGTAAGTTAATGAAACATTCGAGTTAAAAATATTTTGGAGAGCTAAGCTCCCAATTCGTTCGAGAAAAGCATAAGAAAAAACACTAAAATAAACTTATTTAGAACAGCTCTACATAGTCGCAAATCATACATTTGCAGTACTTAAAATTAAATAGCCGAATACACATGGCAAACACAGGAAAAATATCACAAATCATAGGCCCAGTGGTGGACGTAGCGTTCAACCAAGAGGGATCTTCTCTTCCGAAAATCTATAACTCACTAACCGTTATGAAAGATGACGGATCTAAAGTTGTTCTCGAGGTTCAATCGCACTTAGGTCAAAACACTATAAGAGCTATCTCTATGGATTCTACTGAAGGTCTGGTAAGAGGGGCCATCGTAACAGACTCTGGTAACCCAATAATGGTACCCGTAGGAGAAGCTTTAAAAGGAAGACTTCTTAACGTGGTAGGTGATGCGATAGATGGTATAGATGAGTTAGATAGAACTAACGGAAGATCTATTCACCAAGAAGCACCAAAATATGAAAACTTAAGTACAGCGGCAGAGCCATTGTTTACTGGTATCAAAGTAATTGACCTTATTGAGCCTTATGCAAAAGGTGGTAAAATTGGTTTGTTCGGTGGTGCGGGTGTGGGCAAAACCGTACTTATACAAGAATTGATTAACAACATTGCAAAAGCATATTCTGGCCTATCTGTATTTGCCGGTGTAGGTGAGCGTACGCGTGAAGGAAATGACCTACTTAGAGAGATGATTGAGTCTGGCGTAATCAAATACGGAAAAGAATTCACTGAATCTATGGAAGAAGGTGGATGGGACTTAACCAAAGTAGATAAAAAAGAATTAGCAGAATCTCAAGCGACGCTTGTTTTTGGACAAATGAATGAGCCTCCAGGAGCAAGAGCTCGTGTGGCTTTAACTGGACTTTCTATCGCAGAATATTTCCGTGATGGAGATGAGCAATCTGGTGGTAGAGACATTCTATTCTTCGTAGACAATATTTTTAGATTTACACAAGCAGGATCTGAGGTTTCTGCACTATTAGGTCGTATGCCATCAGCGGTGGGTTATCAGCCAACACTTGCTTCAGAAATGGGTGTAATGCAAGAGCGTATTACTTCTACAAACAGAGGTTCTATTACATCCGTACAAGCAGTTTATGTACCTGCCGACGATTTAACTGACCCTGCTCCAGCAACCACATTTGCTCACTTGGACGCTACCACAGTACTTTCTCGTCAGATAGCTTCTTTGGGTATTTATCCTGCGGTAGATCCATTGGATTCTACTTCTAGAATTCTTACTCCTGATGTAGTAGGCGCAGAACATTATAATACCGCTCAACGTGTAAAAGAGTTATTGCAGAGATACAAAGAACTTCAAGACATCATTGCTATATTAGGTATGGACGAGTTAAGTGAAGAAGACAAACTAGTTGTTTCTAGAGCTAGACGTGTACAACGTTTCTTATCTCAACCTTTCCACGTGGCTGAGCAATTTACAGGATTAAAAGGATGCCTAGTTGATATACAAGATACCATCAAAGGATTCAATATGATCATGGATGGAGCAGTAGACCAATATCCAGAGGCAGCATTTAACTTAGTAGGTGGCATCGAAGAAGCTATCGAAAAAGGAGAGAAACTTCTAAAAGACGCTGAATAATGATCGTAGAAGTAATAACACCAGACAAGGTGCTATTCTCTGGCGAGGCGGTTTCGGTGAAATTGCCCGGCAGTGGGGGCTCCTTTGAAGCACTGGCTAATCACGCTCCACTTATATCTAGTTTGGATAAAGGAAAAGTAGTGGTTCGTACTACCGCTGGCGAAGAAACATTTGATGTAACCGGTGGAATAGTAGAAATACTAAACAACAAAGTGGTAGTTTTAGCATAATACCTACTACTCCGTCTATATACAATAAAGGCTCTACGATGGTAGAGCCTTTATTGTTTTATCTCAATTTATATTTTTTTTGATACGCTAGACTTCTTTATTACGTACTAAAATAGTAACGAGCTGAGATACCAATTCTAATTTGCTCGTATTATTTTCAGTAGCATAGGAAGTTTCTAAGTTTCTCAAAATACGCAGCAAGATATCTTTATTACTGCATGCTTTAAAGTATTCACCATTGGGCTCAATTTTGAGTTTTTGCAAAAACTGAATGATATTATCCTTATTGAAAATAATGCCCTTATTAAATGGATTTATATAAAACATAATTTCACTGCCTGAGCCGTCCAACAACGATGAAGCGTCGTTAAACTTTAACAAAGGCATCCAATCGAATTCATTTACATATCCCAAAATGAAATGCTGAGGTAAATTAACCCCATATATAGGAATATTAAGCCGCTGCGCCACTATAATGTATAGCACTGACAACGAGATAGGATTTCCTTTTTTGCGCTCTAAAACAGAGGATATAAATGAATTCTTACTACTATGATAACTCTCTGTATCTCCGCTGAAGCCGTGAACATCGAAAAAAATTTGATTTAAAATTTTAACCTTTTCAAATGAAGTGAGATCATAATTAAGTTCTAACCAAGCAGCCAGTTTAATTTTATCAATTTGGTTTTCTATTAATTTTCTGTCCAGATTTGGATTTGCAATTTGATCAATAATGAGAACGCCTTCAAGTAAATCTTGGGTTTCGGTAGCTTCCCAAATACGTAAGCTTTGTAACAATGATTGCTGATTTATCTTTTTAATAAGTAACACCATTCGTTCTTGCACGATTACGTTTGGTTCATCAGACCAATATTTTTCTAAGAGAGGAAGCGCATCCATACCCATAAGTGTTATTTGATTTTCTATGTGTTCTACGACACGCTCATCAGAGTCGTCTAGTAAATACAGCATGGATTGAAATTCCTTCTCGTTCATCTTCTTAAAACCAAATCAAAGATAAATAACGAACTGAAAACCAAAGTGAGCCCCACACCTGTAGTGTAAAGTATAGTGTACGGGTTGCTTAAAAACGCTTTAAACGCCTGCTCAGAGCTTCGGTTTAACTTAAAAATAGTTTATATAAGCTACTTACGAATCTTCTATTTTTTCTTTACAGGTGGTTTTCGTCCTTTGGCTGGCTGATTAGCCATAATATGAGTAACCTCTTCAAAGGTAAGTTTTGCAGGATCTTCCAAATCTTTGGGAAGTTTAAAATTTTCTTTTCCTGATTTGATATAAGGGCCCCATCTTCCATTTAGTATCTGGACGTTGGCATCTTCTTCGAAGATTTTGATTAGTTTATTGGCGTCTGATTCTCTTTTAGCAAGGATTAACTCAATAGCCCTATCTAAGTTTATTTCCATTACATCATCTTCTTTTGGAATAGAAACGAACATTTTAAGATGCTGAACATAAGGACCAAATCGTCCAATATTTACTTTTACCACTTTTTCTTCAAAATCGCCTAGAACTCTTGGCATTTTGAATAAATCAAGCGCTTCATCCAGCGTTATACTATCTATATTTTGCCCCTTGCTCAAGCTAGCAAATTGCGGCTTTTCTTCATCATCCTGTTCGCCAATTTGCACCATAGGTCCAAATCTACCTATACGCGCAATTATCGGTTTACCTGATTTAGGATCAACTCCTAGGGCTCTTTCACCTGTCGCTCTTTCGGCGGTTTCCATGGTTTTTTCTACTTCCTTACTAAAAGGCTTGTAAAAATCATCGATCATTTTTGACCAATTCACGACACCATTGGCTATCTCATCAAATTCCTTTTCTACGGAAGCGGTAAAACCGTAATCCATAATATCTGCAAAATGCTCAACAAGAAACTCAGTTACTACTTTCCCAATATCACTTGGATGCATCTTATTCTTGTCTGCACCATAATTTTCAGAAAACCTTTCTACCTTGATTACATCGTTTTTTAGCGACAATAATTCATATTTTCTTGTCTTGCCTTCGATATCATCCTTTACCACATAACCCCTTTTTTGTACCGTACTGATAGTAGGCGCATACGTACTTGGTCTACCTATTCCTAGCTCTTCTAGTCTTTTAACCAAACTTGCTTCTGTATACCGTGGTGCGGGTCTTGTGTAGCGCTGTGTAGCGGTAATTTCTTCTACTGGGAGAATTTCTCCGACAGTTACTTTAGGTAGCAATCCACTTTGCTCATCATCATCTTCATCATCTGTTCCTTCCAAATAAACTTTCAAGAAACCGTCAAATTTGATTACCTCTCCTTTGGCTTTAAAGACGTCAGCATTTTTATTATTTTCTATATCAATGGTGGTACGCTCTAATTGCGCATCCGTCATTTGTGAAGCGATAGAACGTTTCCATATCAGTTGGTACAAGCGATGTTGACCGTCGTCGTCTCCGACATCACTTACATTAAAATCCGTAGGTCTTATCGCCTCGTGTGCTTCTTGAGCGCTGGCATTTTTAGTAGCATATTTACGGGTGTGACTGTATTCCGAACCGTAGTCTTTCGTAATTGTTTCTTTAGCACTTGCCAAAGCAAATTCCGATAAATTTACAGAATCTGTTCTCATATAGGTTATGTGTCCGTTTTCATACAATCGCTGGGCTAGCAACATGGTTTTTGACACATTAAAACCTAATTTTCTACTTGCTTCTTGCTGCAAGGTTGAGGTAGTGAATGGCGCAGCGGGGGTACGTTTACCTGGTTGTACCTTAACATCTCCTACTTTAAAGGTAGCTCCTTGGCAGGAGGTTAGGAATGCATTAGCCTCCTCAAACGTCTCTGGCCTTTTACTAAGTTCTGCTCTAATATTTTTCTTCGATGCTAAAAAATCACCCTGTATTTTAAACGCAGAAGACGTTGTAAATGCTGAAATTTCTTTTTCTCTTTCGACAATTAGTCTAACCGCCACACTTTGTACTCTACCAGCACTAAGGCTAGGTTTCACTTTACGCCACAACACAGGAGATAATTGAAACCCTACTAATCTGTCTAAAACCCTACGTGCTTGTTGTGCATTGACTAGATTTTCATCTATCATTCTTGGATTATCAATCGCGTTTAAAATAGCCGTTTTGGTAATCTCGTGAAATACAATACGTTTTGTATTGCTTGCCTTTAGATTTAGTACTTCTGACAAATGCCAAGAAATAGCTTCTCCCTCGCGGTCCTCGTCCGATGCTAACCATATCATATCAGACTCCTTTGCTAATTTTTTTAGCTCGGCTACTATTTTCTTTTTATCTGGAGATATAATATAATTTGGCAAATAGCCTTTTTCAATATCTATCGCTCCATCACCCTTAGCTAAGTCTCGTATGTGACCAAAACTAGACTTAACTGTAAAATCTTTGCCTAAATATTTTTCTATGGTTTTGGCTTTGGCGGGGGACTCTACTATAACTAGGTTTTTCGACATTATTTGCTGATTATCAATTTTTTAGCCCAGCTTTTACCTTCTACATTCATACGAACTGTAAATACACCATTGGTAAGTTCAGTTGTATTTATGTGCGGATTGCTCGGATCTAAATTTTGCTGCAAAAGTAATCTACCTGTGATATCTACAATAGATATCACCGCATCATTTGTGTTTGACATCATTTTTACACGTAAAGAATTTTGAGCAGGGTTGGGTATCAGGTCAAAATTAAGGTCGTTTTGATAACTGGGAACAGACAACGCGTAAGAACCTATGTTAATATTATCAAAAAATACAGAATTCCCAGACTTACTAATTACGTCAAACTTGATAATTAAATTAGTGCTACTTGCAAAAGCAGACAAATCAAGTTCACTTGCTCCCCAGTCTGACTTGTTGGTTGGCACCCAATTAGGAGAAATGGCAGATGTAGCCAAGTTATCTCCATTTACTACCCTAAGATTTCTCCAAGTTAGGCCACAATCTGTGGATGCCCAAATTTGAAGTAACTCGGAAGTAATATTATCCCTTCTAGCATAAGCCCACTTATAATGAAGTGAAACTGGCCCTGTATGCGTGGTCATATCAACTGGAGGCATAATGGCTGAAAAGCGCTGAGATGCAGGACCATTAGCATCGGTTCTCATTTCTAAACACTCACTACCGCTAAATCCTCTTTGTGTATTTCGTTTCCATCCATAATTATTATAATCTGTTTGCAAACTCCAATTGCTGGTTGACGTCACCGCAGAAAAATCTTGACCATAGGGTGCCTTATTTGCTGCATCAGCAGGAAGAACATTTACAAAAAGTATCCTTGTAATCTTAGTTGAGCCGAACGAATTACCTGCTTCTAACTCTACTTTAAATACCCCTGGCGTATTATAAACTACTGTTGGATCGGCAAAAGTAGAGACCGACGGTGTTCCGCCTTCAAATGTCCAAACTCTGTCTGTTATCAATCCATTATAGCTTAAATCCTTAAAATTAATACTACCGCCTACGCATATCGTTTGACTCTGAGAGTTGTGCCAAAAATCAGCTATTGGGGCACAACTAGGTGTTGTGTTAATTCCTGTCGCAGTTGCTGTTTCAGGAGATATATTGGTAGCTCTGCCCATAGCTGTACTACCTAAAAAGCCATCTACGCGCGTTTTTTGACCTGTCGAAAACATATTCATGCAAGCGCCATTGGCGTAATCCATATAATTTTCAACGTTATCTATTTCATTTGGGTTATCATTTGAACATGTGTTAGGATTAGAACTCACGGTACAACCGTAAGATGGTGAAGCAACAGGAGGAGTATCACTTACTCTATCATTTTGACTGCTGCAACCACCTTGAAAGGGATGATATAATCCCAACCAATGTCCTATTTCATGAGTGAGCGTTCTGCCTGCATCTCCAGCATTTGCTGTACCTATGGTTCCTACTCTGTTATGAATCAGTACTACCCCATCCGTAGCGGCGTTGTCACCAGGAAATTGAGCATACCCTAAAATTGTACCTGTAGTACTGGAGCTTACTATTTCCGTAACTACCCAAATATTTAAGTATTTATTCCTATCCCAAGGCTTTACTGCATCCTTAACTTCTTCGTTATTATCTTCAAAATTTTCATAGGTATTGATAGGATCATAGGTTCTTGTGATGCCTTCTGTACACGAGCCATCTGGCGCTCTACGTGCCAATTTAAACTCTATATCCATGCTAACCGACCGGCTTGTGAAAAAACTTCTGGTTTTGGACTTGTCACTATTTAAACGCTGAAAATCTTCGTTCAAAATGTGAAGCTGATCTTCAATTTGTTCCTTTGAAATATTTTCAGGACCGTAAGAATGCACTACATGAAAAACCACGGGTATCACTCGAGTGGCTTTTTTTGTTTTAGGATCAATAGCTATTTCAAATTCAAAATCTAGATTACGTTCGATGTAATCCGCAAAGCTTTCTCCATTCTGAAGCTTATTTTCTAATAATCGTCTATTGTATTCATCTGTTCCGCATTGTGCAGAAATAGTTTGTGCTGTTATGAGGAGGCTTACGAACAGGAAAAGTATTTTTTTCATCTTTTATAATTATTGCAAATAGAACTCTAATCTCACTATTTTCACATTATTTTACGACATTTTACAGTAATCATTAATGTTTGACTAGCTTATAAACAAAGAGTTACTAAATTTCTTCTATATCTTCTGTCTCAGAAACGATAACGCTTACGGCAGCATCTCCTGTAACATTTACTACAGTCCGGCACATATCCAGTATTCTATCTACCGGAAGAATAATTGCAATCCAGGCAGGATTCAGCCCTACACTCTCTAGAACCACAATCATAAGAACCAAACCAGCACTTGGCACAGCAGCGGCTCCTATACTTGCCAAAGTAGCGGTAAGTACAATAACCATTTGTTGGGCAAAATCTAACTCTATCATATGAAACTGTGCAAGTGCCACCACGGCCACGGCTTGATAAAGGCTTGTGCCATCCATATTTACCGTTGCTCCAATTGGCAAAACGAAACTGGTAATGCTCTTCGGGACTTTCAAATTATCGTGAACACACTCCATGGTAACCGGCAATGTCGCCATACTGCTACTAGTTGAAAATGCAGTAAGTTGCGCTTTGCTCATCCCCTTTACAAATGTGCTAAACTTCATACCTTTCGCAAACAGATGAATCAACAAAGGATACAAGCCAAATGCTACAGAGACTAATCCCACAATTAACACCCAAGAATAATTCATTAAGAACACCAATTGTTCTTGTAACTTAGCGAGATCTTTCCCTGCGGAAGCGACCAAACTACCTGCCATAAGCGCAAAAACAAAAAAGGGCATTATCTTAATGACTGCATTTATCATTCCGATAAATACTTCATTTAGTCCATTGATGAGTTTGGCTACTGGCCTTCTGTCTTTCTTGCGTATTTGCATTAGAATTACACCAAAAAAAATAGAAAAGAAAATTACTTGGAGCATATTAGCGGAGAGTAATGCATCAAAAATATTGCTTGGAAAAATATCCACTATCTTATCCAGAGGACCTCTCTTTTTCTCGGCCAACGCTTTGGCTAACTTATCTGCCGTTGTTTCATCCATTTCTTGGATAGAAAGGCGATTGCGGACAGATGCAACTAATTCCGCATTTTCTGGCTTACTTATTTCGTGTACGTTATCGAGTTGAGGCACATTGGGATGTTCACTTCTCCATAGCTCATATTCTACCCGTTTTTCGAGCCTAGATGCATTCGAAGGGGAATTCCCTGGCTTTATAATATTGACAAGTAATAATCCAATGAGTATCGCAGTAACCGTTGTCGCTAGAAAGATACTTAATGTTTTGATCCCAACACGACCCAATTGCCGTATATTTTTAAGACTAGTGATTCCTGAAATAATGGAAAAGAGTACCATGGGAACCGCAATTAGCTTAAGTATATTAATAAATATGGTGCCAAAAGGAGCAATGTAGTCAGCAGTAAATTGTACCCAACCTTGCTGAACTGCCACCACAGAATATACGATTCCTAGTATAAGAGCGATAATTACTTGCCAATGCAAGGCCATTTTTTTCATTGGGTCAAATCAACGTATTTTTTTTCATAAAACAGATACGTGGCAAATGCAACTGGACATAATCTATTTTTTTATGACGCTTAAGTCAACCCAGGCAACCTGCGTCTAAGCAAGATATACCTATAACAATACTGCATTAGGCTTGTATTTAGTCTAATCAAAAAAACGAACTATGTCGTTTACAACGCTAATATCTCTTAGTTTGTGACCTAATCCATTGGTGGTAATTAACTCGCTGTTAGACCATAATTGATTCACTAGAACCACATGTGCATAGGGAGCTTCTTTATCTCCAGTGTCATGTATAATAAGAGCTTGTGAGGTTTGTGATGGAGCAAATCGTATAGAAGAGTAATAACTAGGGGATAATCCTGCGTAACCTAAAAAATACGACTCCAAATTCGCCTTGACACGCGGTAATGTGTTCAGGACACGAGCGTACTCGTCCACAAACTCTGTTGCTTCACCCGGAGTGCCCAATAATGCTACTTTCTTTAACGCTAATTGCGGTTTTTCATAAAACAGACACATGGTGGCAAAGGCACCCAAACTATGAGCAATTATATAGGTGACCGTATAGGTTTCTAATACTAATTCTATTAATCTAGCGTAAATAGGCACATTGAATATTTTACCTTCCGATTTACCATGTGCCGGAGCATCAATAGCAATAATGGTAAATTTTTCTTTATCGAAAGTTTCCACATACTTTTTCCAACGATAACTCTGACTTTGCCAGCCATGCAAACACAAAATAGTTTGAGGACCACTTCCCCATGAAAAACAGGCAATTTTCTTACCTTCAAACAGGAGAAAAGACTGCTTACTCGTTTCCAAAAATTTAGCTTGCGATGGTTTTAGTTTTACCGGAAAAGGATAGCAAAACAATAAAAAAGCATGCTTCCCTCCTATCTTTTTGGAGATGAGGTTTATAAAATTTAGGTATCTGCCTAAAATAAAAATAATCGCTTTTTGCATTGATGCTACAAAGTTAAGGCTTTAACTTACCTGGTGCTTGTTAAAAGAAAGGTAAATGCTTTAATCCAGGGACTTTTTAAGATGGACACCTTCGACCTACGAACAACACTTGTGCAGTTTATAGAAGGAAGTCACCTATCACCAAAGCCGCTAATGTCTCTACAATTGGTACAGCTCTAGGAACTACGCATGGATCATGGCGACCTGTTGCTTCAAGGTTGATTTTTTCTCCTGAGTTTGTAATGGTTTGCTGTGATACTCCTATGGTAGCGGTTGGTTTAAAAGCTACTCTAAAAACGATTTCCATTCCGTTGCTTATCCCACCTTGAATACCTCCCGAATTATTGGTTGTTGTTTGTGTTTTCCCATCTGCTAACGTAAATGAATCATTTACCTCTGAACCTCGTTTGCTGCTCATTTCAAAGCCACCTCCTATTTCAAAACCCTTTACTGCATTGATGCTCATCATGGCATGTGCGAGTGCTGCATTTAATTTATCAAAAATCGGGTTTCCTAGTCCTGCAGTAACGCCTTTAATCACACATTCTATTACACCACCAAGACTATCTTTTTGAGCACTAGCTTGCTGTATAGTGTCAATCATTTCCTTGGCTATATGTGCATCAGGACAGCGCACTATATTTGATTCAACGCTATCTGGGCTATAGTATTTAGGCTGAGTGGTTAGCTTTATCGTGCTTATTTGATGTACATATGCCCCGATGTAAACACCTTTTTCTTTAACCAATAAATCTTGCACTAAGGCTCCAGCGGCCACCCAACCTGCGGTTACTCTTGCACTGCTGCGACCACCTCCTCGGTAATCTCTTATGCCATATCTCGCCTCATAGGTATAATCGGCGTGACTCGGCCTATACACCTCTTTTAAGTGAGAATAATCTTTAGAATTTTGATTCGTATTCTTAATCTGAAAATGGATTGGTGCACCGGTAGTTTTACCTTCGAAAACACCACTGTTTATGATTACTTCATCGTTTTCAGTACGAGGAGTAGCGATACTACTTTGACCTGGCTTTCTTCTATCTAATTGATATTGAATGAACGTTTTATCTATCGGGAACCCAGAAGGGAATCCGTCTAGCACCGCTCCTATCACCTCCCCGTGCGATTCACCGTAGCTAGTAAGCCTAATATTCTTTCCTAAGGTATTCAAATTGAGTACGAAGATACACTAGAGTTTTTGGATTAGTCTAACACCTTTGCCTCCTCTTCTACAATAAAGCCAACCCGCTTCAAATCTTGCCAAAAGTGAGGATACGATTTTTTTACGACCTCTTTATCTTCAATTAAAATTGGCTGCAAAACAGCTAATGGCGCGACGCACATAGCCATTCTATGATCGCCATAAGTTTCAAAGTACGTGTCTGGTCTAAGATCAAATTGTGTAGCATCCAATTTCCAAAGCTCTTCCTCTTTCGTAAATTTTACTCCCATTTTAGCTAAGTGCTGCGTAAGCGCATCTTCGCGATTGCATTCTTTGTGTTTTAGGCTATCTAACCCTCTCAGATTCACATTTTTTTTGCCAACTGCAGGTATGAGCATAGCGAAAGTCATAGCTGAGTCAGGGAATTGAGCGTAATTTAAGTCCGTTACTACTTCGATACTGCCTTCTTCATTTTTAGTAATACGAATACCGCCATTTTTTTCTTCAAAAAACATAGCCTTATTACCTACGTCGTAGAGTTTAGTTCGTTCTCTTGACATATTGTCTAAGCGTAATCCAGGAAAAAAGAGATCTACTTCTTTGGCCAGATGCGCTATACTTAACCAATAGTAGAAAGAGGTCCAATCGGGCTCAATTTGAAAATACTCCCCATCAAATTTCTGTTGTTTGTTCACACTAAGATATTGGCCTTTAATAAATACAGTAAAACCCATTCTTCGCAAGCACGATATCGTAAGTTGAACATAGGAATACGAAGACATTTTTGTGTTAACTTTTAAGTTAAAATCACCCTCTATTAAAGGTGCAATGAGTAATAATGCAGAAATAAATTGACTACTTCTTACTGCTGTGACATCAATAAGTGTTGATTTCGCTATTAGTTTTCTTCCATTTACCTTTAGTGGCGCGTAACCATCATTCTCTAGATATTCTATTTCCGCCCCAAAAATCCGTAAGGCATCTACCAATTCTGCAATGGGTCTTTGATGCAATCGTTCTGTGCCTCTAATAATCCATTCGCCTGGCGTTACTGCAGTATAAGCCAATAAAAACCGAAAGGATGTTCCTGCATCTTCAACATCTAATACGCGGGATTCTTGTGATAGAATACGTACCAATAGCTGCGTATCATTCGCTTCCGAAAGATTATCTAAAAAAACACCCGGCTCATACAGTTTTTGTAGCATCAGCAATCTATTGCTTATACTTTTAGAACTTGGCAACTTTACATCTCCTTTTACAACGGACGTTGGGTGTGAGAGTCTTATCATTTAAGATTTGCTAAAAAATCAAGTCCTTCTTTGATAAGTGCTGACTTCACATATTGGTCATGAACACCTTGGCCAATGCTTGTAATTAAGGAACAGTTTATCCCTAGGTCTGTATTTTTTTTATCTTTCAGAAGATAAGGCTTTAATTCGTCATATGTAGGGATATCGTCACTAATCCCACTCACTACGCGTTGTAATACAATGGTTAATTCGTGAAGTTCATCTTTGCTTAACCCCACCATCTCAGTACTTATATATGCTTCCACTATCATACCTAAGGCTACTGAAACTCCGTGCGAAAGTGATTCGTTTTCATCATTTATTTTTAGGCTAAACGACTCTATTGCGTGACCAATAGTATGCCCAAAATTAAGTCGTTTTCGTACACCTTGATCTCTAAAATCTTGATCGACATGATTTTTCTTAATCGCTATAGAATCAAGAATGAGTTGATTTTCAAGATGTTGATTTTCTTGAAGAAAGAGCATTTTTACCTGATCATAATGGGACCTATCCGCAATAAGACCATGCTTAAGCATTTCCACATAACCATTTACTTTCTCTTTACATGATAAGGTTTCTAGGAAAATATCGCATATGAAGATTTCTTCAGCCTCCTTAAACGAACCAATATAGTTTTTGTATCCCATGAAGTTTACTCCATTTTTGCCCCCTACAGAGGCATCAACCATTGCCAACAAACTAGTAGGGACTAATACTGATCGTATCCCTCGTTGAAAACATCCTGCTGCAAAAGCTCCCATATCGCAAATCACCCCTCCTCCAAGACATAGTAAAATCGTTTCTCGTGTTGCACCAAACTCAGCAAGCTTTTTCCAAATAAACTCGCAGCTATCCAGATTTTTGTACCCTTCTCCATAAGGCACACTAAAATACGGAACTTCCTCCAAAAGTAACGGATAGCAATAATTCATGGTGTGCTCATCGGCCAGAACAATAATGTTCGCTTGATTTTTTTGCACATAAGTCTGAAGACTAAATATATCTATTTTCAACCTTTCAAAGGTATCGTAACTATATTTTATTCATTCTATCCTTTTTTGCTGATTTTATAAACAGAATCACTTTTCTACTTCGCAAGCTGAAAGAAAGCACCGCACATTAATTTCGTTTAAACAACTATTCCTTTCTCTTGCAAGTTGATTAAAGATCATCAGAATGTTGATATTTTAGGCAATTACTTACCCCACTTTTAACTTGATTCCGCACTTTGACCAAAAAGCTTTGCATTTATGCACTATTCGGCTGTTACTTTGAACCATTATATGAAGAATTACGTTTGGATCATTATAATTCTGTTGGCAGCTGTTGGGGTTTATTATTTAGTAGGCAGCAGAAACGGGGAAGCTCACCTGCGCGACGCCAGTAATTTTGCCGTAAATGACGTACGAAAAATAGACCTAATAACCATTAAAGATAGAGAAGGACAGACCATTGTTCTTGAAAAAAAAGATGGATCTTGGATATTAAACAAAGAATACAAAGCTAGTCAAGCCGCCATTGACTTATTACTGAACGAAACAATAAGTCAAATACGCATAAAAGGACCCGTTCCAACCGCAAGTCGAGAAACTGTAATTCGACGTATGGTAGGGAACTCTAAACATGTTAAAATATACGAAGACGGCGAGCTAATTAGAGATTATTATGTCGGGCCACCTAACTCCGATCAATCGGGTTCATTTCTTCATATTGAAGGCTCTAAGACTCCTTACGTTGCCCATGTGCTCGGTTTTGATGGCGTGTTAGACCCCAAATACAGTACGGATATTCAAGATTGGTACGACCGCACAGTTTTTGACTACAAACCAGGTGAAATCACCAAAATAATAGTTACAAATTTTGAAGTGCCATCGGAGTCTTTTACCCTATCTCGCATGGACAGTACCTACCGCATACAACCTGCTGTTAGTCATCTTTCTCAATCCGCAGCAAGAAGTTACTTCTCCCTGTTTACCTTTAAAAATTTTGAAGGATTTGCCAATTATCTTACGTCTAAAAGTAAAGATTCAATCACGAAATCGATGCCTTATATGACCATTACAGCAGAGCTTACCAATGGTAAAATACAAGAGCTTAGACTACACAGAAAAGGAGGAATAACAGATGGACAAACCTTAGTTGACAAAACAGGGAATACCATTATTCAAGACACCGAACGCTATTTTGCCACTTTTACAGGTTTTAAGCAACTGGTTACTGTTCAGGAATATGTTTTTGGTAAATTAATAACACGACGCAGTTTCTTTGATTCTAGCTTTGGTCAAAAACCATAAGTAGCAGCAGCAGTTCTCCATTTTTCCAGAACCGTAAGCATATCAAGTGGCAATTCTGAATCAAACTGCACCCATTCTTTGGTCGTAGGATGTATAAAACCGAGTGACTTAGCATGCAAACCTTGTCTAGGCATGATGCTAAAGCAATTATCCACAAAATGTTTGTACTTACTAAAAATAACACCTTTTAAAATGCGGTTACCACCATATTTTTCATCACTAAAAATAGGATGACCCAAATGCTTTAGATGAACCCTTATTTGGTGTGTACGCCCTGTCTCCAGGTTGCATTGAACTAGCGATGTATACACAAAATCTTCTAGAACTTTATAGTGCGTCACGGCGTGTTTCCCTCTTTCCTCGCCAGGATCTGTAACCACAAAGCGCTTGCGGTCGTACTCATCTCTGCCGATAAATGATTCCACCGTTCCCTCTTTAGGTTCAAAGCTACCCCACGCTAACGCTAAGTAGGTACGCTCAATTGTGTGATCTTTAAACTGCTTACTCAGATGCGCCATTGCTTCATCTGTTTTCGCAATCACGAGCAATCCACTGGTATTTTTATCAATACGATGTACCAACCAAGGACGCTTCCCTGTGTGAGTTGCTTTTTCGTTAAGTATATATGCTAGTGCGTTAATTAAAGTGCCTGTTTTATTGCCAAAACCAGGATGTACTACCATGCCAGCCGGTTTATTCACAATCATAATCGCATCGTCTTCATAACGAATATCTAATGGAATATCCTGTGCAATAACCTCTAATTCTTCGGGTTCCTTATCTACCAACACTTCAATGGAATCATTAGGCTTAACCTTATAGTTAGACCTCACCGCTTTGCCACCCACTATTACTTGTTTGCGCTCTATAGCTTCTTGCAGCTTGTTTCGAGAAGCACGCTCTATTCTGTCTACTAAGAATTTATCGATTCGCAAAGGCTCTTGACCTTTATCTACGGTAAAGGCATATTTCAAGAAAAGGCCATCTTCCTGTACCTCTATGTTTTCCTCTGAATTAATAGGCATTTCTGTTCTTTATATTTAACGCTCGCTTAATATACGAAGAACGCCTATTAAGTTTATTTTTGCGGCAACAAAGGTATTAGGAAAATTACATGATAACACACGAATCGTCTTTAGAGAATTTTACAGAGCAATTTGACTACGTTTTAGAAAACTATTCAGCTCACGGTTTAGACGTAAAAAATTACAATAACATCGTTTTAGGTGGATTAGGCGGCAGCGGCATAGGTGCCGTAATAATCAAAAACTGGTTATTTGATAAATGTCCAATTCCTATAGAAACAGTAGCTGATTACCATTTACCTAATTATATCTCGGCGAAGACATTAGTAGTCTTAAATTCGTATTCAGGCAATACGGAAGAGACCATTAGCCTATTTCACGAAGCAAAAGAAAAAGGCTGTCACATAGTCGTAATCGCTGGAGGTGGAACAATGCAAGCACTTGCAGAAGCAGATAACGTAAAACATTACGGATTAAAAGGTGGATTCCAACCTCGTATGACTATTGGCCTTGGCCTTAGTTATCTTGCGCTTATTTTAGGTGAACTTATGGGTGATGATCAGCGTGCAGAACTAGAATCAATTAGAGCCTATTTTAAAGCTGAAATGCCTCGTATGCAAGAAAGCGCTCAACGTATTTTTGATTTCTTTAAAAATACCCCTTCGAAAAAATTTGTCATTGTAGCCGACAGACAGTATGCGCCAGTTGCGGTACGTTTCACACAACAATTACAAGAAAACGCTAAACTAGAGGGTTTTGTGAGTGTGTTACCCGAAGCAAACCATAACATGATTGAGTCTTATACGCGAAAGTTAGATACTAACTACGTGATGTTATACTCCACTTTAAATCCGAGAGTTGAAGCTCGATTTGATTTCTTAATTTCTCACTTAGAGTTGGAGAACAATAAAGTTTTTCCGCTACACGTGCCAGAATTTACGCTTCAATCCATGTTTGATATTATATATAGACTAGACTGGGTTAGTGTTCATTTAGCTAACGAGTTAGGTGCTGACCTTATGAATGTGCCCATTATTATGAATCTCAAAGGATTCTTAAGTGATTTAGAAATCGTAGAAGGCGAATAGAATAGTTATATCCCGCAGATTATAAAAAAATGCCAAGTGAAAACTTGGCATTTTTTTATTTCGGTAAATCTTAACTGCACTAGCGGTTACCCCCAACACAAATTTTTATTGCATTGACAGTCGATTTTAGGGTTGCTTTTTGAATTATAATTACAGAACTAAATTTTGTATGTCCAAAACACATTATTTTATCTTTTTTTCAAACCTTTTTACCCTTTGCATTAATAATTGATTAAAATTTGCAGTGAATAAAAAGTGGAGCATCTACAGGCACATACATAATAAGTAGATACTCTTTTAGGTAACAATAATGAACAAATCTCAATTTACCAAAGGCGGCGCTCTTGTAGCCTTAGGTATCGTTTTTGGTGACATAGGCACTTCTCCGCTTTATGTTATGTCGGCTATTACGCATGGACAACCTTTTTCAGAACAACTGATTCTTGGCGGTCTTTCTTGTGTTCTGTGGACCTTAATACTTCTTGCTACAGGAAAATATGTACTCTTAGCCCTTAATGCAGATAATCATGGAGAAGGAGGAATTTTTGCTCTGTACGCCAAGTTAAAACAGCGTGGACCTGCTTGGATTATTGTACCATCACTTTTAGGGTGCGCCACGCTAATGGCAGACGGCTTTATAACCCCAGCAATATCCATTTCTTCAGCCATAGAAGGGCTTAATGTAAAAATGCCCAGCCTCCCAACTATTCCTATTGTTATAGCCATCATATCGGGACTATTCTTCATTCAAAAATTTGGTACAGAATCTATTGGTAAGTATTTTGGTCCAATAATGATTGTGTGGTTCACACTCATTGCAGGTTTAGGTTTACGTCAGATCATGATAGAACCCAGTGTGCTTGTGGCACTGAGCCCTTACTATGCTTTGACCTTTTTAATAAATTATCCAGGAGCAATTTGGGTCATGGGTGCCGTTTTCTTATGTACAACAGGAGCCGAGGCTATGTATTCCGATCTTGGCCACATCGGAAAGAAAAATATACGCGCATCATGGATATTTGTAATTATTTGTCTATTCCTGAGCTACTTAGGACAAGGAGCCTTTTTACTTAACACGCAAGCAAATCATACAAGCGTGTTTTATTCACACGTTCCGGATGCACTACTACCTTATGTCATTTTTATAGCAACACTTGCCGCTATTATTGCTAGCCAGGCACTTATCACGGGAGTATTTACCCTGGTGAGCGAGGCTATAAAATTAAAACTTTGGACTAACCTAGCCATTAAATACCCCGCTACTGAAAAAGGACAAGTTTATGTACCGGCAATTAATACGCTTCTTTTTTTAGGCTGTCTTTTGGTAGTCGCTATATTCAAGCGTTCGGCAGACATGGAAGGTGCTTATGGTTTAGCTATTTCTATAGATATGCTGATGACTAGTTTGCTTCTCTTTACACTCTTTTTTGTGGGAGCTAAGAAAAAAACAAAGTGGTGGATCTTGTTCACTATTCTGGTTTTCGTGAATATTGAGCTTATTTTCTTGGTTTCTAACTTATCTAAATTTGCCCACGGAGGCTGGTTTCCATTAGCTGTTTCTGTACTTATTTTTGGATTGTTATACCTGTATTATAAAGCCCGTCAACTACGAGGCAAATACGAAGATTTTACTACCGCTGATAAACTTGTTCCGGTGTTAGACCAAATACAACAAGACAAAAGCCTTCCCTACGACTACACCAACCTGGTTTATTTTACGCGTTCGTCATTTTCGAAAAACATCGAGAAGGCTATATTACATTCTATCACCATTTTTAGACCTAAGAAAGCAAGGTTTTATTGGTTACTGAATATCAATACCACGGACAACCCCAGGGGGATCAGCTACAAAGTAGAAGAATTATCTAAAAATTCGTCTTATTTTATAAATGTGTGTTATGGTTTTAAAGAAGAGCACCACATTGAGTACTTAATGCGAAAAGTATATGCTGATTTAGGCTTAGCTGAATTAGAGGACAGCGTAGTTTTTAAAACCAAGGAATCCAAGCGTTTTGAGCCCGATTTTAAATTTATAGTACTCAATACTCGCCTTTCTGCTTTAAATCGCTTATCGGTGATTAACAGCATGGCTGTACGTACCTATCGCGCTATTAAATCAATAGGTTTATCTTCTCAAACTGATTTTGGCCTACATCCTAGTGTTTACAGCCAAGAATTTTTCCCTTTGGTTTTAGAACGTACGATTAGCCAGAAAATAAAAAGGGACGGAGAGGATAACGAGTAAGAAACAATTAATAATCGTAATCTGATGAAGAGCTAGGATTAATAGTTCCTATCATTGGTAATCACCGCTTCTATTGTCAATTCTTTATTGGCTAAAATAGCGTTGGTAGATTGTCTTGTAGGTCTTTTTTAGGTACCAACAAAAACTCAAGTCACTTACTGAAAACATCATCTTAGTTATCTATTTCTGTACTTATTTTTCTTACCATTAGCAGCATGGCAAAAATTTTATAACCTGGGCTGTGTCGAAGGTTTTTTTAACTAAAAACATCCTTCATTCATTCGGTGAGAAGAGTTCTATGATGTGCCGTAGCGAATATTGAGAATTTATATTTTGAAATGAATTTCGTGTTGTTTTTTTAGTCATATTTGCGTCCAATTTAAAATATACATGGTTTGGATATGCCTTATTACTTTGCTCCTAGCATTACTATTGCTAGATTTACTCGTGCTCAGCAAACGTAGTGACAAAACCAATCAAAAGGCAATCGCCATAGAAACGACGTTTTGGGTATCTATAGCCTTACTTTTTTCATTAGTCGTATACTATTTATATGACAACGCTTTGGTTAATAATCCAAATCGACTCACAGCCAGCCAGGCAACTTTAAAATATATTAGCGGATATCTTATTGAGTTATCGCTTAGTATGGACAATCTTTTTGTCATTGCTATGATTTTTACATCGTTCAAGATTCCAATACAATCACAACATAAAGCATTATTTTGGGGCATATTAGGTGCTCTAGTTTTTCGCGGACTTATGATTTGGCTAGGAGTTGTCTTAATCAATCAAATAAGTTGGATTACATACATATTTGGGGCTTTTTTACTATATACAGCCTTCAAAATGTTGGTTACGGATGAAGAATCAAATGACAAAAAATACATCACATTTGTTCGTAAATATTTTAAGGTTACCGAGGAGCTAGATGGCGACAAATTTTGGACCGTTCACAATGGCGTACGCATGGCGACACCGTTATTTGCTGCCTTGGTTATGATCGAATTTACCGATTTAATATTTGCTGTAGATAGCATTCCCGCTGTTTTAGCCGTTACAACAGATCCTTTCATTGTTTTTACTTCCAATATTTTTGCTATTTTGGGGTTACGTGCCATGTATTTTTTCTTAGCTAACATGTTAGACCAATTTGTGTATTTAAAATATAGCGTGTTTGCCATCCTACTTTTTGTGGCAGTCAAACTACTTACTTTGTCATTTATTCATATTCCAGAATGGTTTTCATTACTATTTATAGGTTTATGTTTAGCAATTGGAATTTTTATTTCCATCAGACATTTAAAAGCAACAACCAACCAAGACTCATAATCATGTTAATCTTAACTATTTTCGTAATCGGCTATTTATGTATAGCCTTAGAGCATTTCTTAAAAATTGATAAAGCAGCTACAGCAGTAACCACCGGTGTGTTGTGTTGGGTAGTTTTCTCACTTGGCTATGATGGCGACATGCACGAACTAAACGAGGGGCTTACTTTTAAACTTGGAGAAATAGGCAGTATTCTTTTTTTTCTACTTAGTGCTATGACCATAGTGGAACTAATAGACACCCACAAAGGTTTTGACATAATTACTTCCAAAATTAAAACCGCTAATCCCTATAAACTTCTCGTTTTAGTTAGTATCATTACCTTTTTACTCTCTTCCATATTAGATAATCTTACGACGGCAATAGTAATGGCTGCTCTTATTAAAAAACTAATAAAGGACAAGGAAATGATGTGGCTTTTTGGTGGGTTTGTAATTATTGCAGCAAATGCCGGTGGAGCTTTTTCTCCTATAGGCGATGTAACTACGATTATGTTATGGGTAGGTGGACAAATAACCTCAGGTGCTGTTATTTCTAACGTTATTTTACCCAGTATTGCGTGTTTGTCCGTTCCATTAGTTCTAGCTTATTTTTCCTTCCGAAATAAAAGTTTTGGGATAATCGAAGAGCCAGAAACTGAAAGTTTAATCTCTAAAAATGAGCAAATCACGATTTTAATTCTTGGAGTGATTGGACTTGTAAGTGTCCCCGTTTTCAAAACCTATACGCACTTGCCACCATTTATGGGCATTTTACTAAACCTTGGCGTTATATGGATTTTTACAGAAATACTGCATCGTAAAAAGGTGACAGATGAGCATAAATCACTCAAGGTTACAGAAGTATTGCGAAAGGTTGACACACCAAGTGTGCTCTTCTTTTTAGGTATTTTATTAGCTGTCGGGGCATTAGAGCGTGCTGGATTTTTAACCGAACTAGCCACCACATTAAATAATCGCGTAGGTAATATGTACCTTATCAATGTCATTATTGGTTTACTATCCAGCATAGTAGACAACGTTCCTCTCGTGGCAGCAGCAATGGGTATGTACACTTTAGACACGTACCCTGTTGACCATAATTTTTGGACCTTCTTAAGTTACACCGCTGGTACAGGTGGTTCTGTACTTATAATAGGTTCAGCAGCCGGGGTTGCCATTATGGGTCTTTTAAAAATCGATTTTATGTGGTACTTAAAGAAAATAAGCTTGTATGCTTTGGCAGGCTACTTCGCAGGAGTTGCTGTATATCTTCTTGTAAATCTATAACCACAATAATTGAATTCGCTAATAGTATCTGGGCGCTAAGAAACATTACCATTCTGTCTCAACTATTTCAACCACTCCAATTATAAACTATGGATTATTTTCAAGTAACCCTTTTATACGTCACCTTCATTCTTACTGCTTTCTCCGTTATTGGTAATGACGTAATTCAAACATTAGGAACTTTTATTAGCTCTAATAAAAGAGTCGGTTGGCCTATTCAATTGTTATTTATAGGTGGCATACTCACCACAGTCTTACTTTTGGGCTGGTATACCAATAATGGTGATCTTACTTACGGTAGACTAAGTAATATTGAAGCACCCACTAACCTAAGCTGGTGGATATTGATACCGCCTATTGTTCTTATAATACTTACCCGATTTGGCATCCCTGTAAGCACTACTTTTCTCGTACTTTCATCCTTCTCACCCGTAGTTCTTATAAATAAGGTCTTACTGAAATCACTTTTAGGCTATTCTATTGCATTTGTTTGCGCTTTCTTACTCTTTTATTTTCTAGCTGAAAAGATTAAACCCAGAAATAAAAATAGTAAAGTATGGATGATTTCGCAATGGCTTACCACAGGCACTTTATGGACTATTTGGTTGGTACAGGATTTAGCTAATGTTTTTGTTTATTTCCCACGTCAAATAGACTTACAACAAACGTTCATTTTATTAACTATTTTATTGCTAATTACGGGTTTAACGCTAAGTCGTAAGGGAGGCAAAATACAAAAAGTAGTAGATGAAAAAAGTAAAACGCACAGCTTGTTTAATGCAACTATAATAGATGCTATTTACGCTATCGTCCTGCTTGTTTTTACTTTTACAAGTAAAATACCAATGAGTACCACTTGGGTATTTATTGGCATATTGGCAGGCAGAGAGCTAGGCATGCAGCTAAACCGACATAAAACACTTGATAAAGAATCTAAAAAAATGGTAATC
>CAMDBP010000008.1 GCA_945889315.1 Chitinophaga pinensis
TTTCTATGAAAGTATTGACTGAGAAACCAGAAGGCTATATTGAAAGACCTCCAAGAGAAAAACGCGAAGGTGATAGAGGCGGAAGAGATGATCGCAGAGGCGGCGGACGAGATAATCGTGGCGGCGGAAGAGGTCGTGACGATAGACGAAGCAATGATCGTTAAAATCGGATAAAAAGAAATATTGACGCTCCTATTGGAATAGGAACGCAGTTCTTTTTTAGATACGTTTGTAAAATTGCTTTCAAGTAATTTTACAGATATTAGATAAAATTAACACCCTTATAACTGAAAGGCGAGCCATATGGCTCGCCTTTTTTTTGCTTAAAAATTTACGGTTTTGGCACTGTAAGACATAAAATTAGCATTATCCGTAGGATGTCCCACTTGGAACATAATTATTGCCAAAACAATGCTATTAAGCGTCGATAAACGCTAATTTTTAATATTTACGGGAATTTCTACCACTATTTAAAACACTGTTAATCAAGTTAATAACACTTAATGTGGAATACTTATTTCAAATTAGTGGGAGGATGTGGGAGAAAGTGGGATTTTTTGTTTTACTTTTGTCTTAAGAAATTATTAGCATTGGAAAAGCCGTTGTATATAGGAGAATTTGAAGCAAAACTGGACGACAAGGGTCGGGTGGTGCTTCCTGCCGGCTTAAAGAAGCAATTGCCTTCTGGTGCGGTAAGTAAATTAGTTGTAAATCGTGGTTTCGAAAAATGCCTAACTCTGTACACCAGAGCGGATTGGGATTTAGAATTAACCAATCTTTCTTCTTTGAATCACTTCAATAAAAAGCACAGACTTTTTGTTCGTCAATTCAGTAACGGAGCTACAGAAGTGCAGCTTGACAATGCATCAAGATTGTTGGTTCCTAAAAAGTTATGTGAATATGCGGAAATTAAAAATGAAGCGATTTTTTATGCGTATGGCAATAGGATAGAAATCTGGAGTAAACATTTGTACGAGCAAATGATGGAAGTAGACGCAGATGATTTTGCGGATCTTGCTGAAGATGTTTTAGGTGCGTCTGGAGCTAATGGAAGTGGAGGTGATAATGAGTAATTACCACATTCCTGTTATGCTTAAAGAGTGTTTGGAAGGCTTAAACATACATCCGAAAGGGACCTATGTAGATGTAACTTATGGAGGTGGCGGTCATTCGCAAGCAATACTAGATGCATTAGATGAAGACGGTACCTTAATTGTTTTTGATCAAGATGCCGATGCTGTACAAAACACAATAAAGGACAAACGCCTGCTTTTTTGCGAAGCTAATTTTAGATACTTAGAAAATTTTTGTTCGTATCATAATGTGGGTCAGTTGGATGGTCTTTTGGCAGATTTAGGTGTGAGTTCTCATCATTTGGATGAACGTAGTAGAGGTTTTTCTTTCCGTTTTGGTGAGTCTGATTTGGATATGCGTATGAATACGGCCTCTGAAATTTCAGCCAAACAAGTATTGAATAGTTACGACCAGCCTAAGCTTGCAAAGGTTTTTCGTAGTTATGGTGAGTTGGATAAAGCGTCTATGTTGGCAAACGCGATAGTAGATTATAGAGGAGTAAAAGAAATAGTAACGACGGAAGACTTAGAAGTTGCGGTGTCTAAGTTTTTAAATGATAAAACAAAAAATAAAACGCTTGCGAAGATTTATCAAGCCGTTCGCATTGAGGTTAATGCTGAGATAAGAACGCTAGAGCAAATGTTAGAGCAAGCAACGGCGTTATTAAAGCCTCAGGGGCGTTTAGTGGTGATGTCCTATCATTCGCTAGAAGATCGTATTGTAAAAAATTTGATTCAAACAGGTAACGTGGCGGGAGATAGAGTTGTAGATCATTTTGGTAATCTGCCACAGGTTTACAAAGCGTTAACTAGAAAGCCTTTAGTGGCTACGAGTGATGAAATAGGGCTCAATACTAGAGCTAGAAGTGCTAAATTACGTATTGCAGAAAAAATCTAATGGCGGCTTCTAAAAAATCCACTTCGAACAAAGAATTTACCCTTACTGCCGAATGGATTTTCTACCTAGGCTTCTTGTTTGCCTTAGTTCTTCTATACATTTATCTCACACATCGTACAGATAATTTTGTGCGTGATATTGAGACTGCTAAAAAAAATCTGATAGAGTTGCGTGCTGAGAATATTACGTTGAAAGCTGAGATTATGAAAAATAGATCGCGTGCAAATCTCGAAGAAAGGCTTTTGGATAGAGGGGTAAAAGAGCCTAATAGACCCATCAATGTAATCCCAAACACAAAATGACCAATATTAAGCGAGACATATTGTGGCGTGTGGTATTTGGCATGGGAGTGGTAGTTGTTTTTGCGGCTCTTATTCTTTTTCAAATGTTCAAGGTGCAGGTGCTTGAAGGAGAAAAGTGGTTGAGTTTGTCTGATAGTATCACAATTCATCAACAAGACATATCTGCTTCTCGAGGCAATATTTATTCGGACGATGGAAGTTTACTGTCCACTTCTATGCCTATTTATGAGATACGTTGGGATGCTACGGTGCCTAGTGCTGATACCTTTAAAATTTATGTGAATGAGTTGGCGATTGGCCTTTCTGAAGTCTTTCCAGATAATACGGCATCCTATTATCGTACCATGCTTTTGCGAGCCAGGAGGGACAAGAATAGGTATACACTTATACGAAGAAGGGTTACATACTCAGAGCAAAAAGAATTAAAACAATTGCCCTTATTTAGCAAAGGGAGATATAAAGGTGGATACTTATCAGAACTAACTACTAAGAGGGTTAAGCCAGCTGGACAATTGGCATTCAGAACCATTGGGTATAGCACAATAGATAATCCTGGTGTAGGTTTAGAGCGGGCGTATAATAGTGATTTGGGTGGGGTTAAAGGAAAACGAATTGTTCAACGAATTTCAGGTGGCTACAGGCCGGTAAATGACGAAAATCTTCTAGAGCCTCAAAATGGTAGAGATGTTCATACCACGATCAATATAGATTTTCAAGAAATAACTCAACGTTCACTGGAGAAAGCTTTAATAAAACATAAAGCAGACCATGGAAGTGTAATCATAATGGAAGTAGCTACAGGTAAAATAAAAGCTATATCGAATTTACGCGTAACTGCAACTGGAGAGTATATAGAGCAGTATAACAGTGCTATAGGGGAGAGTTATGAGCCAGGTAGTGTATGGAAAGTCTTTTCTGCTATGGCTGCTTTTGAAGATGATTTAATTGATTTAAATGATAGTATAGATATTCATAATGGTGAGCGCTATTATTATGGCAAGCCAATGCAAGACTCTGATAAAGGAAAGTATCAAAAAATGAGTTTTACGCAAGCATTTGCAAGATCAAGTAATGTCGCTTTCTCTTCTATCATTTTTGATAACTATAGTAAAAATCCTAGTAAATATCTAGCGCATCTCAAGACGTTGGATTTAGATAAGAAAACTGGAATTGAAATCTTGGGTGAGCCAAAGCCATTTTTGAACCATCCTAGCAGTACCTCGTGGTCCAAGCTAACTCTTCCGTGGTTGGCAATTGGCTACGAAAATCAGCATACCCCTCTTCAGTTGCTTACCGCTTATAATGGTATTATTAACGACGGTAAAATGATTAAGCCCCGATTGGTGAATGAAGTTACAGACGCGGGATTAGTTATAAAAGACAATAATAAAAGAGTAAAGGAAGTGACGGTGTGTTCTAAGGAGACCTCCGATAAAATAAAGAAATTAACTGCTGCCGTAGTTACCGAAGGTTCTGCAAGTAACGTAAAATCAAATGTGGTTGCGTTGAGTGGAAAAACAGGAACGGCCCAAATAGCGAGTGGAGGGGCCTATCAAACTACTAAGTTGTACAATGCCAGTTTTGTTGGTCACTTTCCTGCGGATAAGCCCGCTTATAGTGTATATGTAATGATTAATAAACCTAGTAATGGGGTGTTTTATGCTTCCTACGTAGCTGCGCCAGTATTTGCAGAAATAGCCGAAAAAATATACACTATCAGTGTTAAGCAAGAGGTGGTTGTTAAGGGTAAAAAAGTATCTCCTGCGTACACAGCAGGATACTTCTCTGACTTTACGATTCTAAGTAAGTATTTAGATGTTTCAATGAACGAAGAGGTAGATGGTGAAGTTGTACGAATAAACGCAGCCAAAGGAACCGCAAAAAATATAGCAGTTACCACTGGTATAATGCCGAACGTAAAAGGACTGGGCGCTAAAGATGCCATGTATTTATTGGAAATGCAAGGTTTGAAGCCGTCTATTTCAGGTTATGGTACTGTAGCTGCACAAAGTCCAAATCCGGGTACTAAAGTTATTAAAAATCAACGTGTAATAATACAATTAAAGTGAGAATCTTAAGCGATATATTGTTAGCGATCAAGCCGATTTCGATTACAGGGAACATAGAAATAAACATTGCTGGGCTTACGCTTGACTCTAGAGCAGTTAAGTCAGATTATGTTTTTGCCGCTATAAAAGGTGTGAGTACGGATGGTCACTTATTTATACCTAAAGCGCTTGCTTTAGGCGCTAGCGTAATCTTGTGCGAACAACATTTTCAGGCCACCGAAGGAGTAACTGTTATTGTGGTAGAAGATGCAGCAGAGGCATTAGGTTGTCTAGCGTCTGAATTTTATGAAAATCCGAGTCGTAACCTAAAACTAATAGGAGTCACAGGGACAAACGGTAAGACGTCCATTGCAACTATGCTATATGAATGTTTTACGAATCTTGGTCATAAAAGTGGCTTGCTTTCTACGATTAAATACAGCATCAACGGTACAGATTATGCTTCTACGCATACGACTCCAAATAGTGTAAGGATTAATGAGTTGCTTGCAGAGATGCTAGATGCTGGATGCGAATACGCTTTTATGGAGGTTAGTTCGCATGCATTGGATCAGCAAAGAACAGCTGGACTTGAATTTGATGGTGCAGTTTTTAGTAACATAACGCACGACCATTTAGATTATCATACCGATTTTAAGGACTACTTATACACCAAGAAAAAACTTTTTGACGGGTTAGCAATCAACGCTTTTGCGCTTGTAAACAAAGACGATAAAAACGGCTTGGTTATGATGCAAAATACCAAAGCTACAAAATACACCTATAGCTTAAAGTCGGTTTCTGATTTTAAAACTAAGGTTATCGAAAGTGATTTTAATGGGATGCTTCTAGATATAAATGGTTCTGAAGTATGGCTAAGATTGGTAGGTGATTTTAATGCATATAATGTATTAGCAGTTTATTCTGTCGCATTTTTATTGGGCAAAGAGCATCTGGAAATCGTAACAGCTTTAAGCGCTATTAATAGTGTAGATGGTCGTTTTCAAAGTATGCAAGAAGGTGGTGTTACAGCCATCGTAGACTATGCGCATACGCCTGATGCACTTCAAAATGTGGTAGATACGATAAATGCTATTCGTACGAAAAACGAGAAATTAATTACCGTAATAGGATGCGGTGGAGATAGAGATAGAGAGAAACGTCCCGTTATGGCTCGTATCGCTTGTATCGCGAGTGACAGAGTTATTCTTACATCAGACAATCCTCGCTCTGAAGATGCTAATGGCATAATCGAAGAAATGATGCTTGGTGTTGAACCTCAGTATTTCAAAAAAGTACTTAAAATAGTAAATAGAGAAGAAGCTATAAAAACAGCTATTAGCCTTAGTAACGCTGGCGACGTAATACTCGTGGCGGGCAAAGGGCACGAGACATATCAAGAAATAAACGGGATTAAACACCCTTTTGACGATAAAGAGATTATTACCAAAAACTTAAAATTAATAAAAGACTAATGCTGTATCATTTATTCGATTATCTGCAACAAAACTATAATCTACCTGGCGCTGGGGTATTCCAATATATCTCATTTAGAGCAGCCATGGCTGTTATTGTTTCGTTAGTTATCTCCTTACTTTTTGGCAAAAGTTTAATTGAAAAACTTAGAAATCTTCAAGCAGCTGAAACAATAAGAACATTAGGATTGGACGGCGAAGAGTCTAAAAAAGGTACCCCAACAATGGGAGGACTTATCATTTTAGCTGCAATTCTTATCCCTACAATCCTTTTTGCTAAGCTAAATAATGTGTACGTATTGCTAATGATTTTTAGTACCATTTGGTTAGGTGTAATTGGTTTTATTGATGATTATATCAAGATTTACAAGAGAGATAAAGCCGGATTGGCAGGTAAATTTAAAATTATTGGCCAAATTGGACTTGGTGTTATAGTGGCTTTGGTACTACATTTTAATGATGATGTGGTAGTACGGGAGCAATATAAGATTGACACAGTAAGTGAAGCTCCGGTAGGCGCAGAGGTTAAAGAAATTAACGGGCAGTTGATGTATTTTCAAGATGTGAAAAGTACAACTACTACACTTCCATTTCTTAAAACGCACCAAATTGACTATTCTAAACTTCTGTTTTGGATGGATGACGAAGGTGCCAATAAATGGGCTTGGATGGTATATATGTTAGTAGCCATATTTATAATAACTGCGGTATCTAACGGAGCGAATCTGACCGATGGTATAGACGGTCTAGCCGCAGGAAGCTCGGCAATTATTGGTATCACACTGGCAATACTTGCCTTTATAAGTGGGAACCTTATTTTTTCGGACTACTTGGGAATAATGTTTATTCCAAACCAAGGCGAGTTAGTAATTTATGCGGCCGCTTTTGCTGGTGCATGTATAGGATTCCTATGGTACAACAGTTTTCCTGCTCAAGTATTTATGGGCGATACCGGTAGTCTTGCATTGGGTGGAGTTATAGCGGTATTAGCACTAATGATTCGTAAGGAACTTGTCTTGCCAATACTCTGCGGTATATTTTTAGCTGAAAATCTTAGTGTTATGATACAAGTAAGCTATTTCAAGTACACTAAAAAGAAATATGGGGAGGGAAGACGTGTTTTCTTAATGTCTCCGTTGCATCACCATTATCAAAAACTTGGTTATGCTGAACCTAAGATAGTTACTAGATTTTGGATTGTAGGCATTATGCTCGCCATTTTCACCATCATAACGTTCAAATTAAGATAAAGATGAGGAATCTTATTTCCATATTAGGTGCCGGAGAAAGTGGAGTAGGGTCGGCCATTTTAGCTCAGAAGGAAGGTTTTGATGTGTGGGTGTCGGACTACGGTCAAATCAAACCACAATACAAGGCAGAGCTTGAGAAATACGGTATAGCCTACGAAGAAGGTGGTCATGATATTAAGAAGATTCTTTCTTCTGTTAAAATAGTGAAAAGTCCCGGGATTGCTGAAACTATCCCGGTTTTAAAACAAGCGCTAGCACAAAAAATAGAAATTGTAGGAGAAATAGAATTTGCTGCAGCATATACTAATGCGGTTCTTATTGGCATTACAGGTACTAACGGAAAAACAACAACTACGCTACTTACGCATCATGTGCTACAAAAAGCAGGTCTAAAAGTGGGTTTAGCAGGCAATGTGGGGTACAGCTTTGCTAAACAGGTAGCCGAAGAGGATCATGAATACTACGTGCTTGAATTAAGTAGTTTTCAACTTGACGGGATGCATACAGTACGATTGGATTATGCAGTATTGCTAAATATTACTCCTGATCATTTAGACAGATATAATTCTTTTCAAGGATACATAGAGTCTAAATTTAGAATAAATAATCACCAAACTTCAGCCCAGCGATTTATTTACTGCGCTGATGATGAAGTGATTAATAATCAACTTAAAAATCATATTACAGAAGCTCAGCTTATCCCATTCACCTACAGTGGTGGTCCATTGGATGAAGGCGCTTGGGTAGCAGATAATCAAATCAACATAAAACTTAACAAACCAAAAACTGAATTTAACATGGGCGTAAATCAATTAACTATTGCAGGTAAGCACAACACGTACAACTCTATGGCAGCGTCTATCATTGCCAATTCTTTACTTATTAGAAAAGAGAGCATCAGAGAGAGTCTTTCTGATTTCAAAAATGTAGAGCACAGATTGGAGTATGTAGCTAAGGTAAAGGGTATAAACTTTATAAATGATAGTAAAGCAACAAATGTGAATGCCGCTTGGTATGCGCTTGAAAGCGTAGAAGATCCTATTATTTGGATTGCAGGTGGTGTTGATAAAGGAAATGACTATGAGTCACTTAGCCCTTTGGTTAAAGAAAAAGTTAGAATAATTGTATGTCTTGGCGTAAATAATATGAAGCTTCATCAAGCATTTCGTAAAGATGTGGACATGATGATTAACGCTAGTTCAGCTGAGGAAGCAGTTCAAATTGCATATAGTCTAGGTGAAAAAGGAGAGACAGTTCTTCTTTCTCCTGCATGTGCTTCTTTTGATTTGTTTGAAAACTATCAAGATAGAGGCAATCAATTTAAAAGAGCCGTTAGAGGTTTATAATTTAGCTAGTGAAAGAGCTTTTTGGTAAATACTTAAAGGGGGATCCGATAATCTGGTTTGTCGTTCTGGCACTCTCGGTTATAGGGGTTATGGCCGTGTATTCATCTACTGGTACTTTGGCTTACAAAGACCGAGGAGGTGATACGGAGTATTACCTGATAAAGCATGTCTCATTGTTGGGTTTTGGTTTAGCAACAATGTGGCTTACACATTTAATTAATATTCAATACTACTCACGAATTGGCCAGATTATGCTGTATTTGGCTGTACCTCTGTTAGTATATACCCTTTTCTTTGGCATTGAGATAAATGAGGCACGCAGATGGGTTTCCATTCCAGGCGGACTTACTGTTCAAAGTTCTGATTTTGCAAAGCTGGCGCTGATTGTATTTGTAGCGCGATTTATGGCCAAAAGACAGGGTGAAGTGCATGATTTTAAAAAAACGCTATTGCCCATATTAGGATGGATTCTCTTGGTGTGTGTATTGATTTTTCCTGAAGATTTTTCTACATCTGCCGTTCTTTTTTTAACCAGTATGCTGGTGCTCTTTTTAGGTAGAATTCCTATGAAACAAATTGGCTTACTGGCCGGCATAGGTGTTTTTGTTCTTGGGGGCTTGTTTACTTATGTTATGAATACGGATGTCCAATTTGGGAGGATTGCTACCATGAAATCCCGGATGGAAGCGTTTAATAGCGGAAGTGACGATGGGGGCAGTTTTCAGAGTAGGCAGGCGAAGATTGCAGTAGCGAGGGGAGGACTTTTTGGCACTGGTCCGGGACGTAGTCGGCAAAAGAACTTTTTACCGTCTCCATTTGCCGATTTTATTTATGCTATTATCATAGAAGAATACGGCTATGCAGGTGGGCTGATTTTATTATTACTATACATGACACTTCTATATCGGGCATTTAGTATCGTCCTAAGAACCGAAAATTCACTAGCGGCATTGCTAGCCATTGGACTTTCATTTAGCTTGGTAGTTCAAGCATTAATTAATATGGGGGTTGCTGTAAATATATTACCTGTTACAGGATTAGCACTTCCTATTGTTAGCAGAGGGGGGACCTCTATATTATTTGTAAGTATAGCATTTGGAATTATACTAAGTGCAAGTAGAACAGTTTATACAGACAAAGAAGATGAAGTATAAGTTACGTGTATTGATATCTGGCGGGGGAACCGGTGGTCATGTATTTCCTGCTATTGCGATTGCCAATGAGATTATGGCAAAATATCCCGACGCTGTTATTGAATTTGTTGGCGCCTCAGGTAGAATGGAAATGGAAAAAGTTCCGGCTGCAGGATACAAAATTCACGGTCTTTGGATTTCAGGTTTTCAAAGAAGCTGGAGAATAGAGAACCTAATGTTGCCATTTAAGGTAATCTCTAGCATATGGAAATCGTACCAGATTATAAAAAAATTTAAACCTTCATTTACCGTTGGAGTAGGCGGTTATGCGAGCGGACCGCTTAATTATGTGTCGAGTAAAATGGGTGTGCCTGTTTATTTACAAGAGCAAAATTCCTATCCAGGAATTACTAATAAATTACTAAAAAATGTTGCTCGAAAAATATGTGTAGCCTACGAAGGAATGGAGCAATTTTTTCCGACAAAAAAAATAGTACTTACTGGTAATCCAATACGACAAGATCTGCTATTAGATCCGGCCAAGCAAAGCGAGGCAAGAGAATATTTTAGACTAGCGAAAGATAAAAAAACCGTTTTAGTTGTAGGAGGCAGTCTTGGCGCACGTACCATAAATGAAGCAATATTGGCTAACCTGGAAGTAATTGAACTTTCAGGTATTCAGCTTTTATGGCAAACAGGTAAAAATTTTTCAGGTGAATTTGGTGACTTTAGTTGGGGAACTAGAACTGCATTTATACAACGTATGGATTTAGCTTACACCTGCGCAGACGTCGTTATAAGCAGAGCTGGAGCTATGTCTGTGTCTGAACTAGCGGCACTAGGTAAACCCACTATTTTTATTCCATCACCCTTTGTGGCTGAAGATCATCAGACTAAAAATGCCATGAGTTTGGTTCAGAAAAATGCGGCTATCTTGTGTACAGATGACGAAGCAAGAGAGAACATTGCTAAAATACTGTTGGAGTTAATCCAAGATCAAAGTCAATTGGAATCGCTTTCAACACAAATTATAAAATTTGGGAAACCCAATGCGGCAGAAACCATAGTTAATGAAATAATAGAAGATCTTGGATAATCCTAAGTATATATTTTTTTTAGGCATAGGAGGTATAGGTATGAGTGCATTGGCGCGATATTTTAATAATGCCAACTTTATAGTTGCAGGATATGATAAAACCCCATCGCCACTTACACATACACTAGCAGATGAAGGAATTGAAATTTCGTTTTTCGATGATGTGGTTGGTATACCAAAGATCATAATAGAAAATAAGGGTGAAAGCTTGGTGGTATATACACCTGCTATTCCTAGCGATAATAAAATTTTTAATTTCTTTAGTGAGCAAGGTTTTGTACTTAAAAAACGTGCCGAAGTGCTAGGCATGATAACTGCTCAAACGGTTAATCTGAGTGTAGCAGGTACACATGGTAAAACCACAACTTCGTGTATAGTTGCTACAATTTTACAGCATTCTACATTACATTTTTCAGCTTTTTTGGGTGGCATTAGTACCAACTTAGCTAGTAATTATTATTACCAATCTGCAAGTAGTGCGCACATAAGTGTCACAGAGGCTGATGAGTTTGATCGCTCATTTTTGCAACTTAAACCAAAATTTGCAGTGATTACCAGCACTGATGCTGATCACCTTGATATTTATGGTAAGCGAGAAGAATTGGAACAGTCCTATCAAGAGTTTGCCAGTTTAGTACCAGACAAAAAAGATGTTTTTGTGGCATATGCAAGTAAGGATTTAATTAATGGAGTAACGTATTCGGCATCAAACACAAACGCAGATTATTATGCGATTGTGAAAAGTCGAAGTGGGAAAGGAACACATTTTAGTATCCACAATAATCTGGGTGAAACGCCCATCGAAGACGTATACCTAAACATTCCTGGATTGCACAACTTAGAAAATGCATTAGGCGCTGCACTTATGACGCGTCAAGCAGGAGTTGCAATAGAGTCGATTGTCGCAGGTTTAGCAAATTTTAAAGGAATAAAAAGACGTTTTGAGTATATTCTAAGAACCGATAAGGTAATCTATATCGATGATTATGCGCATCATCCCAGTGAGCTACGAGCGATTATTTCTTCGGTACGAGAATTGTATCCAAATAAAAAAATAACTGCTGTTTTTCAGCCTCATTTATATAGCAGAACTCAAGATTTTATGGCAGAATTTGCCTATGAACTTTCTCAGGTAGATGAGTTACTTTTATTGCCCATTTATCCAGCAAGGGAATTGCCTATTGAAGGTGTAACCTCAGAGGCGGTAATGGAGTTAATACGTTTATCCAATGCGCAATGTGTGGCTAAAGAAGACGTAATAACTGTTCTCAAAAATCGTCATGTAGATGTTTTACTTACCTTGGGAGCGGGAGACATCGATAGACTCATTTTACCCTTAAAAGAATTTTATGTCAGTTAAAAGGAATCCCTATATACGTAAGATACTTTATCTTATTTCGGTAATTTTACTGATTGCGTTGTTCGTGGTATTAAAACAAAACCAGAGCAAACAAATTTGCCAAAAAATTACTATCGAAATAGATGCACCTATTGAAAAGCAATTAGTTACTGAGCGGTTAATAAATAATCAAATCAATAAATGGTATGTGGGTGGTCTATTGGGTATTTCTCAAGCAAATTTATCTTTACCCACAATTGAGAAACGCATACAGCATATGCCGTCCGTAAAAAAAGCTGAAGTTAGTTTTGACTTAAGAGGAGAACTGCTAATTGAAATAGAACAACGAATACCTGTAATGCGTGTGATACCCCAATATGGCGTTTCTTATTATGTGGCAAAAGACTTTACTCAAATCCCTGCCTATGCCACAGAAGTGGCGAGAGTTCCTATTGTAAATGGAAACTTAACAAAGGCTATGATTAAGAAAGTATACACACTATCCACGTATGTGCAAGAAAACGAATTCATGGAGGCCCTAACAGAACAAATATTTGTAGACAATAATAATGACTTAATAATCATTCCTAAGATTAAAAACCAAAGGATTGTAATTGGTGACACTACGCTCATACCTGAGAAGTTTGATAAGTTAGAACTATTCTATAAAGAAGGTCTAAGTAATTTAGGTTGGGAAAAGTATCACAGTATAAATTTAAAATATAAGAACCAAATCGTTTGTAAATAATATTATGGCAGAATCTCAAGAAAGAATAATCGTTGGTCTAGACATAGGCACTACTAAAGTGTGTGCAATTGTCGGAAGAGCCAATCAATATGGTAAGGTAGATATATTGGGGATGGGAAAGGTTTCTTCCCACGGTGGGGTTACTCGAGGAGTGGTATCTAATATTGATAAAACCGTATTGGCTATACAAGAAGCGATTAAAGAAGCTGCTCAAAAATCAAATGTAGACATCAGAAAGGTTCAGGTAGGCATTGCTGGAGCGCATATAAATAGTTTGCAGCATAAGGGCATGGTTATTAGAAATGATCGCGAATCAGAGATCAACAAGGATGATTTAGAAAAGCTTGAGAATGATATGTTTAAGCTGGCCGTTAAGCCTGGCGACAGAATTATTCATGTGCTTCCGCAAGACTATACAGTGGATGACGAACCAGGAATTCTTGATCCTGTGGGAATGTCTGGAGTTAAATTAGAAGGGAATTTTCACATTATAACTGGTCAAATTTCTGCAGCAAAAAATATTTACAAATGCGTTGAGAAATCTGGACTTAAAGTTTCAGAACTGGCTCTTGAGCCATTAGCCTCAGCGGAGGCGGTGTTGAGTAGAGAAGAGCTCGAAGCTGGTGTGGTTTTAGTAGATATAGGTGGCGGTACGACGGATGTAGCAATTTTCCATGATGGTATTATTCGTCATACGGCGATTATTCCGTACGGAGGAAATATTATTACAGAAGATATTAAGGAAGGATGTAATGTAATGAAAGCGCATGCAGAAGCACTTAAAATTAAGTTTGGTAGCGCTTTGGCGAATGAACTAAGTGAAAATGAAATTGTAAGTATTCCTGGAATCCGAGGTAGAGAACCACGAGAGATCTCACTTAAGAATTTATCCATGATTATCCAAGCTAGGGTAGAAGAAATCTTGGAGCTAGTATATTACGAAATAAAAGCAAGTAATGTCAAAAATCTGGCTGGAGGTATAGTTTTAACCGGCGGCGGATCTCAATTAAAGCATATTTCTCAATTAGCGGAGTTTATCACAGGATTAGATGCACGTATAGGTTATCCTAATGAGCACCTAGCGAAGGGAATGGTGGATGAAGTGAAAAGCCCAATTTATGCAACGAGTGTAGGATTAGTGCTACGAGGATTAGCGGAAGAGCGAAGTCTAATAAATAATGTTGCTGGATCTGTTGAAGAGGCGGTAACTCCAAGAAAATCTCCGTTATTAGAGCGAATAAAGGATTGGCTTAAAGACGAAGCAGATGTACCAGATTATAAATAATTAAAAAATACGTATGAGTTTCACAGTAGAATTACCAAAAGACAAGTCATCCATTATCAAAGTTGTGGGTGTTGGAGGTGGAGGCGGAAACGCAGTTAATCACATGTATCGTGAAGGTATAAATGGAGTTGACTTTTTTATATGCAATACAGATGCACAGGCATTAGAAAATAGCCCAATACCAAATAGAATACAAATAGGTAACGCCCTTACCGAAGGTCGTGGTGCGGGTTCAAATCCAGAAGTTGGTCGTAAAGCGGCCGAAGAAAATATCAAAGATATTATTGAATCTTTTGGTGTTAACACTCAAATGGTATTTATAACCGCTGGAATGGGTGGAGGTACCGGGACTGGGGCTGCTCCTGTTATAGCAAAAGCGGCACGGGATATGGGCATCCTTACCGTTGGTATCATTACCACTCCATTTACGTTTGAAGGGGGAAGAAGATGCGATGCTGCGTTTCACGGTATAGAGGAAATGAGAGAAAGTGTTGATTCACTTCTTGTTATATCTAACGATAGAATCAAGGAGATATATGGCAATTTACCGATCAGCAAAGCATTTGGTCACGCTGATAATGTACTTACCACAGCAGCTAAAGGTATTGCCGAGATTATTACCATAGCAGGTAGTATAAATGTCGATTTTGAAGATGTGAAAACAGCTATGAGCAATAGTGGCGTTTCTATTTTAGGCATGGGCTTAAGTGAAGGTGAAGATCGTGCTATGCGGTCAGTAAACCAAGCCCTTAATTCACCATTGTTAGATGATAATAAGATTCAGGGTGCAAGTGACTTATTGGTAAATATATCGTATGGCGAAGAAGAAGCTACTATGGATGAGTATGCGGCCATTAATGAGTTCTTGCAAAATGAAGCAGGAAGAGATGCTACGTTAAAATGTGGCTTATGTTACGACGCAAACTTGGGTAGAGCGATTTCGGTAACAGTCATTGCTACGGGTTTTAATAGAAGCGATACTAGATACAAACAAGAGCTTGTAACGGATAGAGAAATAGAATTTGACCTTAGTATGGTCAATATTAATGAAGATGGAATTTCTAAAAATTCGCTAATCACACAAAAACAGACGACTATATTTGATCAACTTAATGAATTAGATATGGAGGATTCTGCGCTTGTAGATCGTAAAAACGAGCAAATGAAACAAAGAATGAAGTACTTGCGAGAGTTAAACGAGACTTCTAATAAAGTAAATGGTCTAGAAGAGTTGGAAAACGTACCTGCTTACAAACGAAAAGGTGTCTTCTTAGATGAAGTAGTACATTCAAGTGACAGCGAAATATCACGTACCAGCTTAATAGAGGAACCAGATAAAAAGCCAGAATTACGTACTAATAACTCTTTTCTGCATGATAATGTAGATTAGTGAATTCATATTTTTTTATTTAATACTTAATGTAAAAAGAAATCCGCGAAAGCGGATTTTTTTTTGTGCTCTTTATCCTTGATTGGGTCTGAGGTAAAAGTAAAAACACGTTATATGTTCAAATACCTTTTTCAAAATAAGGTAATCACAGGACTATTATTCTGTCCCTAACTTTTTTATACGAAATAACCATATCTCGGATACAAGAATTCCGTGCCGGTTATCTTGCCCAAACCTTCGGAGTAGTGACGCATAGCCTCCACCAATCCTGGGATAAGTATATGATTCTCATTTCCGTCTATTGGGAATAGCGCTTTCCATCCGTTGTAGGTTCCCAAACTTAAATCAAACTGCTCTAGCTGTTCATATAAGCCGGTTATTCTGCCACAATAGGCTAATAATCCACTGGTGTTATAATGGTAGTTCTCTTTTATGTTACGTGCATTTTTTAGCTTCAAATTATTGATTGCCTCTCTGAATGCCTCCTCTGTTTTTAGTATATGTATTTGGTCTGTTAAACCTCCAATATAGGTTTTAGCCATATTTAGCACAGCATTTGGACGTAAATCTACAAATCCATTGTTGCATACTAGCCAGTTAATTAAGACTTCTCTATCCAACTGTTGTTCTTTGCATAGTGAATCTATTTTTTCGATCAACGTATAGTTCGTGCTAAGTACAAGATCAAGTGGGGCAAAATAGGGCCCCGAAAGAATTTCATCTTTCCCGTGTGCATTATGGAAAATAATGGGTGTACCCAACGAGGTAATAGCATTTATTGTCTTAGTTACCGCCGTAAATAAACCGTTGAAAAAAGTAAGTGTAAATCCACTTAATTCGCCTTTAAAGCCTGTATAAAACGCCAGATCTTCTACAGATTGAATATTAAATAAATCACTAAACGATTTAGATAGGCTTGGAATATCTTTACCGTATTCTACCACATCTTCTAAGCGTAATTTAGAAGTATTTGCATCTACCCACTGCTTTACTTCGTGTTCTTCATACGTACTTGTTACTTGGTCGCTTACTTGCTTAGAGTTTAGGTTTTTAAGCTTATGCATTAACATAAATAAACCGTGCATGTGAAGCTCTGCTTGGTGCTTGCTACTTCCAAGCTCTTGAAATGCTTTTGTCGTAAATGCACTGGTTTGGTAGCGTCTGAATTCTTTTCTATTGTTTAGCAAAGCAAATACAAGACTAGAATTATCTGTTTGCGTATAGTAACAAATGCCATTAGTGTCAAACCAAGGTTTTTGTGGGTCATCGCCGAGCAAAGCATTGCTGACCAATACGTGCGCCAACTCTTCTTGAGAAGCGATTTTCATATTGAGATATAATGCATAAGCGTTGTCAAGTGAGAAAAGTCCATTTTCACCACTTCTTAGTGCATAATTTACGTGTAGATCAGGGATATTGTTGTTTTCATTACCATAATCTAATTTACTTTTAGTCATGGCCTCATCTGCCGTATCTGAAAAAGGATGGTTAACAACTATACGTTTAGCTTCAAATACTTTATTCAGTAATCTATCACCTTTTTGATCAAAAGTAACTTTTAAATCAAAAGGTAATGCGTTGTTTTCAGATGCTTGTCTAAACTTACGTGAGATACCACTGCTCAAAGGTAGAGTACTGCTCTCATATATGTAATCAATGCCAATCGCACTTGCGGTCACCAAGCTTTTAAGGCCGTAATTAGAGTAATGTATGGTTAGCTCGTTAGCATAGAATTGTTTTTCTTTGAGCAAGAAACCCAACGAAGAGTGAGCGTAACCTAATTTGATTACAGGTTCGCCATTTATAATTTGATACATGCCACCTACCGAGGTTGTATGCGCCATAAGTACTTCTTCGGCGTGATATTTTTTAATGTCACCGAAGTCTTCCGCAAGGCCTTTAAGTATTTCTTTTTTTATGGAGCGTTCTATTGTTTTTTCATCATCGCCGTCAGATAAACCGTGTTTGTCAAGTAGTATATCTATATTTTCGAAGTGATAAGTGGCAACACTGGGTACAGGTATACCGCTAAAAACAGCTCGTATTTTATCTTTTGGCGCTATGCCAAGTTCTATTTTTATTTCATTAATAAATGCCTCAAACGGAGAAGTCGTCCTGCTGGCTTCCGCAATTAGGTAATCAATTTTAGCTTGCTTATCATCTATGTTTTTGAGTGCTTCTTCCAAATCTGTTTGAAACTTAGGAATTGCCATCAATGTTTTAAAGTGAAGTTCTACAAATCCGTCATACAGTAAAACAGATTCGTCTCCTTGCTCAGCAACGGTTTTAAATTGTTGCTTTCCAAATACTTGAAAAAGCTTACCGCAAAACTGCTCTATTTGAGACTTATTGATGCCCGTGATTACAAGTTGCGGTTTTGCGTTGGGTGCCTCTATACTTGCATTTTTCATGTAAGCGTAGGATTCAAGCACTTCTATTACGGCTTGTCCACCTACAGCACCTGTGCCACCAAAAAAAACCATTTTAAATGCAAATGGATTGGTGTTGGGATTTGCGACTAACTCTTTTAGTTTTAAAAAAAAAGATTGGTGTTTGTATTTCGTAAAATCGTCTTTGGTTAGCATTTATTTGGTTTCGGATTAAGAAAGTAGGCAAAGATAATAATTCAGGTGTGTATTAAACATTTAGCTATTGCATCCGCGTTAAGTATATTCACTCAAAATAGCTGGCGAATAAAAGAACAATAGTAAAAAGGATATACGAATGAAATGGTAAATAAAATGCGCCTTTAGCACAGATTAAAGCTTAGAGATCTCTTTTTGATTACTCGCTATAAACTGCTTAAGTGGCGCGTACATAGCGGTTTTTTCTTCAGTGCTGGCTAAGCTAAGCACATCAGGAGATATGAGCAGATTCTGATGGCCTAATTTATGCAAGTGTTCAGAGGTGGCAGGGCTGATGCCAATAGCCCAAATACATCGATATAAGTCTTGGTTTGCTGTAAATGATTCTTCATGTACCATGTACTTTGCTACGTTTGGAATGTGAAGCGCTTTTATAATCTTAGTAAATGAACTGTCTGGATTAAGGTATTTCTCCTTTAGCATAGAGCTTGTAATAATAACAAAGGGATGTTCTGTTTTTCTTTGGGCCGCAGGTTCGAAAATTACATTGATAGTTTCTGCCTCTGTGATTATATTAGTCTCAATTTCTGTGAGCGTAGGAGTTTCACCATCTGGGGTTGTAGTCATTGGGATTGCCGCTTTAGTCATTTTATCTTGCGGCAATACAACTAATGTTTTGTACAATAATGCTATATCAGATAGTTCCAATTCAATCACCTAGCAAAACAACATTATTTTCTGGAACTTTTGGTAGTTGTCTACAAACAATTTGGTAACGTTATTTTTAGAAATGCGGTCAGATGTTCGAAATCGACGATAAGATACACTAACTATTCACTCATGAATTAGTTTACTTCGTACCACCTGTGTTATTATTGCACCATTAATGCAAATAGAACGAATTAAAGAGTCTACACTAGGTAGAATCGATTTTCAAAATTTAGACTTTGGTAAAGTTTTTACAGATCATATGCTTATTTGTGATTTTAATGGCGAGTCATGGGGCGAATTTCACATTGAGCCATTAAAGCCGATTACCATGCACCCTGCTAGCTCGGTTTTACATTACGGCCAGGCAATTTTTGAAGGTCTGAAGGCATACAAAAATGATGACAATCAGGTCAATATATTTAGGTTGCAAAGCAACATAGCCAGATTCAACGAGTCTGCGAAACGCATGCAAATGCCTTCGTTAGATCCAAATCAAACCTTACATGCAATTAAGGAATTTGTGGGACTAGAAAAAGATTTTATTCCGACAAAAGATCAAGGTTCTTTGTATTTAAGACCATTTATGATAAGCACTGATCATACCCTAAAAGCATTATCAAGTAAAACATTTAGATTTATGGTGATTGCTTGTCCAGTAGGGTTTTACTACGATAAACCGTTGAATATCTTTGTGGAACAAACGCATAGAAGAGCAGCGCGTGGTGGGGTTGGATTTGCTAAAGCTGCTGGCAATTATGCGGCTTCTTTCTACCCAACAGAGTTGGCAAGAGAAAAAGGATTTGACCAGATATTATGGACAGATATCACCAATGGTTGTACCCTAGAAGAACTTGGAAGTGCAAATTTTTTCTTTGTGAAAGAAAACATACTGCATACTCCAGAGATACATGACAGTATCTTGAAAGGAATTACCCGAGATAGCGTAATTCAGTTGGCGAAAGCAAAGGGAATAGAGGTAATAGAAGGAAGTACTTCTGCTGCGGATTTCAAAAAAGATTTAGCAGCGGGTAGCATAGAATGCATGTTTGCGACGGGAACGGCAGCAGCAATTACTTATGTGAATAGTATCACAATAGGAAGTGATGCCTTTGAGGTTGACTCAAATAATTACCAACCTATATTAGATTTAAAAGATGATCTGGATAGTATTAAATTTTTAGATAATATGGAATTTTATCATTGGAACGTTGTCGTTGACTAGCCAACTACTCCTAATTGATATGAAAAAAAATCCCGACCATACGGCCGGGATTTTTTTTACGTTATGTCCATAATTTATATAATGCATAGAAGTCAAAGAAAAATAACGTTGTTTTTATGGATAGCCATACTTACGCTATTTTCTTACTCTTCAAGAGGCCAGCTATACTCACTTACTTCTACTGATTTTTATGTTTATTTTGATTCTGACAGTGATGTTATAAGCGAAGTGCAGCAGGGCTTGTTAACCAATAAGATTCTACAAATTGGAGGAACCAATATCAAAGAAATTTATGTGGAAGGCCATACAGATACGTTTGCAACTACGAAATACAATCAGGTTTTAGCAGCTAAAAGGGCCCAAGCAACTGTGCTAACCCTCATGCAAATTGGAGTTCCAGAACGATTTATTAAAACGGAAAGCTTTGGAGAGTCTCAGGTGATATCACAAAAACAGAAGGAGAATAGGCGAGCGAAAATATTTTTTATTTACGAAACAGATAATAAATCCAAGCTTAGTCCGCCTAAATTTATAGTCATCCAGACTATAGATAAAAAAACAAAAAAGCCGATAAATGCGTCTATTGGATTTGACTATAAAGAGCAGGAGATGCGATTTACTACAACGAATAAAAGTGGCATTTCTGCGACCTTTGAGATGTTAGGAGAAGAATTAAAAATTTCAGCTTCTGCAGCTAACTATTTGTCCGTGTATTACGACGTTCCTTCTGCTGATATAGATAAGCCCAAAGACACACTGGTGTATACCTTAGAATTGGCAAAAGTTAAAATTACAGGAAACTTCACGTTTAATAATATTTATTTTTTTACAGATACAGATGAGATAAAGCCAGAAAGTACGACTGAGTTACATAAACTACTTGCATTACTTCAGCGTGACAAGGTGTCGTTTATCGAGATTCAAGGGCATATGAATTATCCACTTGATAGACCTATGAACGCAATTCAAAGTCAGTATAATAAGGAGTTAAGTTATAAAAGAGCGAAAGCCATTAACGATTATCTGGTTAAAAGTGGTGTGGATCAAAAACGCTTAACCTACGTAGGTATGAGTAATTCTAGGATGAAGTACAAATTCCCGGCAAGTAAGGTGCAGGAAGACCAAAATAAACGGGTAGAAATCTATACGTTAAAAGAGATTTAGTTGTTCAAATCCCAACGGAGATTGAGTCTCATAGAACGAGGCATCAATGGGTAAGTGGGAGAGCTATAATACGCATCACCCATTAGACCTTGTTGTGCATGATAAAATTCTACGCCTAAATAGAAATTCTTAACCTTGGCATTGGCGTATACATTTACAGGGGGATACACCGTAAAAGCCTTGCCACTGTTATGCCATTGCTTGGTATATGGGTTGTACATGGGAGCATCAAATTCGCTAAACCAAAAGGTACGGACCCCAGCCTGCATTATTAAATTCTTCTTAAACAATGCAAATTTACTGTATAGGTTTAGACTAGCTGCCGTATTTGGTCTGGGCAACACCTGCTGGTTAGATGAGTTTTGTAATACCACGTTTGCATTTATGCCAACGTATTTTTGGTTTAATCCATAACTAAACTGAGTACGAAGCAGGCTGACTATTGTATTAGCTTGATTAATGGTATTTATTTGATTGTAATAGATAAAATTATTGATGGTTTCCAGTAATACATCTGCGCTAAGTTGATGTTGTTTAAGTTGAATACCTGCTTGGCCAAACAATTGATTATTGGCTATCTTTTTATATGGATTTTCCCAAGAAATCACCGGTGAATAACGCATTATTTCAGTATAACTTGGCTCTATTAATTGAGATCTAATTCCTCCTTTTAGGTTAAAAGATTTGAATAGTGTAGTAGCTTTTCCTTCTAAATGATAGTCCCCTAGGTTATAGCCGAGAAGGCCAAAACGAGCATTTGCATCTATGGCAAACTGCTTTACTTTAAATTGGGTAATCCCATTTAAATAGACGCTGTTAAAATTAACAATATTCCCATTTTGGTAGGCTCTATCTATGGCGTGCGACAAACTTACCGAAAGACGAAGCGGCTTAATTTTTAACATGTAGCCAAATTCATTTTGTATAGAACGGTGATTTATACTATCCAAGAATACATTTGTTTTTTTGCCGTAATTGGTGCTATCTGGTGCCTTATCTTCAAACTCAATCCGATTATGAGTTAACTCAGATTTTAAAAAAAACTGAGCATTAAATTGCTGTAGCGTAAAGTCTAGTGTGCTATCAGTACTTTTGCCTCCTAGTCTAAAATATTGGGTAACTCTAAAGCTGTTTTGGGCCTGAGTGCCTTTTGCAGAGGTATAATTAGCTGCATTATTTTGTAATTTATCTCTATCAACTTGTGTGTTAAAAATAGAATCAGAAGCTACACCGCCGGTTTCAGCATTGATGGATCTGTTCCACAAGTATGAGGTGATTAACTCATACTTTCTGTCTTTGCTATAGTAGCTAGTGTAAAATTTTGAGTTGAATAAATTACTCATCCTAAGCGTTGAAGCACTTGGTAAATTGGAGTAATAAAAATTTTGATTTTTGAGACGTCTGTAATCTAACCCAAAAGCAAGTCTTTCTGAAATTTGCTGCCCATGGCTTATCTCCATGTTGATCATTTCTTTGGCACCTTGAGAGTAGTTAAGTCTGGTAAATGGTCGTTTGGTTTGATATATGTTTATGGAATGATCAAAGAAATAATTATTCATAGTATGCATTCCTGTATTAAAATTGAGCTCTCGCTCATGAGAAGCGGCCAAGGGTAAAAGCGCTGAGCCTTCTAATCCCAGGTCCAAAAAAGGAAAATCTGTTTTGTATGGCGCATAGTAGTTGTAAAATAGGTTTACCGTAGTATCGACGTGGGTGGAATCTAGATTTAACAAGTGAATACCAGATTCGGAAATGGTAGAAACTTCTATACGTTTAAATGTATGCACATCTGAAGTATCTAGGAGTTGTGCCTTTGCCATTTGCGTGGAGAGCAAAACAAGGAAGTAATAGAGAGCTCTTATTCTCATGAATGATTACTTAGCCGTAAAAGTATATTGAATGGGAAGTGGAGCATTTCCTACAAAGTCTAAAGCACTGATGTTGACTTCGTATACCATACTTTTTGTGGTAGGTAAAGTGTATGTAGATTCCAAGTTGTATGTTGTAAGGCCGGTAAGGTCGCGTGTTAAGATGAACGGTGCAAGGGTTATATCAGAAGGGTCTATTCTTACCGTAACAGACGCTAGTTCAAAATCATCGCCTAACTCTAGGTGTATAGGAATACAGGTCTGCCCTATAAAAATGTCATCTGCTATGGGTGATATTATTTTCACAACAGGAGCCAGACTGTCAACATAAGCTGTCTCTGGTATATTAATTATGTCTTTGCAACTCACTATAGAGGCAACAGCTATCAAAGCTATAAATACTATAATTCCTGTTATTTTTTGCATACTGCAAATAACATAAATAAATGGCAGACTATCTTTGCTCAAAATGTCAGAAACTATCGACTTTATTATCGTAGGAGGTGGTATCTCTGGTCGCCTTATGCAACTCGCCTTGCAAAATCAGGGAGGCACAACGTTGGTTTTTGATGAAGCGAATAGCAATCAAAGTTCTGTTGTAGCTGCAGGACTGGCCAATCCATTGGTTGGGAAGTTTTTTACGGTTGGCTGGCGAGCTAATGAATTTTTTAATGGATTGACTGATTTTTATCAGGATTTAGAAAATAGACTCGATGCTTATTTTTACAAACCCTGTAAGATGCGGCGCATAATTGCAAGTGCTGGAGAGCAAAATATCTGGCTAAGTAAAGCACATCAAACGAAGTACGTTGGTTTTTGCGATTTTAGTCCGGAGCCTATTGCTGGGTTAGATACAAATTTTGGGATACTTAATGTGCATCAAGGCGGAGAGTTAGATACACGATTATTCCTAAAAGCATGTTATGAAAATCTTCCAACAGATGATTCTAAATTTGATTTTGGGCAATTAAATATGGCTGAAAAAAGGTATGGTAATCTGAAGTTTAAGCATATTATTTTTTGTGAAGGGTATAAAGTAATGGAGAATACCTACTTCAATTCGTTACTCAATGTAGTGCCTACCAAAGGTGAATTGATAGAGATAGATACGGAACTAAGTCCAGAAGGCGATATCTATTTAGGTTCTGTTTTCTTACAACATTTATATGATAAAAGGTGGCGCGTGGGATCTACCTATAGTCAAGGAGATAGTTCGCCTTTTCCCACCGAGATGATGAGAAATGACCTATTAGTCAAACTCGATAAAACATTAACCTTACCTTACACTCTCGTAGAACATTACTGTGGTATCAGACCGGCATCTGTAGACAGAAAGCCAATATTAGGTACTCATCCTCTGCACAAAAATATGCACCTTGTAAATGGGATGGGAAGCAAATCGGTTAGTTTAGCCCCACTTTTAATCCAAGAAATGTCAGAATATCTGATAAATAACACTCCTTTGCAGCCTGAAGTAGATATACAACGATTTTGGTAGGCGCATATACATATTATTTAAGAGCTGCAAAATACATTCTGCTCCTTTTTGCAGCAGCTAAGTTGTATTTCTTACTGGTTAATATGGCGTCTTTTGAAGATGTCCTTTCTTTTCCTGAAATCTGGTGGAATGGAATTAGACTTGATTTATCTATACTTGGATATGTAATGGTATTGCCTCTATTGCTAGGATTATTGGCGTTAGTCTTACCTCGTTTCTCGGCTATTTTCTCGTTAGTTTATTGGTGGCTTATTTGGCTGTTTATTACAATAGTAGTAGCAGTAGATCCTTATTTTTTCAATTATTGGGGCCAAAAAACCAACTTAGGATTTACCCAGTTTTTAGGTAAAGAAAATGCAGGTTTAGATTCTATTGAAACGTCAACCTATGTCATTGCATTAAGCTTTATCGTGTTAGCAGCGTATTGGTTTTACAGGTATGGTCAGCGTCTTTTGGTTCAGAAAGTTGCGCATACATGGCTTAGCACCCTGTTGCTCTTGGTAGGTAGTATTGGATTCATAAGAGGAAGCATAGATAAAGTGCCTATTAATGTATCAAGTGCCTATTTTAGCTCAAATAATTTGTACAATAATGCTGCGGTAAATGCAGTATGGAATTTTTTAGCCACAGAAGTAGAAAGAGATAAACATGCTGCTTTGGTATTTTTTGAGGACGATGAAGTCATAGCTTTACTTACGGATACAGTACCTAAGAACGACTATGCTGATTTGGTTGTGGTAAATGATTCTACCAACATTATCTTAATCGTACTCGAAAGTTTTAGTGCTAAAGCCGTTGGCTTTTTAAGTGGTCCAACATATGGAGCTACTCCTAAGCTAGATGAGTTGATGTCTCAAGGAGTGAGTTTCAAGAATGCATACGCATCTAGTTTTCGATCGGATAAAGGGTTACTCGCAATTACCACGGGAATTCCAAGTGGGGCTAGGCAAACATTAACCAATTTTCCGGCAGAACTGGCAGCAGTACCTAATATTTTTCAACTGTTTAAAGCAAATTACAAAACTTCTTTTTATTACGGTGGGAACTTGGAGTTTGCCAACATAAAAGTGCTTTTTAAGGATGCGGATATGGTAAAATCACAATGGTCTTTTAACTCAATAAATAGGAATGCTTGGGGAGTTCACGATGAAGTTGTTTTTGATGAATTTGCCAATGATTTTCTTAAGGAACAACAACCGCAATTCAAAATGATATTCTCTTTAAGCAGTCATGAACCCTTTGATGTTCCTAATTTCAATGCTAAAAAAGAACCTTATCTTAACAGCATTGCCTATACAGATAGTTGCTTAGGTGTTATGATTGATAAGCTGAAAGCGTCCCCAAAATGGAAAAATACCGTAGTGATTATTACGGCAGATCATGGCAGTATTCGGCCAGATAACGCACCAATTTATGATACAATAAACTATAAAATCCCCTTGCTTATGATAGGGGGGGCTGTCCAGAGTTTTGCAATGATTAATGAGATCGTAAGTCAAGCAGATATTCCTGCGACGATTGCTTGGTTCTTGGGAGACACTACTTCATTTGCGCAGCATCCAATTGTAAAACCGAGTAATCGAGCGTTTTATTCCTATCATGACGGTATCACCATGGTGTCGCCCAACTGCACTCAGTATTTTGATTTAGGTCAGAAAAACTATCTTTTTCCTGCCTGTAATCCTCCCATTGAAAAGGCTTATTATCAAAGAGCAAACAAGTCTTTTTTTAATCGTTAGTACTTTACAAAGCGGTGGGTTGTGCGATCTTGCAAATGGTAGTACAAGCCACTTTCCAGGATGGCACAACCTATGCCGTTTTTATCCGATGCTAATTAAATGTAGATGGTTATGCATAAGATCTCAGGAATGAAGAAAAGAAGGCTAAAAAGAGTATTGCTTTACACATTTTATTCAGTTTAATTTAGAGCTATATTCGTACGAAAATAGTGATAAATGAATATAGCTAAAGTTTCAATTTTGCTTTGTGGTTTACTAATAAGCACAGTTTGTTCTGCTCAAAAATTTTGCGAACACCTGCGTATTGCACAACAATCAGCTATGCTAAATACGGTAGATTCCCGAAGTGATACATTTGATGTACTGAGTTATGAAATAAATGCGGCATTTTTAAACTACCAGTCGGCAAAGCATATCGATGCAAACACAGTGATTACGTGTATTTCAAAAGTGCCCAATACAGGGAGCATGAGGTTAGATTTGTTGGGTCTAAACGTAACTGAGGTTTTAGTAAATGGAACAAGTACTCTTTTTTCATATGCTAGCCCAAGTATTGAGTTACTGCTTCCGCCTTTAGTTAGTGATACCTTTGAGGTTACGGTTTTTTATAATGGTACGCCTAAACCTGACGCTCAATGGGGAGGATTTTATTTTACAGGTGAATATGCATTTAATTTAGGCGTTGGATTTGCGGCAGATCCGCATAATTTTGGTCGAGCTTGGTTCCCTTGTTTTGATAACTTTACCGATCGTGCTCTCTATTACACCAATATCACTGTAGACTCAGGCTTTAAAGCATATGCCAATGGATATTTGACGGAAATCCTAAATAATGGAAATACTACTCAAACATTTAAATGGACTATGGATGAGGCAATTCCTACCTACTTAGCATCTGTCGCTATTGCGCAATATGAAGAGGTGACTATGAATGTAAACGGAATCCCAGTAATTCTAACATCATTGGCGTCTGATACGAGTAATCTAAGAAGTAGTTTCGAGAATTTGCCTGCATGTATTGAACGGTATGAGCAAGTTTATGGATCGCATACGTTTGATAGAATTGGCTTTAATTGTGTCCCTTTCAACAGTGGTGCGATGGAGCACGCTACTAATATTGCTTACCCGCTGTATGCAATTGCTGGAGGTAGCAAATCCTCAGAAACACTTTATGCGCACGAACTAGCTCACCACTGGTGGGGTAATACCATAACTTGTCGTACCCCAGAAGATATGTGGCTTAATGAAGGCTGGGCTTCGTACTCAGAGCGTATTTTTTTGGAAGCGGTATATGGTAAGAATAAATATGATGAAGATATCGAGGCCAATCATAGAAGCGTTCTACAATTTACGCACGTTCAAGATGGCGCTATTTTACCCGTAAGTGGTATAGGTCACGCCAACACGTATGGCCGACATGTGTATAACAAAGGAGCGGATATGGTGCACACCTTAAGAGGTTTTATGGGTGATGAAGCATTCTTTAAAGCGTGTGCTGCTTTTCAGTCAACGTATAAATTGAAAGATGTCAGTACAGAAGATATGCTAGCTTCTTTTCAGCAACACACTTCACTCGACCTGAGTGGATTTTTCATGCAATGGATAAAAAAACCAGGATTTGCTCATTTCGATATGTGGGTTCAAGACAACGGAACGAATTACGATGTTCATGTAAAACAAACACCTCGATTTAATAACGAAACATATACCGGGGTTAATGTTACGATTTCGGCTTTTTCCGCCGATTGGCAGCGACATGATGTGAATAGGGTAATTAATCAAAAGGAGCAAATACTTGAAGTGATTTGTCCATTTGAGCCAGTATTTTGGTCCTTTGATTTTGATGATAAGATAAGCGACGCGGTAACCACAGAGTGGTCCGTAATAAAGGCAAATGGCACAGTGGCTATGCCGCAAGCATTAATGAATAAAATCAATTATACCAGCTCAACATCAGATTCTGCTTTGCTTAGAATAGAACATCACTGGGCACCAGCCGATGGCACTTTTGGAGTACCTGAGGGTGCGGTAATTAACCGTCAACGATATTGGAATGTGGATGGTATTTGGCCAGAAGGTTCTTCGATATCCTCAGAAATTATTTACAGCGGATTAGTATCTATGTCTGCGGATTATGGATATTTAGATAATGAATTAATTAAGATTACAGAGGATAGCTTGGTGTTACTATACAGACCAAATGCCGGAGTTGCTTGGTCATTAGCTGCGGATTATACCAAAAATACGGGTTCTCTTTTTGATAAGCGTGGCACCATTTCTATTAGCAACTTAAAACGAGGTCAGTATGCGCTGGCGATGTATGACCGTAAGTTAGCGGATGCCAAAAGAATTCGTAACAATAAGGCTGAATTTACAGTTTTCCCTAATCCTGCGAGTGAAGAACTAAATCTCGTTTTTGCAGATAAACACGATTGTTGTTTTATAGAAATTACCAATGCACAGGGACAAGTGGTACTTACCGAAAAGTTGAGAGGCCGATCTAATGAAAAGAAGATTGATATTTCTATGCTAACGGCCGGTACTTACTTTGTGGGCGTCGTTACCGATAATTTGGCTTATGATGTTAAGAGAATTGTAATAGAGTAGGGCTGTGGTGAACTAGTTTTTACAGACAGCTTGGTTCAGGCGAATTCTTTATTCACTAGAAGAGATTTCACCTCTATTACTTCTCCTGATTTCATGCTTCCTAATGCAATATGGCCAATTCTTACCCGTACTAAACGAAGTGTAGGAAAACCAACAGCTGCAGTCATTTTACGTACTTGTCTATTCTTTCCTTCGGTAAGTGTTATGCTGAGCCAACTGCTTGGTCCATGACTTTCACCGCGCACTTTTCGAAGCGGAGTTTCGAAGGTAGGTAGCGTTTCTAGCCTTTGTGCTCGACAGGCCTTTGTGGTATAAGCTACACCTTCAATTGTAAGTAAAACTCCTTCTTGTAAAGCATTTATCGCTTGATTTGTAGGGATGCCTGCTACTTCTACATGATATTCTTTTTCAATCGAGTTACTTCGGATATACTCGCTCACCGAACCATCTGTAGTAAGTAAAAGTAGGCCTTCTGAGTTTTCGTCTAATCGCCCAATGGCCATGGTTTGTTCTGGGAAATCTCCTAAATCTCCTAGCAGTTTTTTGTTTTTTCGCTTACTCATATTATGTACAAACTGCGATAGATAACCGTAGGGCTTATGGAGTACAAAATGCTGATGAATTACACGAGACATTTACAGGCATGCGTTATTCTAATCCTACTTGCTCTGCGATCCAAGCGCCAAGTGTTTCCACACCATGTTTCGTGCTTGCGCTGGTCTCGAAGGTTACGGGCAATTCTTCAAAGTACAAGTCTAGTTGCGCTTCAAAAGCGCGCATGTTGGCCTCTGTTTCTTTGGGTTTTTTCTTATCTGTTTTGGTAAAGACAATACCCACGGGTACGTTATTGGAACCACACCATTCTAAAAACTCTAAGTCGATTCGCTGGGGAGGAATAGCTGCATCTATAAGTACAAATACGATAAATAGATTCTCACTTTGTATTAGGTATTCCGTAATTAGTCCCTCAAATTGTTCACGTAGTTTTTTGGAAACTTTAGCATAACCATAACCTGGTAAATCTACAAGACTGAGGTGGTGCTCGACGTTAAAGAAATTAATAAGTTGCGTTTTACCCGGTTTAGCACTTGTTTTTGCCATATCCCTTTTCATGGTCATGGAATTGATAAGAGAGCTTTTACCAACGTTACTTCTACCTATAAAAGCAAACTCTGGAGTTTTACTGTCTTTTATTTGTTCTACATGACTGTAGCTTCTGAAAAATTTTGCCTTTCCGAAATTCACATTGCAAATGTAGTTCTAAGATTAAGTTAAAGTCTACCTTTACGTTTAAACGAATCCAGTAAAAAAAACTTTATGCCTTTACACATGTTCCTAATTCTATAATCCCACCACCTTGATCCTTAATCATTCAACCTTAAACCTTATTTTTGCAACGTATTAAAAAAATGGGAACCACCGTAAAACCATATCAAGCCGAAGGCTCTAAAAAAGAGCAAGTACAGCAAATGTTTGATAACATTGCTCATCGATACGATTTTCTGAATAGATTTTTATCGCTAGGTATAGACAAGGGCTGGAGAAAGAAAGCAATTAAAATGCTCGCTGCACATCAGCCAAAACGTATTTTGGATGTGGCTACAGGTACAGCAGATTTTGCCATAGCAACGCTAGAGATAAATCCTGAAGAGGTAATTGGTGTAGATATTAGTGAAGGGATGCTCGATGTTGGGCGCAAAAAACTAACGGAAAAGGGCATAACGAATATTCGTCTAGAAAGCGGTGATAGTGAGAATTTGCAATTTGCCGATGCTAGTTTTGATGCAGTTATAGTTGCCTTTGGTGTTCGTAATTTTGAAAATCTAGAGAAAGGTTTAGCAGAGATTAACAGGGTGTTACGTCCAGGAGGTGTTGCAATGATCCTTGAATTTTCAAAGCCTAAAGGCCTTTTTGGTGTTATTTTTAGCATTTACAATAAAACTCTTTTACCACTTTGGGGCAAGTTATTCTCAGGCGATAATGCAGCATACAAATACCTGCCAGAATCGGTAGCAGCATTCCCCGAGGGTGATGAGTTTAAACAAATAATGACGAGTGTGAAATACAATAATGTGACAGACCGTCGTTTAACTTTTGGAATATGCAGTATATACACAGGATTAAAGTAATAATCTTATTTTTAGTTATTTCTTTGAGCGCAAAAGCTCAAGAGATTAATCCATTGTATGATCGAAAACCTGTTCGATTTGGTTTTTCATTAATGGGCAATACAGCCAAGATGAAGTATTCAGTGAAAGATAACAACCTAAATACAGATACCTTAAAGCTAATAGAGTCTGTATTTTATCCGGGATTTGGTTTAGGGGGAGTAGTTAACTTTCGACTGGCAGAAAACATTGATTTACGTTCGGGGCTTAATATTCAATTCGCTCGCAGGGATATGAACTATCAGTTTATACAAACGTCAACCGAGCCATCTAAACCTAAAATAGTTGAAATGGAAGCCACTTATATGGAGATTCCCATGACGTTTGAGTATAAGAGCGATCGTCATAAAAACTGGAGAATATACTTGCTTGGTGGAGTGACCTATCGATTTGATTTTACCAGCGATATTGAGACAGATAGAAGCGATACTAAACCAATTGTGGCTATATATCCGAACACGTTTTCTTATGACATAGGATTCGGATTTGATTTTTACTATGATTTTTTCAAGTTCAGTCCTGAGGTAAAACTGAGTAATGGATTGGGAAATCAAAAAGTGCCGGATAATTTTATTTATGCCAGCAGTATCGAACAAATGTCTCCCAAATTACTTCAATTTAGCCTTATTTTTCAATAGTGTTTTTCAAACTACAGCACACCGAGAAGGATACCAAAGCCAGAGCGGGTCTTATAACTACAGACCACGGCGAAATACCAACGCCTATTTTTATGCCCGTGGGCACTCAAGGTACAGTGAAAGCCGTGGACCAAGAGATTTTAAAGAATAAAATAGACGCCAAAATTATTTTAGGAAATACGTATCACCTATATCTGCGACCAGGATTAGATATTTTAAAAGGTGCTGGAGGGCTGCATAAATTTATCAACTGGGATAGACCGATGCTTACGGACAGTGGAGGATTTCAAGTATATAGTATTTCTGATCAACGCAAAATAACCGAAGAAGGTGTTCTTTTTAGAAGTCATATAGATGGGCATAAATTATTATTCACTCCTGAAAATGTGATGGATACTCAGCGAGTAATTGGGGCTGATATTATAATGGCTTTCGATGAATGTACTCCGTATCCTGCATCGAGAGAATATGCCACTAATTCTATGCATACCACGCATCGATGGCTAGATAGATGTGTTACTAGATTCAATGAAACTGAGCCAATTTACGGTCATTCTCAACAGCTTTTTCCTATTATTCAAGGAAGTGTTTTTGAAGATCTACGATTACAAAGTACCGAATATTGTTTAAGCAAAGATACAGATGGTATTGCCATTGGCGGTCTTTCTGTGGGTGAACCTCACGAGGATATGTACCGCATTACAGAGCAGATTTGTAATATAGTTCCTAAAGATAAACCACGTTACCTTATGGGAGTAGGTACCCCAGCTAATTTATTAGAATGTATTCATTTAGGTATAGATATGTTTGACTGTGTAATGCCGACTAGAAATGCACGAAATGGTATGCTATTTACGAAAGAGGGTACCATAAATATTATCAATAAAAAATGGGAAGATGACTATAGTCCCGTTGATGAAGATCATACGCCAAACTATAGTAAAGCATATCTAAAGCATCTTTTTAAAGCCAAAGAGTATTTGGGTGCACAAATAGCCAGTGAGCACAATTTACGATTTTACTTATGGTTGGTAACCGAGGCACGCGCGCAAATTTTAGCGGACACTTTTTTACCGTGGAAAAATAAAATGATAGCCAAGTTAAACTTACGCTTATGATGGATGATGTATATAGCAGAGCAAAATTATTAAGCAAAACCTGCCTAAAAATAGCAATAGTTTTACCGGCAGAAATAGCGCTTTGCAATTTAATGAGAGGACAGTTGATTGATAGAGCTACGGATATGGCTATAAAATCAAAAGGTCTAATGATGACTCAAAATTCTGATTTTTTTGGTAAAAAATTAAGTGAAGCAAAAGAGGCTGCAGATGGTTGTCACTATTGGTTAGAGTTGATTCAAGAAGAAAATTATCTTGATTCAACCATCATTAATCCGATTCTGGCAGAAAGTGAAGCTATTTCTCATTTATTTGCAATGGCAATGCGCAAGATAAAACCTAATTATTAGGAAAAACATTGTCTCAAAACGAGAAGTAAGTGAGATTAACTAAAATAGACTGTTACATTATAAAAAGGTTTCTTGGGGCTTTTGCGCTGGCTTTAGGACTATTTACGGTTATTATTATGGTCTTCGATCTTTCTGAAAAGATTGATGATTTTATGAGAAATGATGCGCCGTTTAGCGAGATAATTTTCGATTATTATGTAAATTGGATACCCTTTCTGCTCAATCTATTTAGTCCTGTATTCGTATTTATATCTGTTATATTTTTTACCTCAAAAATGTCTCAGAATTCAGAGATCGTGGCTATCCTTGCCAGTGGGGTTTCCTATAGACGATTATTACTTCCCTATGTTATTACTTCCGTTTTCTTGGCTTTGGTGTCGTTTAGTTTGTTTGCATGGATTATACCCAAGGCAGATAAAACAAGGGTTGTCTTTGAAAATAAGTACATCAGAGATCAACGAAATTACACAGCTTATCAAATAAAAACACAAATATCCCCAGGTCAAATATTAAGTATTCGCAATTTTAATTTTTCAGATAGCGCAGGCTTTAAAGTGAGCTTAGAGCAGGTTAAAAATGGGAGATTAGTTGCCAAGTTGTATGCCGATAGGATGATATGGAATAAGAAAACAGAAAGTTGGAGAATGCAAAAATGGTGGACTAGAGAGTTTGTTGATGGAATAGAAATAATTGAAAAGGGTACGGTTCTAGATACTTTAATTCCGTTTAACCCTGAAGATTTTTTTAGAAAAAATGATGATGTTCAAATGTTTAATCTGAGCGAATTGGATCATATGATTGCTTCCGAAAAAATGCGAGGTACTGGCCATACATTTTTCTACATAACTGAAAAATATAAGCGATTTGCCATGCCCTTCGCCATGATAATTCTTACTATTATAGGCGTTAGTGTTTCTTCTAAAAAGAGTAGAGGTGGCATCGGGCTAAATTTAGGAATTGGGCTATTAGTCAGTTTTAGTTTTCTTATCGTGTTTCAGTTTTTCTTGGCATACGGTTCTAGTGGTTCGTTACACCCGCTACTTGCAGTTGTAATCCCTAATCTTATTTTCGGTACAATTGCTTTTATTTTGTACAAACTAGCCCAAAAATAATGAGTGAAATAAGCATAGAAGAAGGAGGATTTTTACTAATTAATAAACCCTACCAATGGACTAGTTTTGACGTAGTAAAGAAACTGCGTAACATTTCTAGAATAAAAAAAATAGGCCATGCGGGTACGCTAGATCCGCTGGCTACAGGTCTGCTCATTGTTTGCTATGGCAAATACACTAAAAAAATAGACTATTTGCAGGCCAAAGAAAAGCAATATACAGGAACATTTGAGCTAGGTGCAACCACGGAGTCATTCGATCTTGAACAAGAGGTTATAACTGGATTTCCCCTTGATCATATTACTCCTGAGCTTGTCGAAAAAGCTGTTTCTGGGTTTAGAGGTGATATTCGACAACTACCTCCACAACATTCTGCCATTAGGGTGAATGGCAAACGAGCATACGAGCATGCCAGAAAAGGGGAGGAAGTAGAATTAAAGTACAGAGATGCTCACATTGCAAAGTACGCGGTAGATTTATCCCATTTGCCAACGGTGGGCTTTGATATAATTTGCAGCAAGGGTACGTATATAAGATCGTTAGCTCGTGACTTAGGCGTAACGTTAGAGAGTGCAGCCTACATGTCCTCGTTAGTTCGAACAAGAATAGGTGAGTATTCGGTGCTAAATGCCTGTCAAATGGAAGAGATAAAAACGCAAGAAGATTTTTTCAAGTTTGCACAACAGCTAGAAAATTGAAGGTAATATACGATATAGCGCATTTTTCATCGAATAAACCTATAGTGCTGACGCAAGGTACATTTGATGGTGTGCATTTTGGGCATAAGAAAATTTTAAGTCAAGTGGTGTCTGAGGCAAAAAAATTGGGGGGAGAAAGTGTTCTGCTTACATTTTATCCGCATCCCAGATTAGTTCTTAACCCAGATAAAAACGATTTAAAACTTCTTTCTACCATAGAAGAAAAAACAGAGTTAGTAGCAGATTTAGGCATCGATTATTTGATCATAATTCCGTTTACGCAAGAATTTAGTCAACTGAGTGCAGCCGCATTTGTTAAAAATATTCTAATAGACAAAATTCATATTGCGAAGCTCATAATCGGCTATGATCATCGTTTTGGAAGAGGACGTGAAGGAGGAATAGATCAAATGAAAGAGCTGGCGGAGCTTCATCATTTTCAGCTCTCTGAAATCCCAGCCCAAGATATATCCGAGAGTATTGTTAGTAGCACCAAAATAAGACAAGCGCTTTTAGAAGGAAATGTTCATCTGGCAAATCAATATTTAGGGACACGATATGCGTTACGAGGGAACGTAGAAGAAGGACATCAGAGAGGCCGAACATTAGGTTTCCCAACAGCTAATATTAGATTAGACAGTAGTTTCAAGCTCGTGCCATTAAATGGTGTGTATGCAGTGTGGGTATGTATCGACAAAAAAAAGCGTCCTGGTATGCTTAATGTAGGCTACAATCCTACTTTTGAAGAAAAAAAGTGGAGCCTAGAAGTGCACATTTTTGATTTCAATGAAAATGTGTACCACAAGCAAATTTCTGTTGAGTTTGTGTCCAGACATAGGTCTGAGCAAAAGTTTGACAACACAGATTCACTGATCAAAGCATTAAGAATGGATGAAAAGAAAATTAGAGAAATATTGGAAGTTTAGTATTGCTTTTTTGGCAATGACACTTGCTTTACCAAGTTTTTCGCAAGACACTTCATCTACCTATCGAATTCAATATCCCGATTTTGATGAAGATATTGTTCCGGCCCAAATAATATATGGAAACAGTTGGGATCCAGAACATGTAGATAGTCCTTCTTATAATGCAGAGTATATGTCCTGGGGATTTCTTATCATGTTGGCTGATTCAAATTCTCCGTATTGTCACCCTATTAAAGGTAAAGTTACCTCAAAATATGGATGGCGTAAAAGCCGTTGGCATAAGGGTATTGACATAAGTTTAGATATCGGAGATCCGGTATGCGCTGCCTTTGACGGTGTTGTGCGAATCCAACGCTACAATGCAGGTGGTTTTGGCAATTATATCGTCATACGACATGAAAACGGCTTAGAAACACTGTATGCGCATTTATCAGAGGCCATTGTCGAGCGAAACCAAATCGTTAGTGCTGGTGATACTATTGGTTTTGGCGGCAGCACAGGTCGGAGTACAGGTCCACATCTTCATTTTGAAATAAGGATTATGGGTCAGGCATTTGATCCCGCACGTGTTATTGATTTTACCAGTTACAAGCTGGCAGTTAAGCAGGCGTATATCAATCACACATGGTTCCCGTATATTAAGTATAAAGGTTTAAAATCATCAGATGAAGAGTATAGTGCTAAAACTAAGGGAAAACCTATAGTGGTTAATATACCTCAAAAGAAGTATCACAAGGTGAAAAAAGGAGACACGCTTTATGCGATCTCAAAGAAATATAACGTTCCGGTTAATAGTATTTGTAAACTCAATAAAATGACCCGAAATTCACCACTTCCGATAGGTAAAAATCTTAGAATAAAATAATTGAACTTAGCTATTGAAATTGAAAAGTTTCTAGAGCCCGAATGATATCGACATTTAAAAAATCGTAAATAGGCATCACACTATCCATATCAGTCTTTTTATTAAAATAAAAAGCCCCTCTTATAAAATGCTTTTTACCATCAGTAAGATAAAAGTTAAAAGGAGTTGCTGTCTTACCTTCTAAATCGTATATCATGCCGTATAAACCTTTTACGCTATCGGATATTTCACGTTCAATAATTTCTTCCGCTCGTTGTATATGAGGTGTAAAAACCATTCTATACGCGTCTTCTGCTAGACTATCTAACTCTTTTGTGCCAGAAATTGGTAAATAACTTAAATGCAATGTTGCATCAAAAGGAGTGTAAACTAGATTGTACCAGCAAGTGTTAGAGTCGTCACCATATGGATTTAGAACACTGTAAACGGGTTTATCGAAAGTAAAAGGGCAGTTTACCTCTGCTTTATTGTAGGCTTTATCAGGATAAATGACGCGAGGATAAGCTTTCGGTTTTGGTATATAAGTATTGCAACTGTACTGCACAAGTACTGTAAATAATAGGGTACTAAATTTAGTCTTCATTATCTTCAATTAAACTTGAGTCTAATTCTAATTGAACTCTTTTAATACGTCTATTATCCGCCGCAATAACGGTAAAGGATAGGTTATCTAAAATTATGGTAGTTCCTTTATTTGGTATCTCACCTTCTATTTCCATGAGTAAACCGCCAATTGTATCGGCATCTCCTCTTACTTTTTCAAAATAATCATTATGGAAATTTAAAATTTTGCAAAGCTCAAGTAAAGGGGTTTTCCCCTCAAACTGATAAGTGAGATTATCTACCTTGGTAAAGGAAATCTCATCCACATCATCAAACTCATCTTTGATTTCTCCAAATACCTCCTCAAGTATATCTTCCATAGTTACAATCCCTTTTGTGCCGCCGTATTCGTCTACAACAATGGCCATATGTACTCGTTTATCTTGAAACTCTTGGAGAAGGTCATCAATCTTTTTATGTTCTGGAACATAAAAAGGTTGTTTGAGTAAGTTTTGCCAATTAAAATTTGTCTTTTTATGAATGTGAGGCAGTAGGTCTTTAACATATAAAATACCTCTAACTTGATCAAAGGTGTCCTCATACACTGGAATTCGACTATAGCTCCATCCCATTATAGTCGTAAGTAATTCTTGTGCATCTGTGCTAATATCTATTCCACTTACCTCGGTGCGCGGTTTCATTATTTGCTTAACGCTGGTATTTCCAAAGCTAATAATGCCTTTTAAAATGTGTTTTTCTTCAATTTCTTTATTTTCATCTGCGATATCAATGGCTTGGCTTATTTCTTCCATTGAAATATTGTGCATTTGTTTTTTAACATATTTATCAAATATCGATGAGCTGGCCGATAGACCTAGAATGATAGGCTTAAAAATACGATAACATATCTGCAGTGGCTTTCCCATAAATCGAACCACCTTTAAGGTGTTTTTGGTGGCATATATTTTCGGAGTAATTTCACCAAGCAAGACAATTAGGAAGGTAATCAATACCACCTGAACTAAAAATCCAATAATTTCTTTCTTGAGTATAAAGAATGGAGTTACCCAGTCTTGAAAACTAAATAAGGAATCAAAAAGAAAGGATGAGAAAATAATTATGAAAACATTTACTAAATTATTCATAACCAATATAGTAGCAAGTAAACGTTGCGTAGCCGTCTTACGATCAGGGTCGTTTATAAGCTCAAGTGCAGTTTTGGACGCTTGACTTTCTTCTTCATTAAGTAGCACAAGATCACTTGGACTAAGACTAAAAAATGCATTTTCAGCACTAGAAAATAATGCAGACAGAAAAAGAGATAAAAGGATTATAAGTAATCCAAAAACACCCAATAATAAGTCATTTCCTAACGTAGAAGGATGTGCTTCTGCTGATATAAGAAGTAGAATCTGTTGAAAGGGCTCGGAGTCGGTTTTCAAGATAATCTATATTTAAAAAGGGAGGTCGTCATCCGCGTTATCCATTATGCTATGAATAGCTGCTTCATTTTGCTCTTCAATTTGCTTCACTGCAGTCGGAGTAGGACTACTTGCCACATTATTTTGATTGGATTCGCCAGCAGCTTTATCTAACATATTCATAGAGTTTACACGTATTCTAGTGGTGTATCGCTTTATCCCGTCTTTTTCCCATTCTTCGGTCTTAAGTTTCCCTTCTACATAAATTAGCGATCCTTTTTTTAAATATTTCTCTGCAACCTTGGCTAGGCCGTCCCACATTTCAATATTGTGCCATTCAGTAGTATCTACTCTATTGCCATTCTTGTCAGTATATCGGTCATTTGTGGCTATGGAAAAATTAGCTACAGCTCTATCCTTATCGAGATATTTTACTTCTGGATCCTTGCCCAGGTGACCCACTAAGATTACTTTATTTATCATGTTTTTTCTGTTCTGTTAAATATTTTAGGGTTAGCACACTGGTAGGGAATACTTTGCCTAAATCATCTAATTCTATTTCAAATATATCGTTTTTTAAAATTTCGGATCCAGAAATGAGAGATATTGTGTAAAATTTGGCAAATATTTTTTGATGTGAGAGAACATGTTCTATTTCATTTACCGAGTTGAAATTAACAATCCCTTGTAAGCCATATGTTTCAATTGCATGGCTTAAAACCTCATTAATAGTCATTTGTCTATCTATTAATGGGAATTGATAGAGGTTTTTCCAGATTCCAGCTTCTCTCTTCTGAATGAACGTTTTCGAGCCTAGTTTTAAAATAATATAAGAATGAAAGACATTGGTTACTTTGGTTTTTCCTTCCTTCCGTGGCAATTCGTTTACTTTTTTAAAACTCCATGCAAAGCACTTTGTGTTTAAAGGGCAATTTACACAATTCGGGTTTTTAGGTGTACATTGTAAGGCGCCAAATTCCATGAGGGATTGGTTCCAAAGTGCCGGCCGGCTAGAATCAAAAATTTGTTCTAGAGCAATTCTAATTTCTGCTTGCCCAGCGGGTTTATTAATTGGCTTTTCTATGCCAAACAAGCGAGAGATAACTCTATTTACATTCCCATCGATAACGGCGTGAGGTAGCCCAAATGCAAAACTAGCAATTGCGGCGGCTGTATAATCGCCAATTCCTTTTAGGGCTCGGATATCATCGTAGTTGGAGGGGAACTTACCTTTATGTTGAAATGCGATTACTTGAGCTGTATAATGTAAGTTTCTTGCTCTGCTATAATAGCCTAAACCTTGCCATAAATTAAGGATATCTTCTTCTCTCGCCGTCGCAAGATCATTTACGGTAGGAAAATGTTCAACGAATTTTAGGTAATAAGGCAATCCCTGAGCAACCCGTGTTTGCTGCAAAAGAATCTCTGAAAGCCAAATAAAATAAGGGTCTTTGGTGATTCGCCACGGTAAATCGCGCTTGTTTTTATCATACCACTGAAAGAGTAAAGTAGCTATTTCCAAAATTTGTTCAAAAAAAGTACGTAATAATGACAATATGTTTAAAAAAAAACTATTTTTGTCCACTAACTAAAAATTAAATTACAGAAATGACTAAAGCAGAAGTAGTTACTGAAATAGCTGAGCGAACAGGAGTTGAAAAGGCTCTAGTGCAAGAGACAGTTGAAAGTTTTTTTAAAGTAGTAAAAGGATCTCTTTTGAAAGGTGAAAATGTCTATTTTAGAGGTTTTGGTAGTTTTATTATACAGCAAAGAGCTCAAAAAATTGCGAGAAATATTTCTAAAAATACGCAAATAACTATTCCGGCACACAACATTCCGAAATTTAAACCTGCTAAAACTTTTATCGAAAAAGTAAAAAAAGGGTAAATTTAAACGTTGTACAATAATTGAATAAAAACAAAGCAGTCATTAACACTTTTCTAATAGTGTTAGGCGTATTTTTGGTTGTTAGCTTAACCTTGGCTGGATATAATTCTAGTTCTAAAATAGTGGAGTTTTCAAATGAAAAGCCACATGATTTTCAAGAAAGTCAGACTGAGAGACCAATAATGGTTTCGGATTCAGAATTAGCTGCTGATGCCAACCTTGATGAAGTAGTAGACCTAGCTGTAAAGAATATGCAGAAAGGGAAAGAATCTGGAGATATGAATCTGGCTATGAATGAAGGTGTTATGAAACTTTTGGCGGTTGTAAAAAAAGATTCCAATAACGTTAATGCATTAAAATATTTAGGTCTTTTTGCCTTAGAGTCAGGTCAATTAGAAAAAGCAGAAAAAAGATACGAAAAATTAGTACTTTTGCAGCCCGAAAATCAGGAGTATAAAAACAAGCTCCAAGAAATTCGTGAAGAGTTAGAACACAAACATTAAAAAAAATATTCAATATAAGTTATGCCAAGCGGTAAAAAAAGAAAAAGACATAAGATTGCTACTCATAAACGTAAGAAACGTTTAAGAAAAAACAGACACAAGAAAAAGAAATAACCCTTAATTCTTAAGAAAATGGCCTACGAAATGATAATAGACGTAGGGCTAGAAGGAGAGAGAATAGCTCTGCTTAAGGATAAGAAACTTGTTGAATTGCACCAAGAAAAAAATGAAAGTGGAAACTTTTTAGTTGGTGAAATTTACTTAGGAAAGGTAAAAAAGATTATGCCGGGACTTAATGCGGCATTTGTTGACATTGGTCACGAAAAAGATGCTTTTTTACATTACCACGATTTAGGCCCATATATAAACTCGTTGGTTAAAATAACCGATGAAACTTTAGATGGGAAACGAACAAATGGAGATTTATCTAACTTTGTTTTAGAACCCGAAACGGTTAAAACTGGTAAAATAAGCCAAGTTTTAAAGCGAAACCAACAAATACTTGTCCAGATAGCAAAAGAGCCTATCTCAACCAAAGGCCCTCGGCTTACTACAGAAATTTCTGTAGCCGGCAAATACTTTATTTTAGTTCCTTTTTACGATACGGTAAACGTTTCTAAAAAAGTAAGTACTTTAGAAGAACGTAAAAGATTGAAGAATCTTGGAAGTAGTTTGAAAACTCCCAAACTGGGACTGATTTGCAGAACTGCAGCCGAACAAAAGGGAGGACAAGATCTTCATCAAGATATTTTGGAACTTCAAGAAAAATGGGAAACTATTTTCAGGAAGTTACCAGGGGCTCAAGTCCGTGACAAGATTCTAGGTGAAGATCAAAAAAGCTTCGCTATACTTAGGGATTTACTTAGCTATGAGTTTACTTCAATTACCGTAAATCAAAAAATGCTTTACGATGATATGAAAGCTCATGTTGAAACCATAGATAAACAACTTCCAAAAGCGCTTAAATTGTATTCTGGAAAAGAGGATATATTCTCTCACTATGGTGTAGATAAGCAAATTCAAGCCTCTTTTGGGAAAAGTGTATCTTGTCCAGGAGGAGCATACCTTATAATTGAGCACACCGAAGCGCTACATTCTATAGACGTAAACAGCGGAAGCAAGCAATCTAAATCTTCTAATCAAGAGGAAAATGCACTTGCAGCCAATCTTGATGCAGCAAAAGAAATAGCAAGACAGTTAAGGTTACGCGACATGGGCGGAATTGTGGTAATCGATTTTATAGACCTACGTAGCCCAAATTTTAAAAAGCAGTTATGGAATACGCTTAGTGAAGCAATGGCGGATGATAAAGCAAAACATACCATTTTACCAATGAGTAAGTTCGGCTTAATCCAAATTACCAGACAACGTGTTCGTCCAGAAATGGATATTACCACTGCTGAAAATTGCCCAACTTGTAATGGTACTGGTCAGGTTACCTCGTCGGTTATGATTTTTGACAACATAGTTCAGAAATTAGATTACTTAATTAGTACAGCCAAGCACAAGAAAATAACCTTAGTAACCAATCCTTATCTTGCGGCATACACAATTCAAGGTTTCCCATCGCATCGTATGAAGTGGTTTTGGACATATAAACAATGGATTAATGTTAAGGATGATGTCAAAATGGGTATGATGGAATATGCTTTTTTGGATGCTAGTTATGAGATTATAAATCTAGATATGCCTTAATGGCTATCAAACTAATTGTAATAGGTCCAACGAAAGAAGCTTTTTATAAAGAAAGCGAAAAGGAGTATATCAAGCGTCTCACAAAATACTGTAAACTCAATTACATTGAGATTCCGGCATCCCGAAAATCGGTTGTAAGGGAAGAATGTCTTGCGATGGAATCCATGAGTATTAAGAAACATATTGGACCATCTGATTTTGTTCTTTTATTGGATGAACGAGGGAATGAATACAGTAGCAGACAATTTGCTGAAGAGCTTAACTTGAAATTAGTAAATGAGTCCAACATAACTTTTATCATCGGCGGCGCATTTGGATTTGCCAATGATATTAGACAACGAGCAGATTCGCTTTGGAGTTTGTCTAAACTAACTTTCCCACACCATTTGGTGCGCACTGTTTTTTTGGAACAACTTTACAGAGCTTTTACTATACTAAATGGAGAAAATTATCACAACGATTAATAAACGGGTAGTTTAAAGTTTTAATGAACTAATAAAGTTTTATGCTAAACTTTGATATGTTTGCAACGATTTTTGAATTGCGAGGGTAAGAAAAAATGGGAAGAAGTAAAAAAGAAAAACCAGAAGAGAAAAAAAAGATGGGAAGGCCACCCACAAAACCAGTGGTTAAAAGGCCTGCTTACTATGTTAGCGTTAAAGTGAGTAATTCAATGAATTATCAAAATACGAACGTATTAATTAGTAAGGATACAATTCCAGAAATAAAACAACTTATCGCAAGATCTCCACAGCAAGTTGAGTTTTTGGGATATTGGAATGGTAAAGCATACGAGAATGTCGCTGAGATAGACGAATTTATCAAAAGTAGAAAATAGTCTCATTTGATTTTCATCACTAATAGAAAGGAGTTTACAAACGTAAACTCCTTTTTTTATACCTACACGTAACAATAATGAAGAAATATCCTTTACAATTTTGGTTATTATGCCTTAGTACATGGCTCTTTTTTTTTAGTTTTACATTACTTGTCCCTGAATTATCAGATTATATCACCTCGCTTGGGGGCGAGGATTATAAGGGAGCAACAATTGAGTTATTTACGATCGCAGCATTACTGTCGAGACCCATTAGCGGGAAACTGGCGGATGTAATAGGAAGATTGCCCGTAATGATTTTTGGAGGAGCAGTTTGCGTGATAATGTCCATTTTGTATCCCTTATTTACTACGGTTTTTGGCTTTCTAGTGCTTCGTTTTTTACATGGAATGAGTACAGGCTTCATGCCTACAGGTACGGTTGCGTATCTAGCTGATATAATTCCAAAAGATAAACGAGGAGAGGCGATGGGCTTAATAGGAATAATGAATAACCTAGGTATGATGAGCGGATATGCAGTGAGCGGCTATGTGGTTCAATATTTTGGAGTAACCAATATGTTTTGGCTTTCGGGAGCAATTGCTTTTTTATCGGTAGCTATTGTAGTTGGCATGCAAGAAAGTTTACCTAACGCCGTTAAAATAAAAGCAACACATTTTAGGCTTAGGATAGATGATTTATGGGACAGTCGCGCTAAGGAACCTGCTATTTTGATGTTGCTTACCGTAACTATGTTTGGTACAATCATCACCTTGATTCCAGATTATTCCAAAGGCCTAGGCATCTTAAATAAAGGGCTTTTTATCTCTATTATGACGGTTACTACCATCTTAACTCGTCTGTTTACTAGCAAGATGTCTGATGTTAGAGGTCGCATTTTTAGCTGTAAGATTGGGACATCGTTTTGGGTTTTAGGTGCAGTATTGCTGATTTTCAGGCAAATAGAATTATTCTACTTGTCCGCTGTTTTTTGTGGTTTTGCTTCGGGCACTAATTCTCCGGCATTATTTGCTTGGGCTGTCGACGTTGCAAACGGCGAGCGTGCAGGAAGAGCAATGGCGACCTTGTTTATTGCATTAGAAGCTGGTATAACTATTGGAGCATTTGCGTCTGCTTTTATATATGACAATCATTTTGAGAATTTCACCTTTGTTTTCTTGGCTATCGCAGCGCTAAACGTAGGTGCCTTGGTATATCTTTTTTTTGGTGTTAAAAAGCTTGGAGAGCCGGTGGTAAAATAATTAATACTTTATAGTGATTAAAAATAAACGAAAAAGCTATATTTTTCAAGCCTTTAGAACGGAATTTAGACCCCAAAACTTAGATGTGAATATTTAGTGTAAATGAGTCGTTTATTTTTTACTCAAAATAATACATTTGCAGCAAATTTAAACGTTTTTAATGGGTCAGAATATTAAAATAAAACGCGGACTAGACATCAACTTAGAAGGAACACCTTCTTTTGATGTGCACAGCGTAGATTCTCCTGCTACATTCGCTATCAAGCCTACCGACGTAAAGGGCCTCGTGCCAAAGATGAACGTTAAACAAGGTGACGAAGTAAAAGCAGGTGATTGTCTTTTTACAGACAAGAAGAATGAACGAATTTGCTTTACCGCTCCAGTGAGTGGCGAAATAGCAGAAATAGTACGAGGCGATAGAAGGGCTATTCTAGCAGTCAAAATATTGGCGGACTCCACAGTTTCATTTACAAGCTTTAATACAGCTGGTTACATTAGTAAAACTGCTGATGAATTGAAGGAACTTTTACTCACATCGGGGTTGTGGCCGTTTATCGTGCAGCGACCCTTTGGTGTTTTGGCTGACCCTTCTGTTACACCAAAAGCAATTCACGTTTCTGGTTTTGATTCTGCTCCTTTAGCGGCAGATTTGTCCATTACTCTTAAGGGCGAAGAAGCAAATATTGCAGCAGGTTTTGAAGTATTAAAGAAATTAACCTCAGGTAAAGTTCATCTTAATCTGCATACTTCGAAAGATAGTTCTGTCTATGGATCTGTTTCTGGCGTTGAAAGAAATACCTTTAGTGGACCTCACCCAAGTGGCTTAGTGGGTGTGCAAATCAATAAGATCGACCCTATCAATAAAGGTGAAGTGGTGTGGACCATCAAACCACAACATGTTGCGTTTATTGGTAAATTCTTTGAGACAGGAAATGTCGATCTCGAACAAACCATTGCGATAGCAGGTTCTGAAGTTACTAAGCCAGCATATTACAAAACAAGAGTAGGTGCTGATATTTCAGGTTTATTGTCTAACAATTTAAGAAGCGATAACGTTAGAGTTATTAGTGGTAATGTACTTACGGGTACCAAAATAGCAAAAGATGGTTATTTAGGATTATATGATACTCAGATTTCAGTAATTCCTGAAGGAGATCATTATGAGTTATTAGGCTGGTTATTCCCATCTTACCCTCGTCCTACGATAAGCTCAACATTGCCTATATCTAAGTTTTTGAAAAAAACATTTAAGGCCAATACTAATCCACATGGTGAGCATAGAGCTTTTGTGGTTACAGGTCAATATGAAAAAGTAATGCCTATGGACATTATGCCGCAACAATTGATCAAGTCCATCATGGCTAAAGATTTAGAGCAAATGGAAAATTTAGGAATATACGAAGTGATAGAAGAAGATATGGCTCTTTGTGAGTTTGTATGTACTTCTAAAATTGATGTACAAAGAGTGCTTTCAGAAGGATTAGAACTAATGGCTGAGGAGTCTTAATAGTTATATAGATGAAATTTTTAAGAGACCAAGTTGATAAATTAAAACCAACCTTTTCAGAGGGTGGTAAGTTAAGTTTCTTGCATTCTACATTTGATGCACTAGAAACATTCCTCTTTGTTCCCAATCACACCACACACAGTGGTGGGCACATTAGAGATGGTATAGATTTAAAGCGAACTATGTTTATCGTAGTTATTGCCTTACTCCCTGCGCTAATGTTTGGTATGTGGAATTTGGGTTACCAATTTCACAGAGCTGTGGGAATGGAAGTTAGCGTATTGGAAAACTTTTGGTACGGAATGCTTCAAACGTTGCCTATCATTATCGTGTCTTACGGTGTAGGTTTAGGTATAGAAATGGCTTTTGCACAGTTCAAAGGACACCCCGTAAATGAGGGTTTCTTGGTAACAGGGCTGCTTATTCCTATGGTAATGCCAGCAGATGTTCCGTTATGGATGGTGGGATTAGCTACAGCATTTGCAGTAGTTATAGGTAAAGAGGTTTTTGGTGGTACAGGGATGAACTTATTAAATCCTGCACTTACAGCACGTATGTTCCTGTATATTGGATACACACCAGAAATGAGTGGTGACAAATGTTGGGTTCCTATTGCTGACGGCGTTGCCACGGTTGATGGTTATTCGGGTGCTACGACTTTAGGTAATCTTAGTATGGCCAGTGGAGAGGGTAAGCCTTGGAGCGACTCTCTGTTATCTTGGGGTACTACCATTATGGACAGTGTATATGGCACTATTCCAGGTTCTATAGCGGAAACTTCGGTTATAGCCATACTAATAGGTGCTGCGTTACTTATTGTTACGGGAGTAGGAAGTTGGAAAATAATGTTAAGTACTGTACTTGGCGGCTTGTTTATGGGAGGTATTTTAAATATGGTAGGTGGTAATGCGTGGTACGATATGCCAGCCTGGTACCACTTAGTAATTGGTGGGTTTATGTTTGGTACTGTGTTTATGACTACAGATCCTGTATCTGCGGCTCAAACAGAAAGAGGCAAATGGATATACGGATTTTTTATAGGTGTACTCACCATCTTAATACGTGTTTTCAACCCAGGTTATCCAGAAGGCATCATGATGGCCATACTTCTAATGAATGTATTTGCGCCATTAATAGATTACAAAGTAATTCAGTCTAACATTAAAATGAGATTAAAACGTGTCAAAGCTTAATATTAATTCAAACGGATATATCTTCGGATATTCCATATTACTCACACTAGTTTGTGGTACTTTGTTAGCTTTCGTTTCCGAAACACTAAAAGAAAAGCAAAGCGCAGCGATATTAGTTGAAAAACAAAAGTTTATACTCAAAGCGGGCTTAGGTCAAACAAGTATAGATGGTTTGACAGGCCCACAGGTAACCGAACTTTATAACAAAGTTGTAAAAGTAGAAGTGGTGAATGCTAAAGGAGTAGCGGTACAAGAAGATGAGGCTAAAATTTCTACATTTAAAGAATATAAAAAGCCAGCAGCAGATAGAATTTTGCCTGTATATGTAGTAGGTAAAAAAGACAATCCTGCAGAAGTAGAATCGTTTGTGTTACCAACCTATGGTAATGGATTATGGGATAATATATGGGCGTATGTGGCTATAGATGGTGATGCTGAAACTATACAAGGTATCGTTTTTGACCACAAGGGTGAAACCGCAGGTTTAGGTGCTCGTATCAATGATGCTGATATTCAAGGTCGTTTTATAGGAAAAAAATTAGCGTTCGAATCTTCCTCTGTTAATGCACCAGACTTTCAAAAAGGCGAGGGTAGTAACTATGATAGCGATCCACAAAAGGTAGATGGCATTAGTGGGGCAACTATCACTGCAAAGGGTGTAAACTCTATGCTAGATGCGTATATGACCTTATATCAACCATACTTATCCTCTAAAAAAGTAACAAAATGAGCACAGAAGTAATAGAAAAAACGGTTAAAGAGAAAGAAGCATTACTTTCTAAGAAACGTAAAGCTTTAGTAACTAATCCACTAGATAGTGATAATCCAGTTACAATACAAATCTTAGGAATATGTTCTGCATTGGCTGTGACCATAGCTATGAAAGGAACGCTTATTATGGCTTTCGGATTACTTTTTGTGGTTGTAATGTCTAATATAGTGATTTCTGCCATGAGGAACACCATTCCAAATAGAATCAGAATTATTGTTCAATTGGTTGTGGTGGCTACGTTGGTTGCTGCATTAGATCAAGTGTTGAGAGCTTATGTATATGAGCAATCTAAATCACTTTCGGTATTTGTGGGGCTTATTATTACCAACTGTATAGTAATGGGTAGGCTAGAAGCCTATGCCATGGGAAATAGACCATGGGATTCAGCGTTAGACGGGTTAGGCAATTCTTTAGGATATGCTTGGATTATTATTGTGATAGCATTCATAAGAGAGCTTTTTGGAGCGGGTAAGATATTCGGTTTTCAAGTTTTATCTAAAGATTGGTATGTAGCTAATGGTTTCTTTGCAACTCCAGCTGCTGCGTGTATTATCTTGGGACTTATTATTTGGGGTCTTCGTGCTCGTAACGGATATTCAGAGGATTAATAATTAAAATACAACATTTTTAAAAATGGAAAATTTATTAAACATATTCATAAAATCAATTTTCGTAGATAATATGATTTTTGCGTACTTTTTAGGTATGTGCTCATTTTTGGCGGTATCTAAAAAGTATAAAACAGCGGTAGGCCTTGGTGCAGCCGTTATATTTGTTCTTGCTGTGACAGTGCCTCTTAACTGGTTAGCATACACTTATTTAGTAAAAGAAGGAGCCTTAACTTGGCTTAGTCCTGATCTTGCTGGTGTAGATTTGGAAGTAATAAAGTTCATCATATTTATTGCCATAGTAGCAGCCTTTGTACAATTAATAGAAATGGTGGTTGAAAAATTTTCTCCATCGTTATATAATGCACTTGGTATATTCTTACCACTTATAGCGGTTAACTGCTCTATTTTAGGTGCGGCTTTGTTCTTGCCTACGAGAGATTACAACTTAGCAGAAGCTACCACTTTTGGAATAGGTTCAGGTGTGGGATGGTTCTTAGCAGTAGTTTCTCTTGCAGCTATAAGAGAAAAAATGGCATATAGTGATGTGCCAAAGCCATTAAGAGGATTAGGAATTACGTTTATCATCGTAGGCCTTATGGCTCTTGGTTTTATGAGTTTCGCAGGTTTTAAACTTCCATTTTAATTATATTATCGAATTATGATTTTAGCAATGAATCAAACAGTTGTTCTGTTATCCGCAGTAGTTTTTAGCTTAGTTATTATTGTTTTAGTAGCTATGCTTGTGGTAGCAGCTAAGAGATTAGTAAACTCAGGAGCAGTAAAACTAACCATAAATGGAGAAAGAGAAGTTGAAGTTGAAGCTGGCGGTACACTTTTAGGTGCATTACAACAAGCGAACTTATTTTTACCTTCTGCCTGCGGTGGCGGTGGAACATGTGCCATGTGCAAATGTCAAGTTATGTCTGGCGGTGGAGATATACTTCCAACAGAGACGGGTCATATTAAACGTAAAGATCAACAAGATCATTGGAGACTCGCTTGCCAAGTTAAGGTAAGAGAAAATATGGTAGTTGAAGTTCCAGAGGAAGTATTTGGGATTAAAAAATGGGATTGTACAGTGGTTTCAAACTACAATGTTGCCTCATTTATCAAAGAATTTGTGGTGCGACTTCCAGAAGGTGAGCATCTTGACTTTGAGGCAGGAGGATATATTCAAGTAGACGTTCCCGCTATTGAGGTTGATTTCAGCACTATCGATATAACCGCTCATCCAGAGTTAGTAGCTTTGGGTAGAGATCCTATGGATTTCAAATCTGAGTGGGATAAATACGCTCTTTGGGACCTTAAAATGGTAAATGATGAGCCGATATTTAGAGCATACTCTATGGCAAATCACCCTGCTGAAGGAAATATCGTAATGCTTAATATACGTATTGCCACTCCACCATGGGATAGAAAAAATAACAAGTGGATGGACGTGAATCCTGGGATTTGTTCTTCTTATGTTTTTGGATGTAAACCAGGAGATAAAGTTACAATTTCGGGTCCTTACGGTGAGTTCTTTATAAAAGAAACAGAAGCAGAAATGCTCTATATAGGCGGAGGTGCTGGAATGGCGCCTATGCGTTCTCATCTTTTTCATTTATTCCACACGTTGAAGACGGGTAGAAAAGTGACGTATTGGTATGGAGGAAGAAGCAAGAGAGAGCTATTTTATTTAGATCACTTCAATAAGATTGCTGCTGATTTTCCTAACTTTAAGTTTTTTATCGTATTGTCGGATGCTATGCCAGAAGATAATTGGGTAGCCAAGACTGACGTTAATGATACTGTAGGTGATGGATTTTCAGGATTCGTACATCAAGCCGTAATCGATCAGTATTTGAGTAAACATGAGTCACCTGAGGATATTGAATTCTATTTCTGCGGTCCTCCGATGATGAATCAAGCGGTACTAAAAATGTGTGATGATTGGGGTGTTCCACCAGAAAACGTTGCATTTGACGATTTTGGCGGGTAATTAATTCAATAAAAATTCAGATGAATTTAAATTATAAAACGAAAGGCAGAGTAATCTGCCTTTTTTTTGTGTTAGCAATTCTTGAGTCTTGCAGCAGTGATAAGAAAATAGTTACCCAGAGAATTGAAGGTAATGCGATTGGGACAACATATCATATTTCCTATTTGGGAGATGAGATTGCTGATTTATCCCAAAAGATTGACTCGATAACGTATGCGGTAAATCACGGATTATCCACGTATCAAGTTAATTCGATGGTAACAGCATTCAATTCAAATTCTGATTCTATTTGGAAAATCCCTACAGAGTATGCTCATTTTTCTAACGATATGCAGCATTTTATCGAGATGCTGACTTTATCTAAAACGATTACTCAAGAAACGTTAGGTGCTTTTGATCCATCTGCAGCATCACTTTTTGAAGTCTATAATAGGGCTAAGAAAGAAGGTGTATTTATGAAAGATTCAGATATTGAAGAGTGCAAAAAGCATCAAGGAATGGAAAAAATACAGTTTGATGAAAAGGGTAATCCCTATAAACTAGATTCTCTTGTTGCAGTTAATTTTAATGCTATCGCCAAGGGTTATTTAGTAGATATTATTGCGCTTTATTTGGAGACCAACGGGGTTACGGATTTTATGGTAGAGGTGGGCGGAGAACTTAGAGTGAAAGGTAAGAATGAAGAAGGAACATTTTGGAAGGTGGGCGTAAATACACCAATAATCAATGCAAATCCTTCAGACTTCTTCACTGTCCTGGAGCTTGAGAACGTATCCTTAGCCACAAGTGGAAATTATCAAAACTTTTATGAAGTTAATGGAACTATAATTGGTCACACCATAGATCCTAGAAGTGGTAAGCCGGTTATAAATACATTGAAAAGTGCAAGTGTGCTGCACGATTATTGTGCCGTTGCAGATGCGTATGCTACAGCTTGTATGGTATTGGGTTTGGATGAAGCAACTAAGCTTATAAAAGCAAATAAGAGCCTTTCAGCCTATTTTATTTATGACGATGGAACTTCACTGAAGGGCGTGTACGTAGAATAAAGGTTAAGAAGCGTATTCTTTGATAACGCAGACCAGAGAAAACCTCACCCTAATATGTTTTGCTAGAATAGATTAGAACAAAAAAATAATCGCTTACTTTGTTTTACTTTATTAAAAAGCATGAATGAACTAGCCAAAAATGTAGCCGAACGCTTTATGCGTTATGTACAAATAGATACACAAAGTGACCCTAATAGCGTCTCGTTTCCAAGCACCGAAAAGCAGAAAAATTTAAGTAACATACTGGTAGAAGAGTTATTGTCTGTAGGTGTTAATGATGCCTATATAGATGAACATGGTTATGTGTTTGGTACGTTGCCGAGCACTTCCGCTAAAGAGAATTTGGAGACAATTTGCTTCTGTTCTCATGTGGATACAGCGCCAGATTGCAGTGGGACAGACGTTAGGCCCATACTTCATGCTAATTATCAAGGTCAAGATATCATCTTGCCAGACGATACTACTCAGGTTATTACCATCGCACAACATAAGTATCTATCAGAGCGTATCGGAGACGATATAATTACAGCGAGTGGGATGACTCTCCTTGGAGCAGACGATAAAGCTGGTGTGGCCATCATAATGCAACTGGCGGCAGAATTGGTAAACAATCCAACAATTAAGCACGGGGATATCCGAATTCTATTTACACCAGATGAAGAAGTAGGAAGGGGAGTAGAAATGCTAGACATGAAAAAACTGAATGCCGATGTTGGATATACTTTAGACGGAGGGCCGAGAGGCTCACTCGAAGGTGACACGTTTTCGGCGAACGCTATGACTATTAGATTTCACGGTATAAGTGCACACCCAGGGTATGCAAAAGGTAAAATGGTGAATGCAGTAAAAGTTATTAGTCATTTTATGGAATCCTTACCGGCAACAGGTTTTTCGCCAGAAACAACGAGTGGTTCTGAAGGATTTGTTCATCCCTATAATTTGAAAGGGCAGTTGGAAACAGCGAGTGTTGATTTCTTAATACGAGATTTTACTACGGCTAATTTGGAGAATCACCAGGCCGTATTGATTGAACTAGCTGACGCAACTATTGCCCATTTTCCGGGTGCTCGATATGAAACATCAGTAAAGGAACAATATCGCAATATGCGTGAAGTGCTAGATACCAAACCCTACATAGAAGAATATGCCGTAGAGGCAATGCATCGTGTGGGCATAAAACCAAAACAAGACCTTGTTCGTGGTGGTACCGATGGCTCTCGCTTATCCTTTATGGGTTTACCCTGTCCTAATCTTTTTACCGGAGAAATGGCCATACACGGGAAGCATGAATATGTGAGCGTGCAAGACATGGAAGCAGCTATCAAAACCTGTATCGAGCTGGTGCAGGTGTACGAAGAGAAGGGGTGATAAATGGAATACTACATCTATTTTTTATCCGTTAAGCATAAATGAGATATTCGCTACTACTCTTTACTCTAATACTTGCAGGCGTTTCAAGTGCGCAACGTTCATTTGAACTTTTTGGGGAATCGAAATACTTTTATACGAATGTGCGCCAAGTACTCGGTGTTTCCTATAAAGTAAATAACTACACCCACTCGTTATACCTTAGCTATGACAAAGCAGCCTCTGATCAGCGAAACGTAGGAGTAGGATATCAGTTGGGTTACACCTTGGCCAGTGGATGGGGTATAGATGCAAGTATACAGGGTAGATTTGGAGAATTCCATACGGGCTCCAAAGATATTGGTAGGCTGGTTGTTTCGTGTCACGGAAAATTCGTGCTGGAGGAAGGCATTGGATTACACTATCAGCTCAAACGGAAATTTTTAAACGATAGATTAACTGTTCAGCCGCTTGTGCGTATAAGCTTTGCACAAGGTTTTGATCAAGTAGAAGAATTAGAAAATTTACCGTTTAGTTACGAGTGTGATGTCCCTTTACGCGATGTTTCGTATCCTTATCTAGGCTTGCAATATAGATTTAGGTTGTAGATACTAAGCCTCTTCGCTCTTACATTCTTCGGTAGGCATTGCGCCACACATAGTGCACGCAACTCCTTCTTCTTGCATCATCGGATTTTTACCCGCACAACCGCCTCTAACTTCGCCATTTTTTACTAAAAAAAGTCGAACGGACATACCTATTAAGGCGATGGCTAAAAGGGTGAGAATTAATCCAAGTACTACTAGAAACTGCATGACGCAAAGGTATTCGATTAAACATAATATAACCGGTCATTTTGCCGATACATCTGTCATATTTACCGACGAAAATGGTAACGTAACTTTTTGGCACTATATTCGTAAAGCTAAAATTAGTAATCGTGCACAGTCACTTTATGCTTAAAAGACCAAAATTTATACCGAAATCAACCTTAGTTATTATTGCACTTGTGGTGCTTAACCTTATTGTTTTTCTGGCCGTTTCATCTGGTATAAACATAAGTCACAAGCACAGAACAACAGATAATATAATAACGAATGCAGACGATAATAACTACTTCAAAGCAGGCGTTAATGTACTGGATTGGAGTTATGCTCTTCTTCGGTATTTTAATAAATAAGAGGTTAGTAGATATTTAGCTGACATTTAGCCTAGCTATGGCCAATATCTTATTTCTTGTTTTACCTTTGGTTTGAATAAAATGGAGCACACCGTTAAGTCATTTATTAACAGCACCCAGTACAAGCAACTAACGAAGTATAATCTTCACCATGTTTTACTTTGGCTGGTTTATTTTATGTTTTGGGTCTATGTGCTTAGTCCTGGAAGTAGCACGTTAGATTTTTATATCAACTCATTCGTCATTGTAACTATTCATGCATTGGTGAGTTATTTTAATATCTACTTTCTCTTTCCTGTCTTTTTACAAAAAAGGGATTATTTAAAGTATTTCGCAGCAATATCACTCAGTATTTCTCTTGGAACCTTTTTAGAGTCGGGTGCTTTTTTAGCCCTAAATACCATTGGTCCAGAGGATAAATTATCGCTACTCTCCCTGCGCTTTTTATTGACGACGGCTATGGCTATCATTTACACAACGGCCATTACCATGAGTCTTAAATTGGTGAAACATTGGTATGAGAAAGAACGTCTTGCTAAAGTGTTAGAGACGTTAAATGCCGAAACTGAATTGAAGTACCTTAAATCACAAATTAATCCGCATTTTCTATTCAATAGTTTAAATAGTATTTATGCGTTATCACTTCAAAAATCTGATTTCACACCGGATTTAATTTTAAAACTTAGTGATATTTTGCGTTATCTGCTATACGAAGGGAGTGAAAAAAAAGTAAGTTTAACGCAAGAGATAAAGTATTTAAGGAGTTACTTGGAGCTAGAAAAGGTTAGGCATGGAGATCGTATGGATTTGCAAATTGAAATACAAGGAGAAACAGATTCATATGAGATAGCCCCAATGCTACTTATCCCGTTTGTAGAAAATAGTTTTAAGCATGGTCTGGGGAAGGACAGATCGAATGGTTTTGTGAAGGTCTTAATAGTTACGCATGAAGACGATTTGCATTTTGAGATAGTTAATAGTAAGCCAAGTACGGGCAGCGAAATAAGTCAGCAAGCAGGTTATCAAGGTGGGATAGGACTAATTAATGTCAAAAAAAGATTAAATTTACTTTACCCAAAGCAACATGCGTTAGAATTGATTAGTACAGAAACTGAATTCAAAGTATCCCTAGACATAAAATTAACTTAAATTATTTATATATGAATTGTATCGCCGTAGATGATGAACCTTTAGCATTAGACATAATAGAAGCTTATGTCAATAAGCATCCTGATCTTACCTTAATAGCCCGCTGCAATAATGCAGCTGAAGCGAGCGAAGTATTAAAAAGTAGAAAAGTAGATTTAATGTTTCTGGATATACAGATGCCTGAAATTAATGGCCTAAGTTTTATTAAATCATTAGAAACAAAACCACTTTTTATTCTTACTACTGCATATCCAGATTTTGCTGTTGAAGGTTTTGATCTAAATGCCTTAGATTACTTATTAAAACCAATTGCCTATGATCGTTTTGAACGAGCCATCGAAAAGGCTAAAGAATATCAAAAGATAAAAGGTACTGAAGATGTTGCAGAAACAGATATGGAGAGTGATTTCATTTTTGTTAAAGCCAATCAGAAGCTCATTAAACTTGCCTATAATGACATTTTTTATATTGAAGCATTTGCCGACTATGTGAAAATTTACTTAGAGAATGACAAGAAAATAGTAACGCTTCAAACCATGAAAAACATGGAGAAGAAATTACCAGAAGAACTATTTAGCAGAGTACATCGATCCTTCATAGTAAATAGAAATAAAGTGGCATCCTTTTCTACATCTATTTGTGAGGTGAGTAGTATTAAAATTCCCATCGGCAAAAATTACAAAGAGAACTTTATCGGTCTAATGAAAGACAATAAAATACTATAATGGATAAAAGGCTAGAAGCTTTTGGCAGGCTCCTAAACATAATGGATGATTTGCGTGAAAAATGTCCTTGGGATCGCAAACAAACCAATGAGACCCTACGTCATCTGACCATTGAAGAAACCTATGAACTTAGTGATGCTATTTTAGAGAATGATAGTGACGAAATAAAGAAAGAGCTTGGTGATTTGTTTTTACATCTGGTTTTTTATGCCAAAATAGGGGAGGAGAAGCAGCAATTTGATGTGACAGATGTATTAAACTCAGTGTGTGAAAAACTGATTTATCGTCATCCGCATATTTATGGAGACGTTGAAGTAAAGGATGATGAAGAGGTAAAACAAAATTGGGAACAACTCAAGTTAAAAGAAGGAATTAACAAAACGGTACTTGGTGGAGTTCCAAGCTCGATGCCCAGCCTTGTAAAGGCCATGCGTATGCAAGACAAAGCAGCGCAAGTTGGTTTTGATTGGCCGAATAAAGATGACGTATGGGATAAAGTGGAAGAAGAGCTTCAGGAATTTAAAGAAGCAGAGGGCGAAGAAAAGGAAGCGGAATTTGGAGATCTTATTTTTAGCTTGGTAAACTATGCGCGTTGGCTTAAAATAAACCCTGATGATGCATTAGAGAAGACCAATAAGAAGTTTAAACTCCGCTTTGAGGCAATAGAAGCCTATGCAACTAAAAACAGCTTGAAGTGGGAAGATATGTCGCTGGCACAAATGGATGAAATCTGGAATGAAGCCAAAAAAAATCACGTGTAAAATAAGAAGAACTACTTCTTATTTCATTTCTAACGTCAGAGTTTTCCGCACAAACTAAACAATGTCCTTATATTTGATACTACTATAATTCATGAAATTTAAACTTACAGTAATATTCCTACTAGTGCTTTTTTTTGGAGCCAAAGCCCAATCTGTAACGTATGAAAATACCAGTTATGGTGCAGATATCCGGACCGTAATCTTACAAAAGGCGATAAGTATTTACGATCCACTTCCCTTGATAGCACTAGGCAGCAGTGAAAAGCTGAGATTATCGTTTGACATATTAAGTCCGAATAACGAGTTTTTTAACTACACGTATATCCACTGTGATCGAAATTGGCAAGAATCTTCACTCCAGCAAATGGAGTACATCAGCGGTAAGCTGATGGGAGATATTGTAGATTTCAAATATTCGACCAATACCTATCAGAAATACACACATTATGCATTGAACTTTCCAGAAAAAGATATGGAGATTACTAAGTCGGGTAATTATATTTTAAAAATTTATCGGAATTTTGATCTGGAAGATGTGGTGTTAACGCGAAGGTTTATGGTACTTGATAAACGCACTAGTGTAAGTACGAATATACGAAGTGCTACAGATCCTGAGTACCGGTTTACGCATCAAGAAGTAGATTTTTCGGTCAATTATGAAGGATTTACTATCCCTAATCCTTTTACGGATGTGAACGTTACAATTTTGCAAAATAATAGTTGGAACAATGCGATCTATAATTTGAAACCGTTGTTCGTCAATAATAATGCGCTTTCATTTAATTACGAAGACAAGAACTTATTTCCAGGAACCAATGAATTTCGATTTTTTGATATACGATCATTGCGTAATTTTAGCAATAATGTAATTAAAAAATATACAGATACAGTTCAAAATTGTGTTTTGAGACCTGACGAGCCTAGATTTCACCTAACCTATGTACGTTGGTTAGATTACAACGGTAAGCGAGAGATTGCAAATAGCGATGGGACGAATGTTGTGGAAGATGGCGACTACGCCATGATTCATTTTTACTATAAAAGTAATGACCTTAGAGATTTAGGTGATCTTTATGTTTATGGAGAACTTACAGATTGGCAGTTAAAAGAAGAATTTAAAATGAAATACTGGCCAGATTACAAAATGTATGGTGTGTCCACGTTGCTCAAGCAGAGCTATTATAATTATCATGTAGTACTCAAAGATAATGAAGGCCATATAGATTATACGATGACAGAAGGAAATCATCAAGAAACGGAGAATGATTATACCCTATTGATTTATCACAAAAATATCTATTATGGCTACGACGAGTTAATTGGGGCCGTTACCTCAAATACCAATACGATAAAATAGAAATTTTTCTTTCCATTCTCGTTTAGTAGTATATTTTCGTCTTACTTGACGTGGATAAAGATTTAGTCTATAAAATAGCGCTCACACAAATTCCGGGTATCGGAAGTGTACTGGCAAAAAACCTTATAGGGTATTGTGGCGGGGTAGAGCCTATTTTCAATAAATCTATATCCTTTTTAAAGAAAATACCTGGCGTAGGCGACGTATTAGCTGCAAATATCAAAGGATTTAGTGATTTTACTAAAGCTGAAAGCGAGTGTCACTTTATAGTTAGAAATGATATTAAATCTATCTTTTTTTTAGATGCTGACTATCCCATAAGGCTCAAGAATATACCAGATTGTCCTATTTTACTTTATGTAAAGGGAAATGGAAATTTGTCACCCGAAAAATGTATCGCCATTGTAGGTACACGTAACATGACAGCCTATGGTAAGCAATTTATTAATCAGTTTATTGAAGACCTAAAACCGTATAATGCAACCGTTGTAAGTGGATTAGCCTATGGTGTAGATGTTTGGGCGCATAAACAGTGTGTAAAGATGGGACTCAATACCTATGGCGTTGTAGCACATGGTTTGGATAGGATTTATCCTGCTGTGCATACCAACGTTGCAACAGATATGCTAGCACACACAGGAGCCGTAATAACTGAATTTGTTTCGGGTACCACTCCAGATAGAGAAAATTTTCCGAAACGGAATAGAATTGTGGCAGGGATGGTGGACGCAGTTGTAGTTGTAGAATCGGCTATTAGTGGAGGCTCGCTGATTACGGCAGAAATAGCAAATCAGTATAATCGAGATGTTTTGGCAGTTCCAGGAAATAGTGGTGCGAAATATTCTGCGGGGTGTAATTATTTAATCAAAAGCCATAAAGCAAATCTTATTGAGGGGATTGATGATTTGGTGACATTATTAAACTGGGATGTAAAAATAGAGAAACAAACTCAACGCCAGTTATTTGTAGAGCTAACCGATAATGAGCAAGTGATTCTTGCCTTGATTCGAGAGAACAGAGAGATGGGAATAGACCAATTAATGGCTCAAGCAAATTTTAGTTCAAGTCTGTTAGCCATGACTTTATTAGAATTAGAAATGAAAAACTGTATAACTTCGCTGCCCGGTAAGCGATATCAACCCATCTACTAAATGATAAAAAAGTCAGACTTCCACTTTAATCTTAAAGATGAACACATAGCAAAATATCCATTAGCTAAAAGAGATGAAAGTAAATTGCTCGTCTACCAAAATGGGACAACAAAACATTCTGTTTTCAAAAATATAGGAGATTTTTTGGATAATGATACCTTGGTAGTGATGAATAATGCCAAGGTGATTCCAGCCCGACTTTATTTTAAACGAGCAAGTGGAGCAACTATTGAAGTGTTGCTTTTGGAGCCTATTTTTCCTGCCAGTTACGAGGCCATTTTTACGGCTACCTCAAGTTGTAGATGGAAGTGCATCATAGGTAATAGCAAAAAATGGAAGGATAATGAAATGATTTTTTTAGCTGAGAACACATCCATCATAGGGGCAAGGTTAATAGATAGAGACGAACGTATAGTAGAATTAACCTGGGACAGTGGAGAATGCTTTACGCAGTTGTTAGATAGGATCGGGGAGTTGCCGTTGCCACCTTATCTAAATAGGGATATAGAAGCCTCGGATGTAAAAACCTATCAAACCGTTTTTGCTAAAAATGCCGGCAGTGTAGCAGCGCCTACGGCGGGGTTGCATTTTACGGATCGTGTACTGAGTAGTCTTCAGGCCAAAGGTGTGGTTTTAGGAGAAGTAACACTACATGTAGGTGCAGGAACATTTTTGCCAGTCAAAGAAGATAATGTAATGGATCACGATATGCATAGAGAGCATTTTGAGATTAAAAGAGATACCCTAGATTTACTCGTATCTAAAAACAAGCGCGTATGTGTGGGCACTACGTCTATGCGTGTGCTGGAGAGTATTTATTGGATTGGTGTTCAGTTAAGTAAAGGGGATACCAAGATGATGGTAGATAAGTTGGAACCGTATGCAGATAGCACACACTTAACGTATAACGAGTCCCTTAACGAAGTTAAGCGCTATATGGAGTTAAATGCCATTGATACATTACAGGCAGCAACAGAAATACTGATATTACCCCATTATAAGCCTAAAAGCTGTCTTGGTTTGATAACTAATTTTCACTTGCCAGAGAGTACATTACTTATGTTAATAGCCAGTGTAGTGGGAGATAACTGGCGAAATATCTATCAAGAAGCGCAATCACACAATTTTCGTTTTTTAAGTTACGGAGATAGTAGTTTGTTGTTTGTAGATTAGGATTATTTTTGTGCTCTTATCGATTTTAGTATTCGTATTGGATTTTAAGATATAGTTTGATTTTACATGGGGGATTAGCTCAGTTGGCTAGAGCGTTTGCATGGCATGCAAAAGGTCATCGGTTCGATTCCGATATTCTCCACTTACAAAAAAAGCCCCAGTCGTTTGGGGCTTTTTGTCTGTAAATCAATAACTTAGCATTTTTCATTTTTTTATAAAAACACGCAAAATAGGGGGCGATTCGGGTAGTTTAGCACTGTTTTAGCACTGTTTTTCAACCACTTTTTATCTATTATTTTGGCTTTTGATGTTTTTTCAACTCCCCCAAAGCCCATGAAATATTAAACGCTTCAGCTTCAAGTTTCGACCTTTCTGCTTTTGTCAGTTTTTCTTTCTTTGCTGGTATTATTAATTCATTTATTACTCCTTTTGCGAATTCTTGAACGGATGGTGACTCAGCATCTCGCAACTTTCTGTTTACAACATAAATCTTAAGTTTCCCTGGATGCATATTGAAAAACTTGCGATACTCCCTAGTTCCATAACATCTCAAAAAGATTTCAGAGCATTAGTGATTGTTCTAACTGACAGTCCTCTAACATCTGATCAGTGGAATGTTATTGACGATTGCTCAGAAAGATTTAGTAGAACCTCTTCTGATTTTACATCTTTATATAATTT